>NZ_LJRZ01000295.1:0-332969 GCF_002742485.1 Pseudomonas sp. 2822-17
CACTTTCATCGCCCCCGTACCGCCCCGCACCATGGCCGCCACCTGCATAACCCCAATAACAACAGGTCCAACGCCATGAGCACGTTCCGTCCCTGCCAGCTCTTGCTGGCCACCGCTGTCGCCAGCCTGGCAATTCCCGTCGTCGCCGAAGAGCACGGCTTCCTGGAAGACGCCAGCGCCAACCTCAACTTGCGCAATTTTTTTATCAACCGCAATTTCACCAACCCGACCAAGACCCAGGGCGGCGCGCAGGAGTGGACGCAGAGTTTCATTCTTGACGCCAAGTCCGGCTTTACCCAGGGCACGGTTGGGTTCGGTGTGGATGTGCTGGGGCTGTATTCGTTGAAGCTCGATGGCGGGCGCGGCACCGGTGGCACACAGCTGTTGCCGCTGGATCGCGACGGCCGGCCGGCGGATGAGTTCGGGCGCCTCGGTGTAGCGTTCAAGGCCCGTATTTCGAAGACCGAAGTCAAGGTCGGCGAGTGGATGCCGGTGCTGCCGATCCTGCGCTCGGACGACGGCCGTTCCCTGCCGCAAACCCTGCGCGGCGGGCAGATCACGTCCAGGGAAATCGACGGACTGACCCTCTACGGCGGCCAATTCCGCGCCAACAGCCCGCGTGACGACAGCAGCATGACCGACCTGTCGATGACCGGCAAAGCCGCCTTCACCTCTGACCGCTTCAACTTCCAGGGCGGCGAATACGCGTTCAACGACAAACGCACCCAGGTCGGCCTGTGGAATGCCCAGCTCAAGGACATCTACAGCCAACAATACGTCAACCTGACCCACAGCCAGCCCCTCGGTGACTGGACCCTGGGCGCCAACCTCGGGTTCTTCTACGGCAAGGACGACGGCAGTGCCCGCGCTGGCGAGTTGGACAACAAGACCTGGTCCGGCCTGCTCTCTGCCAAGTACGGCGGCAACACCTTCTATGTCGGCCTGCAAAAACTCACCGGCAACAACGCCTGGATGCGCGTCAACGGCACCAGCGGCGGCACCCTGGCCAACGACAGCTATAACTCCAGCTACGACAACGCCCAGGAAAGATCCTGGCAACTGCGCCACGACTACAACTTCGCCGCCCTCGGTGTGCCGGGCCTGACCTTGATGAACCGCTATATCAGCGGCAGCAACGTGCACACCGGCACCATCACTGATGGCAAGGAATGGGGTCGCGAAAGCGAATTGGGCTACACCGTGCAAAGCGGCAGCCTGAAAAACCTGACGATGCGCTGGCGCAACTCCAGCATGCGCCGCGACTACAGCAACAACGAGTTTGACGAAAACCGGTTGATCGTCAGTTACCCGATAAGTCTGCTGTAATCCAGCGTCGCACTTGCTGTATGGTGCGCGCCTGCCGCTGCTGATCCGCCCAGCAGCGGCCTCTTTTTCGAGCCCGCATACACCATGAAATCCTTCGCCATCGCATCGGCCGTGCTGGCCCTGGCCGTGAGCCTCAGTGGCTGCATCGGCGCGCCCGTCGCCCTGACGCCCCAGACTGAGCAGCGCCTGCAAAGCCAGGCGCCGATCCGTTTCCTGCTGACCTTCGATGACGGTCCCAGTGCCTCGGGCTACAACAACCCGAGCCGTTCGGTGGTGGCCGACCTGGCGCACAACCCGGTGTTGCCGGGGATCAAGGCGGTGTTCTTTTTGCAGACCGAGGCGGCCCGTTCCGGCGGCAGTTCACGGGGTCGCAAGACCATGGAACGTGAGTACGCGGGCGGGCATATCCTGGCCTTCCACACAGCCACGGCGTTTCATACCAACCATCGCTGGCTGAACAACGCCGAACTGGAAAGCACCCTCGCCCAGGGTTCTGCCGATATCGCCGCGATCACCGGCGCGCCACCGGTGCTGGTGCGCCCGCCGTTCTGGAACTACGACCGCCGCACCTTCGCCGCCTACCAGCGCCATGGCCTGCACGTGCTGCTGACGGACTTGAGCGCCAATGACGGCAAAATCTGGGGCTTCAACGGCAGCCCACGCCGCCGCGCCAACCTGTATCGGCAACTATCGGTGGTGCGCGAGCGCATTGCATTGGGCGAGTTGCCAACGGTGGATGGGGTGATACCGGTGGTGGTGACCTTCCACGACATCAACCGCTACACCGCGCGGCATATGCAGGAATATTTGCAGATCCTGCTGGACAGTGCCCAGGTCACCGGCATGAAGACCGCCGCCGAGCCGTTCTATACCGACCATGATGCACTGCAGCGTGCGGCGCTGGCGCGGACGGTCAAGGATGTGAGCGAAGCCGTGCACCTGCCGGGGGTATGGAACTGGGTGTGGGATGCTGATTCCCACTGAAACTTGAAGCCTTGTGAAATCAAACAGGTGGGAGTCCCCTCCCACATTTTGAGCGCAGTTCAAATCTAGTCGGGTTGGCGGGACTCAACGCCCAGCTCATCCCACACGGATTCAGCCAGGTGGAAGGTGGCATTCGCCGCCGGGATCCCGCAGTAGATCGCGCTCTGCATCAGCACTTCCTTGATCTCGGCACGGGTCACGCCATTGCTGGCAGCGGCGCGCAGGTGCAGCTTGAGCTCTTCGGCGCGGTTCATGCCGATCAGCATGGCAATGGTGATCAGGCTGCGGGTGTGCCGAGGCAGGCCCGGGCGGGTCCAGATGTCACCCCAGGCGTGGCGGGTGATCATTTCCTGGAATTCGCTATTGAACTCGGTCAGGGCATTGAGGCTACGGTCGACATGCGCGTCGCCCAGCACGTCGCGGCGTACTTGCAGCCCCTCGGTGTAACGTTGTTTCTCTTCCACAAAAAGCTCCTCAACGGGCCAGCAAAAATTCAATTACACGGTCGCTGAATGCAGCACCGGCCTGAACGTTGGACAGGTGCGCCGCATAGAACTCAGCGTACTCGGCACCCCTCACATGGGTCTGAATAAAGCGGCCACCCTCTGGCGGTGTGACGGCATCTTCGGTGCCGGCAATCACCAGGGTCGGCACTTTGATCGTGCGCAGTTGCTCACGGAAATCCGCATCCCGCACGGCGCCGCAGTTGGCCGCATAACCCTCGGGCGAAGTGGACGCGAGCATGTCGGTGATCTGCTGGGCCTGGTGCGGGTTGGCCGCTGCGAAGTCAGCGGTGAACCAGCGCGCAATGGAGGCATCACGCAAGGCCACCATCGCCGCTGCACCGTCGCGCAACACCATCTCGATGCGCGGGTTCCAGATCTCCGGCGTGCCGATCTTGGCCGCGGTGTTGCACACCACCAGGCTCTGCAAACGCTCACCGGCGTTGATGCCCAGCCATTGGCCAATCAGGCCGCCCATGGACAGGCCGCAAAAATGCGCGCGTTGAATATCCAGTGCGTCCAACAGCGCCAGCACATCACGGCCGAGCTGTTCGATGCTGTAGGGGCCCTTGGTAACCAGGGATTTGCCATGGCCACGGGTATCGAAACGCAACACGCGAAAATGCTCGGTGAAGGCCGAAATCTGGATGTCCCACATATGCAGGTCAGTGCCCAACGAGTTGGACAGCACCAATACTGGCGCGTCCACGGGGCCATCGAGTTGGTAATGCAGGTCGCCCTCGGCAAGTTGTGCAAATGGCATGGTGGCCTCCTCAGGCAGTCAGTTCAAAATGTTCGGTGACAGCACGGGTGACCCAAGTGTGCGCCTGGCCCAGATAGTGGGCCGGGTCGAGCAGGCGGTCGAGTTCGGGTGCAGACAGCTCGGCGCTGACCTGCGGTTCGTCGGCCAATACGGCGCGTAGATGGCGCCCTTCGGCGACTGCTCGCTTGCAGCACTGCTCCAGCAAATGGTGTGCGGTTTCGCGGCCCAGGCGCTGGGCAAGCACGATGCTGACTGCTTCGGCCAGGACCAGGCCCTGGGTCAGATCGAGGTTCTGCTTCATGCGCTCGGGGTCGACTTCCAACCCCTCGCTCACCTGCAGCGCCTGTTGCAAGGCACCGGAGACCAACCGGCAGATCTCCGGCAAGGTTTCCCATTCGGCATGCCACAAGCCCAGGCTGCGCTCATGCTCCTGGGGCATCGCGCTGAACATCGTCGCGACCAACCCAGGCACGCGGGTGGCCGTACTGATCAGCACCGCAGCGCCGACTGGATTGCGTTTGTGCGGCATAGTCGACGAGCCACCCTTGCCCGGCGCCGACGGTTCGAACACTTCCGCCGCTTCGGTCTGCATCAACAGGCTGATGTCGCGGCCCAGCTTGCCGAGGCTGCCGGCGATCAACCCCAGCACGCTGGCGAACTCCACCAGGCGATCACGCTGAGTGTGCCAGGGCTGTTCGGGCAAGCTCAGTTGCAGCTCAGCCGCCAACGCCTCGGCCACCGGCATCGCCTGCTCACCGAGTGCGGCCAAGGTGCCGGAGGCGCCGCCGAATTGCAGCACCAACAGGCGCGGTTTCAGCTCGGTAAGACGTTGACGACTGCGCGTCACGGCGCCCAGCCAACCGGCGATTTTCATGCCCAACGTCACGGGCGTTGCGTGCTGCAGCCAGGTACGCCCGGCCATCGGTGTGGTCGCATAACGCTGGGCCTGGGCGGCGAGTACATCCCCCAAGCGAGCAAGGTCGGTTTCGATCAACACCAGTGCGCGCCGCAATTGCAGCACCAGCCCGGTGTCCATCACATCCTGGCTGGTCGCGCCCAGATGCACGTAGCGTTCGGCCCCGGCATCTTCGCTGGCGATCAACTTACCCAGCGCCTTGACCAACGGAATCGCCGAATTGCCTGCGGTGGCAATCGCCACGCCAAGCGCGTCCACGTCGTACAACGACGCCAGGCATGCCTGGGCAATCGGTGCAACGGCGGCCTGGGGAATCAACCCGACCCGCGCCTCGGCGCGGGCCAAACCTGCCTCAAAATCCAACATGCCCTGCAAGCGCCCCTGGTCGCAGAACACCTCGGCCATGCTGTCAGCTGTGAAGTAAGCGTCGAACAGCTGATTGCTGGTGCGCAGTGTCATAACGCGTTCCTTACAAATCGTGGTGCAAGTACTCCGCCTGTTTCGGCAGACGCAAGCTGAACAGGAAAGCCACGGCCATCATGCCGGTGACGTACCAATAAAAGGTGTTTTCCATGCCCATGGATTTCAGACCCAAGGCCACGTATTCCGCCGAGCCGCCGAAGATCGCATTGGCCACCGCATAGGCCAGGCCTACGCCCAAGGCACGCACATGGGGCGGGAACATTTCTGCTTTCACCAGGCCGCTGATCGAGGTGTAGAAGCTCACGATAGCCAACGCCAGGGAAATCAGCACAAACGCCAGGAACGGGCTGGTCACGGTTTTCAGGGTCAAAAGGATCGGCACGGTGCACAGGGTACCGAGGGCGCCAAACCAGAGCATCGAGTTGCGTCGACCGATCTTGTCCGAGAGCATGCCGAACAGCGGCTGCATGCACATGTACACGAACAGCGCGCCGGTCATGATGTAGCTGGCGGTCTTGGCGTGCATCCCGGCGGTGTTCACCAGGTACTTCTGCATGTAGGTGGTGAACGTGTAGAAAATCAGCGAGCCGCCGGCGGTGTAGCCGAGCACGGTGATAAACGCCGCTTTATGGTTGCGAAACAGCGCAGCGATGCTGCCGGCGTCCTTGTCCTGGCGCATTTCCTTGCTGCTGGTTTCCTTGAGGGTGCGACGCAGCAACAGCGAAATCACCGCCGCAATCGCGCCGATCACGAACGGAATCCGCCAGCCCCAGGCGCGCAATTCTTCTTCGGTGAGGATCTGTTGCAGGATCACCACCACCAACACCGCCAGCAGTTGCCCGCCGATCAGGGTGACGTATTGGAACGAGGCGAAGAAACCGCGCTGCCCTTTGAGGGCGACTTCACTCATATAGGTTGCGGTGGTGCCGTACTCGCCACCCACCGACAACCCCTGGAACAACCGCGCCACCAGCAGCAACGCCGGGGCCCAGGCGCCGATGTCTTTGTAGGTGGGCAGGAAGGCGATGACCAGCGAGCCGGCACACATCATCAGCACCGAAATCATCATCGAATTTTTGCGACCGTGTTTATCGGCCACCCGGCCAAACAGCCAGCCGCCGATGGGGCGCATCAGGAACCCGGCGGCGAATACGCCGGCGGTGTTGAGCAGTTGGACCGTGGGGTCGTCCGAGGGGAAAAACGCCGGGGCGAAGTAAATGGCGCAGAAGGCGTAGACGTAGAAGTCGAACCATTCGACCAGGTTGCCGGAGGAGGCACCGACAATCGCGAAGATCCGTTTGCTGCGTTCTTCTCCGGTGTAGTGACTGGTGGTGGTTGTCATGATTTTTCACTCAGTGGGAACGGTTATAGCCTAGACATACTTTGCAACAACCATGTTCCGCAAGCAGACATTTGGATAATGGGTTGCCTGAGGGCCCTATCGGGGGCAAGCCCCCTCCCACACTTAACCGAGTAAGGCTCAGACAACTCGATCAACTGTGGGAGGGGGCTTGCCCCCGAAGAGGCCCCCAAGCCTTACTCAATAATCAAAAAACACCGTCTCCTTATCCGTCCCCTGCAAAATCACATTCCACTGATACACACCCTGCTCATCCTGCCTGGCAATCAAGGTGCTACGCCGCTCGGCCGGCACACATGCCAGCAGCGCGTCATCGCCATTGAGCACCTCACCGTCAAAATAAATTCGCGTCAGCAAGTGCTTCACCAAGCCTCGCGCAAACACCAGCACCACCAAATGCGGCGCCTGGGTCGTGCCTTTCAGGCCCGGAACAGCCCCCGGCTTGATGGTGGTAAACCGGAAGCGCCCTTCGGCGTCCACCGGCACCCGGCCAAACCCTTCAAAGTTAGGGTCGACGGCCTTGTCCTGCTCATCTTCCGGATGGTCGTACTTGCCGGCGGCATTGGCCTGCCAGACCTCGAGCATGGCGTCGTTGACCACATCACCGTTGCCATCCACCACTTGCCCGCTGATCGCCACGCGCTCGCCAAGGGTGGCGGCGACGGTCAGGTCTTCGCGGTTCAGCCAGGTCAGGCCGATGTGGTAATACGGCCCGACGGTGTGGGACGTGGTTGCGTAAAGGCTCATCTCATTTCTCCATCGGCGTGGCGTCGCGGCCGCGCAGGACGATGTCCCAGCGGTAGCCGAGGGCATAGGAAGGAATGGTTTTTTCCAGGTCGAAGCTGGCGATCAAGCGCTGCTTGGCCGAAGTGTCCGGCACGCAGTTGTAGATCGGGTCGTATTCCAGCAACGGGTCGCCGGGGAAATACATCTGCGTGACCAACCGCGTCAGCACACTCGGGCCAAACAGCGAAAAGTGGATATGCGCCGGGCGCCATGCATTGTGATGGTTGCCCCACGGGTAGGCGCCGGGCTTGATGGTCTGGAACTGGTACCAGCCATCGGCGTCGGTGACGGTGCGGCCGGTGCCGGTGAAATTCGGGTCCAGCGGCGCGTCGTGCACATCGCGCTTGTGGTTGTAGCGACCGGCGGCGTTGGCCTGCCAGATCTCCACGAGGATGCCCGGCACCGGCAAACCGTTTTCGTCCAGCACGCGGCCATGAATGATGATGCGCTCGCCCTGTGGTTCGCCTTCATGCTGCGCGGTGAGGTCGTTGTCCTTCTCGTTGATCCGCTCGGCACCGATGGTCGGGCCGGTGATTTCCGACAAGGAATGGGGCAGGAACACCAGCGGCTGGGACGGCGAACGCAGGTTCGTCGACTGGTAGGCCGGGTGCAGGTAATCAGGTTGAGTGCCCGCTTGCGGGCGCCGGTAACCGGGCTTGTCACTCATGGAGCAGTCCTCTCTTATTAGATGCGTTCAATCGCCAGGGCCAAGCCTTGGCCGACGCCGACACACATGGTCGCCAGGCCTTTACGGCCACCGGTTTTTTCCAACTGATGCAGGGCTGTCAGGACCAACCGTGCACCGCTCATGCCCAGCGGATGCCCAAGGGCGATGGCGCCACCGTTCGGATTGACCTGGGGCGCGTCGTCGGCGATCCCCAATTCACGCAGCACCGCCAGGCCTTGGCTGGCGAAGGCTTCGTTGAGTTCGATCACGTCAAAATCGGTGACCGCCAACCCCAGGCGCTCCACCAGTTTGCGCACCGCCGGCACCGGGCCGATGCCCATCACACGCGGGGCGACACCGGCGCTGGCCATGCCCAACACGCGGGCACGGGCGGTGAGGCCGTGTTTCTTGACCGCTTCGGCGGACGCCAGGATCAGCGCGGCGGCGCCATCATTCACACCCGAAGCATTACCAGCGGTGACAGTTTTGTCAGGGCCGTTGACCGGCTTGAGCTTGGTCAGGGCTTCGAGGGTGGTGTCCCGTGGATGCTCATCGTGCGCCACCACGGTTTCGCCTTTTTTATGGGCGACCCGCACTGGCACGATTTCTTCGGCAAAGAACCCGGCCGCCTGAGCGGCTGCCGTGCGTTGCTGGCTGCGCAGGGCGAAGGCGTCCTGATCGGCGCGGGACACTTGGTAATCGTCGGCGACGTTATCGGCGGTCTGCGGCATTGCATCCACGCCGTATTGTTCCTTCATCAGCGGGTTGATAAAACGCCAGCCGATGGTGGTGTCTTCCAGCTTCATGTTGCGCGAAAACGCCGCATCGGCCTTGCCCATCACGAACGGTGCACGGGACATCGACTCGACGCCGCCGGCAATCGTCAGCTCCATTTCGCCGCTGGCGATGGCGCGAAACGCGGTGCCGATGGCGTCCATGCCCGAGGCGCACAACCGGTTGAGGGTCACGCCGGGAATAGTCTCGGGCAGGCCCGCCAGCAACAGCGCCATGCGCGCAACGTTGCGGTTGTCTTCGCCGGCCTGGTTGGCGCAGCCGAGGAACACCTCGTCCACCGCACGCCAGTCCACCGACGGGTTGCGTTCCATCAGCGCCTTGATCGGCAGCGCCGCCAGGTCGTCGGCACGCACCGTGGCCAGGCCACCGCCAAACCGGCCGATGGGCGTGCGGATGGCATCACAGATAAACACGTCGCGCATCAGGCTTCTCCAGGTGCTTGGCCATGAGCGGCGGCCGTGCGGGCTTCGAGGTCACGCAGGGCGGTCAGTTCGATGTCCGTCGGTTCGGCAGTGATGCTGACCTGGTCGGCAAAGCGGATCGCCCAACCGGTGGCGGCCACCACTTGCTCGCGAGTTACGCCAGGGTGCAGCGCGGTGACCACAAATTCATGGGTGCCCTCTTCCGGCTCCATGATGCACAGGTCGGTAATGATGCCGACAGGACCGGCGCCCGGCAGGCCCAGGCGCTTGCGTGAATCGCCGCCCTCGCCGTGGCCGACGGAGGTGATGAAGTCCAGCTTGTCCACGAACGACCGGGACGACTGCTTGAGGATGATCAGCACGCTCTTGGCGGAACCGGCAATCTCCGGCGCGCCACCGGCACCTGGCAGGCGTACTTTGGGCTGGTGATAGTCACCGACCACGGTGGTGTTGATGTTGCCGAAACGGTCGACCTGAGCCGCACCGAGAAAGCCGACGTCAATGCGCCCGCCTTGCAGCCAGTAGCGAAAAATCTCACCGGTTGGCACCACGGTGTCAGCGGTTTCCGCCAGTTCACCGTCACCGATGGACAACGGCAGTACCGAAGGCTTGGCGCCAATTGGGCCGGACTCATAGATCAACACCACGTCGGGCGACGAAGTCAGGCGCGCCAGGTTGGCTGCTTTCGAGGGCAGGCCGATGCCGACAAAGCACACCGAGCCGTTTTTGAGGCGGCGCGCGGCGGCGACGGTCATCATTTCATTGGTCGAGTAAGCCATTACTTGGCCTCCTGCGCGGTGGCCAGTTTGGCCTGGAATTCACTGAAGTCGGCAGTTCCGTGGATGTATTCGTCAATCCAGGCGGTAAACGTCCCACGGTCGCGGGCAATCGGGTCCCACGCCTGGTAGAAGCGATTGTCGCGCTCGTTGTAACCGTGGGCGTAGGAAGGATGCGCGCCGCCGGGTACGTGGCAGACAGCAGTCAGGGCCCAGGTCGGCAATACGCAGCTGTTCATCGGTGCATTCAGGTCGTCAACAATTTCCTCGACGGTGACGATGCAACGCTTGGCCGCCAGGGCCGCTTCCTTCTGCACACCGAGAATGCCCCAGAGCAACACGTTGCCCTTGCGGTCGGCCTTCTGGGCGTGAATCACGGTGATGTCCGGGCGTACCGACGGCACCGCCGCCAGCACTTCGCCGGTAAACGGGCAAGTCACACTTTTGATCAGCGGGTTGACCTTGGGCAGGTCGGAACCGGCGTAGGCACGCAGCACCGCGAACGGCAGGCCTGAGGCACCAGCGACGTAGGCATTCGCCAGGTCGGCATGGCTGTGTTCTTCGATCTCCAGCGGCTGCGGCCAGTGTTTCTCGACCGCGTCACGCAGGCGATGCAGGGAACCCACGCCAGGGTTGCCGCCCCAGGAGAAAATCAGCTTGCGTGCACAGCCGGCGCCGATCAACTGGTCGTAGATCAGGTCAGGCGTCATGCGTACCAGCGTCAGGTCTTTCTTGCCCTGACGAATGATTTCATGGCCTGCGGCGGTAGGGATCAGGTGGGTAAAGCCTTCGAGGGCGACGGTATCGCCGTCGTTCACGAAGCGCTTGACCGCATCACGCAGGGTGAGAATGTCAGCCATGGGGTTGGGCTCCCGGGTTATCGAAAAAGGCGCTGAGGTGGCGCCGAAGTGCTTGAAGATTAAGCTGGGGAAATGGGCCAAACAATCCGATAATCGACTAAGCGTTCGATTATCGAACCGATTGTTGGCAAGCTATCAATCAACCTCAGGTCGCATCCGCATGGCTGACCATGCCCTTGATGACCACTGCCGCGGTGGCGACTGCGGCCGGGATCACCAGGGCGGTGAGCACCTGCTCGAAGTTCCAGCCCAGGCCCAGCAAGGTGGCGCCCATCCAGGCGCCGAGGATCGCGCCGAAGCGGCCGATGCCGAGCATCCACGACACGCCGGTGGCGCGGCCTTGGGTCGGGTAGAAACGCGCCGCCAGGGACGGCATCGCCGATTGCGCACCGTTAACGCACATCCCGGCAATCAGCACCAAGGTCGCCAGCACGGTGATATTGCCCAGGCTCTGTCCGACCGCGCAGGCAAACACCCCAGCCAGCAGGTAGAAAATACCGATGACTTTGTGGGGATTGAACCGGTCCATCGCCCAACCCACGCCAACGGCGCTCAGTACCCCACCGAACTGGAACAACGCACCGATAAACGCGGCTTGCTCCATGCTCGCGCCGCTGTCACGCATCAGCGTCGGCAGCCAACTGGTCAGCAGGTACACAATCACCAGGCCCATGAAGTAGGTGAGCCACAGCAGCAAGGTGCCGGCGCTGTAGGTGCCGGAGAAGATCACCGCGAACACATTGCGGGCCTTGACGATTTTCTGTTCGGGTACGCTGAAGGCCGTGGCCTGGGCAACGATAGTGGGCTCGATGGGTGACAAGGTTTTGCGCACCTTGTCGGTTCCACGGTTGCGCACCACCAGGTAACGCGCCGACTCCGGCAGCCAGAGCAGCAGGACCACCACCAGGATCAACGGCAGGATGCCGCCGATCATCAACAACGCATGCCAGCCAAACGCCGGGATCAGCTTGGCCGAGATAAACCCGCCACCGGCCATGCCCAGGTTGAAGCCGCAGAACATGCTGGTCACCAGCAACGATTTATGACGTTCGGGGGTGTATTCGGACAGCAGCGTGGTGGCATTGGGCATACCCGCGCCCAGGCCCAGCCCTGTGAGGAAACGCAGCACCAGCAACTGGTCGACATTGCTGCTGTAGGCCGAGGCGAGGCTGAACGCACCAAACACCAGTACGGCACCGACCAGCACCACTTTACGGCCAAAACGGTCGGCCAGCGGGCCGGAACCCAGCGCGCCGAATACCATGCCGATCAACGCAGCACTCATCACCGGGCCGAGGCTGGCGCGGTCGATGCCCCAGTCCTGGGACAGCGCAGGCGCAATAAAGCCCATGGCTGCAGTGTCGAGGCCGTCGAGGAAAACTATCAGGAAACACAGGATGACCACGCGCCACTGATAGCGTGACAGTGGCTGGGTGTTGATGAAGGACTGCACGTCCAGCGTGGTACCGACAGAAGGCTGATTCATTATTTTTATTCCACACCGAGGGCGGGCCAACGACCTGGGGTCGTCATTATTATTGGGGCGCCCCTTAGAGCGCTGCCGCACAATAATAAGCCGGGTGAAACACCGTCAATTGATCAAGCCGGGATCTGTGCGGTCACCGAACAGCTTAGGCAAACAGTTGCGCACTCAGCTCACGGCTGGCGCTGAGCATGCTCGGCAGGAAACGCTGTTCCAGCTCGCTGCGGCTGACCCGCCCTGCATGGGTGCTGACATTGAGTGCCGCCAATACCTGGCCCGAGGCGTCATACACCGGCACCGCGATGGAGCGCAGGCCTTGTTCCAGTTCCTGGTCGACGATGCACCAGCCCTGCTGACGCACTTGTTGCAGGCATTCGAACAAGGCTTCAGGTGTGGTGAGGGTGCGACTGGTCTTGGTTTGCAGGTCGGCGTGATCGAGGTAGTCCTGCAGCGAAGCGTCGTCCAATGCCGCGAGCAGGATGCGCCCCATGGAAGTGCAATAGGCCGGCAAACGGCCGCCCACCGAGAGGTCCACCGAAATCAGGCGCTGGGTCGTGGCTGAGCGGGCGATATAGAGGATGTCATCGCCTTCCAGGGTGGCCATGTTGCAGGCTTCGTGCAGTTGTTCACTCATACGGTCCAGGTACGGCTGGGCCGACACCGCCAGTGGCGTGGATGAGAGGTAGGCATGGCCCAGGGTCAGGACTTTGGGCAACAGTGAATAAGTGCGCCCGTCGGTGGTGGCGTAGCCCAGTTTGATCAGGGTATGCAGGCAACGGCGCACAGCGGCGCGGGGGATTTCGGTGCGGTGACTGATCTGGGCAATCGTCAGGTGGCGCTTGCGCTCCTGGAATGCCTGCACGACGGCCAGGCCACGGGCCAGGGAGGTCATGAAGTCGGGGTCACCGGTAAACGCCTGGATCCGCTTGGCCGGCGAGGCAACGATCGGCGGCGCCACTGACGCGAAGGAGTTGCGCAATTGATCGTTCATCTCAGGTTCCTTTCTCTTATTGTCAACCGCAGGGATTGGGCGGGTATTACAAGCCGCACCGGCCGCCCTGCACAAGGCAGGGCCGGCAACATTGGGCGATTATCGGACGATCATGCGATTATCGCAATTTGAGCCGTGCCCGCACCCTCACCCGCCTGGCAGAGTAAAGTTGCGATGAGAAGGTTGAATCTTTAGTTCCTTGTTGACTTTATGGCGCCAGAATTTCAGCAATTGCTGACGTCTGCGTGTAACAAAACGCTCACACAAAGTTGACGCTTTTTAACTTTATACCGATAGTGTTATTCAAATGCGCCGCTATAATGCACGCTGTGCGGAGGTCAGCCCGGTTTCACTATCGGGACCAGAGCTCGCCAGCCCAGGCACATGCCGTGCATGGAAGGTCGCAACTACCTGCCTTGAATGACAGTTATCACCAACGGTCTTTAGTATCAGCGGTTCAAACTTGAGCGCATCACTGGTTCAACTTTGAACAATCCGAAGGCGACATTCAGGCACTACGCTGCCGGGTAATTACACTCAACTCAATTAGGTAACAATGTGACGAAAGATGAACTGCGCGCGGAACTTGAGCGCCAGGAGCAACGTTACAAGGACGTTTACGGCGGGGAAGTCACCACCTACGCCGCCCAGCCTGAACCTGAGCGCAAACCCTGGCGCAAGCGAGCCAGCCTGCTCGACCAGGCGTTTACCCAGGAAATCCAAAAGATTGAACAGGAACTCAAGGCCGAAGAGCCATAAGTGCTTCGGATTGAGCCAGGGGCGCGGCCCGGGCTGCTAGCGCTTAGCCAGCAGCCCGGGCCCTGGATCCCACGATCGCCAGTAAAATTTCATACAAATGTTTCAGACATGACGATTCGGTGACAAAACCCGGTCTTTTCAGACCTGTACTTTATAAATCAAAGACTTGCCAAAGCCCCGAAAACCCTGGGATCGCCCGGTTTCGCCCCTGGCGTTTCAATGAAGTTTGTTACCGATGAGCAGCTAGTGCATCGATTACTGAGGTTTTCTGGCATAATCGCGCCCCCTTACGACCGGGTCAGAAAACCTTCATGATCGATTTATTCAGCGGACTGGATGCTTGGGTTCTCGTGAGCCTGTTGCTCGCCCTGGCCTTTGTCCTCGCCTTCGAGTTCATCAATGGCTTTCATGACACCGCTAACGCGGTGGCCACAGTCATCTATACCAAAGCCATGCCGCCGCATCTGGCCGTGTTCTTCTCCGGGGTGTTCAACTTCCTCGGCGTATTGCTCGGTGGTGTCGGTGTCGCCTACGCCATCGTGCATTTGCTGCCGGTGGAGTTGCTGATCAACGTGAACACCGGCCATGGTTTGGCGATGGTCTTCTCGTTATTGGCCGCAGCGATCACCTGGAACCTGGGCACCTGGTACTTCGGTATTCCTGCTTCCAGCTCCCACACCCTGATCGGCTCGATCCTCGGTGTCGGCCTGGCCAACGCCCTGATCAACGATATTCCCCTGGCTGACGGTGTGAACTGGCAGAAGGCTATCGATATCGGCGCCTCCCTGGTGTTCTCGCCGATGGCCGGCTTCCTGGTCGCAGCCCTGGTGCTGATCGGTCTGAAATGGTGGCGCCCGCTGTCGAAGATGCACAAGACCCCGGACCAGCGCCGCAAGCTCGACGACAAGAAGCACCCGCCGTTCTGGAACCGCCTGGTCCTGGTGATCTCCGCCATGGCCGTGAGTTTCGTGCACGGCTCCAACGATGGTCAGAAAGGCATCGGCCTGATCATGCTGGTGCTGATCGGTATCGTACCGGCGCAGTTCGTACTCGACTTGGGCAGCACCACCTACCAGATCGAGCGTACCCGCGACGCCACCGTGCATTTGAGCCAGTTCTACCAGCGCAATAACGCCACCCTCGGCGAATTCCTGGCCCTGGGCAAAAGCGTGAAGGACGATCTGCCGGGCAAGTTCCAGTGCAACCCGCAGCAGACCGAGCCCACTATCAAAGCGCTCGTCAGTACGCTGAGCGGGGTCTCGGACTACCATTCGCTGACCTCGGACCAGCGTATCGAAGTGCGTCGCTACCTGCTCTGCCTGGACGACACCGCGAAGAAAGTCGGCAAGCTGCCGGGCCTGGATGCGCGTGAGAAGTCCGACCTCGACAAGCTTCGCAAAGACCTGACCGCGACGACCGAGTACGCGCCGTTCTGGGTAATCCTCGCCGTCGCATTGGCCTTGGGCCTGGGCACCATGGTGGGTTGGAAGCGTGTGGTACTGACCATCGGTGAGAAGATCGGCAAGCAGGGCATGACCTATGCCCAGGGCATGTCAGCGCAGATCACCACCGCTACCATGATTGGCTTTGCCAATATCTTTGCCCTGCCGGTGTCCACGACACATGTGCTGTCTTCCGGCGTGGCCGGCACCATGGTCGCGAACAAGAGCGGCCTGCAAGGTGGCACGGTCAAGACCATCCTGATGGCTTGGGTGTTGACGTTGCCTGCGACCGTTGGCCTGTCGGCCGGGTTGTTCTGGCTGGCGTCCAAGGCGCTGGGCAACTGATAGCCAGGCGCTGAAAAAAAGGTGCGGCCTCTGTGAGGACCGCACCTTTTTTTATGGATCAGTATTAACCGACATCATTAAATACCAGGCAAAAAAAAAGGCGACCGAAGTCGCCCAAAATGCCTTGCGTGCTCATGTAATCCAGAAAGACTTACGGTTCTTTACGCTTATTAGCGTCCTTCCAGATAAAAATCCCAAACCCTACAAAAAACAGCACCATGAGGCTGACAGTCAGCACCCCGGCGAATACCACATTATCGATAAACATGACCGGCCTCCTGCACTTGCCCTGTTGCGATAGGGCTAAGTTACTGGAGAAGGCGAATTGGAAAATTGACGGGGATCAATGTCGCCCGCAACGGGGCGTAAAGAAGGGCAATAACTGACCTGCATCAACAGACGCAGGCCGTATTAACGCTTTTTCGGTTTGTTCTTTGATTTTTTCTTGGCTTTGCCTAAAGGCATTGCCTGTTCAAATGCCTGGCGCACTTCATTCAGGCGTTTGTCATTGAGGTCATGCACGCGCTTGGCGCGTTCGGCATTCAGGTCGATCAGCTTGTCGTCATCACTCATGGTTTGTCTTACGTCGTGGCAAGTAGGGCTCAATAATGCGGGCTCCTGTGCCCGACGGCAAATCAGCACGCGACAAAACGCAGACCGTCGCCCAAAATCGGTACTTTCCGCCCAACTCAGGAGGCGCACTCAGGTGTCACTGCACAAGGATCTTCCCCCGCTGCTGGCCCTTCGTGCTTTTGAAGCCGTGGCCCGGCACTTGAGCTTTATCAAGGCGGCCCAGGAGCTCTCAGTGACCCAAAGCGCCCTCAGCCATCAGGTCCAGAAACTCGAACAGCACCTGGGCAAACCGTTGTTTATCCGACGCACCCGCGCCATCGATCTGACCGCAGAAGGGCAGCGTTACTACGATGAAATCCGCCCGGCCCTCGATGCCATCGCCACCGCGACACGCGCCCAACGGCAGATGCCCAGCGCCACGGTATTGCGCGTCGGCCTGCTGGCGTCTTTCGCCACGCTGTGGCTGGCGCCGCGCCTGGCGGGGTTTCTCAACCGCTACCCACACATCCAGGTGGAGCTGTTGCCGTCAATCCAACTGGCCAACGTCGCCGCCGCCGAGGTCGACCTGGCCATCCGCTACGGCAAGGGCGATTGGCCGCACGTGCAGGCCACGCGCCTGATGGCTGAAGTCATTTCACCGGTCTGCAGCCCGACGTTCAAGGCCAACTCACTGGGCAACGGCCCCTTGCTGATGGCAACCTCACACCGGCCGTTCGAATGGACGGATTGGTCCCAGCACTATCAAGTCAGCCTTGAACAGCACCCGCGCGTCATGCTGCACGACTACAACATCGTGGTCGAAGCCGCCGTGGCCGGCCAGGGCATCGCGATGGGTCGTCACCATCTCATCCAACGCCGACTCCAGGACGGCAGCCTGGTGCAAGCCTTCGACTGGCCGCCCTACCACAGCGATATCGGCTATTGGCTGATCACCCCTCAAGGCCCTGCCCACCAAGCGGTCGAATGCTTCAGCCAGTGGCTAAGGGAGATCTGCGCCGACGCGTGAGTTATTTCGATACGTCGAGTGAGATCTATCCGTTTGTCGCAGTCCCCCCCGGAACAACATGCTCAACCCTCTTGAAACCAGAGGACTCAGCATGAGCAACTCCCTGCGCCAACGCGTGCACGCCCTTGGCCTGACGCTGCCAGCTCCCAGCCAGCCGATTGCCAACTACATCAACCATGTCATCAGCCAGAACCAGCTGTTTATCTCCGGGCAAATCCCTCTGGTCGACGCAAGGCCTGCTTACCTCGGCCGAGTGGGCGAATCCCTCAGTGAAGAAGAAGGTGTCCAGGCGGCAGAACTGGCGGCACTGAGCTTGCTCGCGCAATTGAGCGATGCCTTGGGCGATGACCTGTCGCGCCTGGTGCGCACTGTGCGCCTGGGGGTGTTTATCGCGAGCAGCGCCGATTTCCAGCGCCAGGGCGCGGTGGCCAACGGTGCGTCGAACCTGCTGGTCAATGCCCTCGGTGAACAAGGCCGGCATGTGCGCACCGCAGTGGGGGTTGCCAGTCTGCCAGCCGGTGTGGCGGTAGAGGTTGACGCGATTTTCGAGCTGCAGCCGTGAGCTCGCTCGATGTTCAACGATTAAGGGAGGCCACGCCTGGCTGCCAGTCGGGCCTGGTGCACTTCAACCCTGCCGGCGCCTCGCTGCCAAGCCAGGCGACACTTGACGCCATCATTGACCAACTCCAGCGCGAAGCCCGGGACGGTCCGATGGAAGCCGGTGAACATGGCGCCATGCTCGTGGAAAAAGCTCGACACGCCGCCGCGCAACTGCTCAACGCGCCCGCCACGTCGATAGCCTTTGCCGGCAGCGGTTCGACTGCCTGGAGCATGGCATTCCAAGCCCTGGGCCCGTGGCAACCGGGTGATCGCATTCTGGTGGGGCGCCACGAATGGGGCGGCAACCTGGCGAGCATGCAATTGGCCGTGCAAGCAGGTGCGCGGGTGGACGTCATCCCCTGCGACGCCACTGGCGCGGTGTGCCCGGTGGCACTGGAGGCGATGATCGATGCCAGCGTAAAGCTGATCGACCTCACCTGGCTGCCGGCCAACGGCGGCCTGATCAACCCCGCCCAGGCCATCGGCGCAGTGGCCCGGCGTCATGGCATCCCCTACTTTATCGACGCCGGCCAAGCGGTCGGCCAGGTGCCGGTGGATGTGCAGGCGTTGCAGTGTGATGTGCTCAAGTCGGCCGGCCGCAAACACCTGCGCGGGCCGCGTGGCACGGCGCTGTTGTATGTGCGGCCGGACTTTCTCCAACAGTTGAACCCGGCCCAACGCGATGTGTTTTCAGCCCCCTGGACCGCCGCCGGTTTCGACCTGCGTGACGACGCACGGCGCTTTGAAACCAGCGAAGTGTCCTTCGCCCTGTTGGCGGGACTGGGGAATGCGCTGCACGAGATGAATGACTGGGGGATTGAGCGAGTATGGAAACACGTCGCACAAACCAGCGCGCAAATTCGCGCAGCATTGTGTGAGATTCCGGGGGTTTCCCTGCATGACCTGGGCACGTTTCAATCAGGGCTGATCGCCTTCAACCTCGCCGGCTGCGACGCCTTCGAGCTGAAACGACAATTGGGACTCAGGCACATCAATATTGGCGCCAACGGCGTGGCCTACACCCCGCTGGATATGCAGGCGCGGGGCCTGGCAAGCGTTGCACGAATCTCCGTCAGCCCCCTCAACAACGATCACGACATCGAGTCGCTGCTAGCGGCCTTGAGGCAACTGCGGGTTTAAACCTCGACGTCCACCCAAAGGCCCTGGCGCGGCGCGTCTTCGATCAGCGGCACAACCGGTACGGTGTTGTCGGCATTGAGCAGGTCGCCCGGGATCGCCAGGTGCTGGTCCGGATCCTCATCGGCTTCGCGCCGGCGTTTCTGCTGTTCCTGCTGGCGGCGTTGCTCTTCGCGCAGCAGAAAGGTCGACTGCTCGGCATCGCCTTTTTTCAAGTCGATAGTGCTTTCACTGGAGCCCGGTTGAACAGGGACCACGGGCGGAATATCTGGTTTCTGACGGACCGGGTCGAGTTGCGACGTAACCGGTATAACGCTGACGGGCAGCATAGGTGGCAGCATGATAGTTGTTCTCCTGTCAGCAGGCTGTCGGCGGGGGCCACAGCGACTTGAGCGCGGACTCGCCAACCTGTGACCCAGTCGACACTCGCAAGTGCCCGCCACCCGTCGATTCAGCACTCCGCCCTGCACTCAAACGGAGTAGTTTTTGTCAGAGTCCTTTGGCTGCGGGCCTTGTTCCGTTAAGATAGTCGGCTTTTTCACGGCGGGAGTCAGGCAGCATGGCGCAGCAGTATCAACCGGGGCAACGCTGGATTAGTGACAGCGAAGCAGAGCTGGGGTTAGGCACCGTTCTGGCACAGGACGGCCGCTTGTTGACCGTGCTCTATCCGGCCACTGGCGACACTCGCCAGTATGCGCTACGGAATGCGCCCCTCACCCGTGTGAGGTTCTCGCCGGGTGACTCCATCACCCATTTCGAAGGCTGGAAAATGACCGTACAGGAAGTCGACGACGTCGACGGTCTGCTGGTCTACCACGGCCTCAATGGGCAGAACGAGCAGGTCACCCTGCCGGAAACCCAACTCTCCAACTTTATCCAGTTCCGCCTGGCCAGCGACCGTCTGTT
Organism: Pseudomonas sp. 2822-17; assembly: GCF_002742485.1. Lineage (NCBI taxonomy): Bacteria > Pseudomonadati > Pseudomonadota > Gammaproteobacteria > Pseudomonadales > Pseudomonadaceae > Pseudomonas > Pseudomonas sp. 2822-17. Next base: position 19,824 of record NZ_LJRZ01000295.1, read on the forward strand.
CGCCGGCCAGATCGACCCGCTGGCCTGGTTCTCGCTGCGCTATCACACCCTGGAACACACCAGCCGTCAGTTGCAGTCCACGCTATGGGGCCTGGGTGGCGTACGTGCGCAACCTATTGCTCACCAACTGCACATCGCCCGTGAAGTCGCTGACCGTATCGCGCCGCGGGTATTGCTGGCTGACGAAGTCGGCCTGGGCAAGACCATCGAAGCCGGCCTGGTGATCCATCGCCAGTTGCTCTCGGGCCGCGCCAACCGCGTGTTGATCCTGGTCCCGGAAAACCTGCAACACCAGTGGCTGGTGGAAATGCGCCGCCGCTTCAACCTGCAGGTCGCGCTGTTCGACGAAGAACGCTTCATCGAAAGCGATGCCGCCAACCCGTTCGAAGACAACCAGTTGGCCCTCGTGGCCCTGGAATGGCTGGTGGACGACGAGAAGGCCCAGGACGCGCTGTTCGCCGCTGGCTGGGACTTGCTGGTAGTCGACGAAGCCCACCACCTGGTCTGGCATGAAGAAAAAGCCAGCCCGCAATACTCTCTCGTCGAGCAACTCGCCGAAGTGATACCAGGCGTGCTGCTGCTCACCGCCACCCCGGAGCAACTGGGCCAGGACAGCCACTTCGCGCGCCTGCGCCTGTTGGACCCGAACCGCTTCCACGATCTGCAGGCCTTCCGCGCCGAGAGCGAAAACTATCGTCCGGTGGCCGAAGCCGTGCAGGAACTGCTCGATAAGGGCCGCCTGTCGCCGACCGCCCACAAGACCATCCAGGGTTTCCTCGGTAACGAAGGCGAAGCGCTGCTCACCGCCGTCAACGATGGCGACGCCGAAGCCAGTGCGCGTCTGGTGCGTGAGCTGCTCGACCGCCACGGCACCGGCCGCGTGCTGTTCCGTAACACCCGTGCCGCCGTGCAGGGTTTCCCGGAGCGCAAGCTGCACGCCTACCCGATGCCGAACCCGGATGAATACCTGGAGTTGCCGCTGGGCGAACACGCCGAGCTGTACCCGGAAGTCAGCTTCCAGTCGCAGCCGGACATTGACGAAGAAAACCGCTGGTGGCGCTTCGACCCGCGCGTCGAGTGGCTGATCGACCAGCTGAAAATGCTCAAGCGCACCAAAGTCCTGGTGATCTGCGCCCACGCTGAAACCGCCATGGACCTGGAAGACGCCCTGCGGGTGCGCTCCGGCATCCCGGCCACGGTGTTCCACGAGGGCATGAACATCCTCGAACGTGATCGCGCCGCCGCCTACTTTGCCGATGAAGAGTTCGGCGCCCAGGTGCTGATCTGCTCGGAAATCGGCTCCGAAGGCCGCAACTTCCAGTTCTCCCACCACCTGGTGCTGTTCGACCTGCCGTCCCATCCCGACCTGCTGGAACAACGCATCGGCCGTCTGGACCGGATCGGCCAGAAACATGTGATCGAACTGCACGTACCGTACCTGGAAACCAGCCCGCAAGAGCGTCTCTTCCAGTGGTACCACGAAGCGCTGAACGCATTCCTCAACACCTGCCCGACCGGCAACGCCTTGCAGCATCAGTTTGGCCCACGCCTGCTGCCGCTGCTGGAAAACGCCGACGACGGCGAGTGGCAAGCCCTGATCGACGAGGCCCGTGCCGAACGCGAGCGCCTGGAGCAAGAGCTGCACACCGGTCGCGACCGCCTGCTGGAACTCAACTCCGGCGGCGCCGGCGAAGGCGATGCACTGGTTGAAGACATTCTTGAGCAAGACGACCAGTTCACCCTGCCGATCTACATGGAAACCCTGTTTGACGCCTTTGGCATCGACAGCGAAGACCATTCGGAAAACGCGCTGATCCTCAAGCCCAGCGAAAAAATGCTCGACGCCAGCTTCCCCCTGGGCGACGACGAAGGTGTGACCATCACCTACGACCGTAACCAGGCACTGTCACGCGAAGACATGCAGTTCATCACCTGGGAGCACCCGATGGTGCAGGGCGGCATGGACCTGGTGCTGTCCGGTTCTATGGGCAACACCGCCGTGGCGCTGATCAAGAACAAGGCGCTCAAGCCGGGCACCGTGTTGCTGGAACTGCTCTACGTCAGCGAAGTAGTTGCACCGCGTGCGCTGCAACTGGGTCGCTACCTGCCGCCGGCGGCACTGCGCTGCCTGCTGGATGCGAACGGTAATGACCTGTCAGGGCGTGTGTCATTCGTGACCCTCAACGACCAGCTGGAAAGCGTGCCGCGGGCCAGCGCCAACAAGTTCATCCAGGCCCAGCGCGACCAGTTGACGCCACGGATCAACGCGGGTGAAGAGAAGATCACCCCGCAACATGCCGAGCGCGTGGCCGAGGCCAAGCGTCGCCTGGCAGCGGACACCGACGAAGAGCTGGCGCGCCTGACTGCGTTGCAAGCGGTCAACCCGACCGTACGTGACAGCGAGCTGGTCGCCCTGCGCAACCAACGCGAGCAAGGCCTGGCCATGCTCGACAAGGCGGCGCTGCGACTGGAGGCGATTCGGGTATTGGTAGCGGGTTGATTACCGCCCTGCCCCGCTGAACAAGAAGGCCCGCGCAATGCGGGCCTTTTTTATTGGCTTTGGGGGCCTCATCGGGGGCAAGCCCCCTCCCACAGTTGACCGAGCGGTCTTGTCTATCACCGATCAATGTGGGAGGGGGCTTGCCCTAATGCCGGTCAGTTAAGAGATAAAAGGGCAAAAAGTAACCTGTGGCGAGGGAGCTTGCTCCCGTTGGACTGCGCAGCAGTCCCATTTTTGGGGCCGCTTCGCGGCCCAGCGGGAGCAAGCTCCCTCGCCACAGGTACGGTGTTCGTCCTTAACTGACTGGCATTAGGGCTTGCCCCCGATCGCCATGGGTATCTACACAACTCTCAAAGGCTTACACATAACACTGTGGTGAGCGGGCTTGCCCCGCGCTGGGTGGCGAAGCCGCCCTAAAACCAGGTGATCGGGTTCTTGCTGATGCTACGCGGTGTTTGTTATTGGGGCTGCTTCGCAGCCCAGCGCGGGACAAGCCCGCTCACCACAACAGCCCATTTGCCATAGATTCAGCATGCACTGGAAGTTGTGTCGATACCTATGCTCATCGGGGGCAAGCCCCCTCCCACATTGATCGATGATCGACAGAGCAACACGGTCAACTGTGGGAGGGGGCTTGCCCCCGATGGCATCACCTCCATCTCAAGCCGTCACCGCAGCCGACGGCACCTCGTCAGCCACCAGTCCGGCCTTCATGCGCTTGGCATCGCGCACAAAACTGCGCGAGGCCTGGAACAAGAACAGCATCGTCAAGAACAGCGCCACCGGAATCAGGTACATGGCGTCATGCAGACCCACGGCTTTATAAGCCTCGGTCATCTGCGCAGCCCCATCGGCATACATCGCCGAATGAGCAAAGTGATCGGACAATCCGCCCACCACAATCGGCCCCATGCCCCCGCCCAGCAAGTACAACCCGGCAAAGAACAACGCCATCGCCGTGGCTCGCAGGCGCGGCTCGACCACGTCCTGGATCGCCGTGTACACGCAGGTGTAGAAGTTATAGGCAAACAACCAACCCACACTGAACAGCGCCACAAACACACCAATCTCGATGCGCCCGGCATGCAAGGCCCAGGCGGTCGTGACGGTGGAGATGATCAGGCTGCACGCGGCAAACAGCAGCCGCCCATTGGCAACCCGTTGGTGAATCTTGTCGGCGATCCAGCCGCCCAGGGTCAGCCCCACCAAGCCGGTCAAACCGACAATCACCCCGGTGGCAACGGCCGCATCCTGTAACGGCATAAGGAAGTACCGTTGCAGCATCGGCACCAGAAACGAGTTGCACGCGTAGGTGGCAAAGTTAAAGCACAGCCCGGCCAGCACCAGCCACAGAAAAGTCGGTACGGCCAGCACGCGGCGGATCGGGCGGTCGACGCGCTCCTGGGAGACTTGTACGGTTTCGGCAGCGCCGCGCTTGGGTTCCTTGATATAGAACATGAACACCGCGAGGATCATCCCCGGCACGGCGGCGATAAAAAACGGGGCGCGCCAGCTGTCGAAAGCCTTGACCATCCAACCAATGGTAAAAAACGCCAGCAACAGGCCCAGCGGCAGGCCCAGCATGAAAATCCCCATCGCCCGGGCGCGACGATGCGCCGGGAACAGGTCGCCAATCAGCGAGTTGGCGGCCGGCGCATAGCTGGCTTCACCAATACCGATGCCCATACGCACCAGCAAAAACGTCCAGAAACTGCCGACCAGACCGTTGACCGCCGTCAGCCCGCTCCATGCAAACAGGCCCCACCCCATCAGTTTGCTACGCGAGCCGGTATCGGCCAGGCGACCGAGCGGCAGGCCGGCAATGGCGTAGACGATGGTAAAGGCCGTGCCGATGATGCCGAGCTGGAAGTCGCTCAGGTGCCATTCCATGCGGATCGGCTCGATGATGATCGCCGGAATGGTGCGATCGAAGAAGTTGAACAGGTTGGCCAGAAACAGCAGGAACAGAATGCGCCAGGCATTCGCCGCTTGGGTCGAGTTCTGCATGGGTCCGTCTCTTTTATTGTTATGAGAGCTGCGATGCCCGATGCATCCTGCTCGGTACCTGCAACATAGTCAGGCGAGCCCAGGTTGTCTGTAATGATTCGTAAAGCTGATAGGGCATGATTTCACCCGGCGCTACGGGACTTCGCCTACAAAAATATAAGTGCGCGCCCCTCTTCCCAACGGCCATGGCACGGATAGAATGGCGAGCCTTCCCGTAGCCCCCCTTCTTACTTTTCTTATTGACGACGCCCATGTCCGAAGCCAGTCCGTGTCTGAGTTGCGGTGCCTGCTGTTCATACTTCCGAGTGTCTTTCTTCTGGGGTGAGTGCGCCTCGTCGGGCGGCACAGTGCCCGATGACCTGGTGGTCCAGATCAATCCGACGCGCGTCGCGATGATCGGCACCGACCAGAAGCCCGCGCGCTGCTGCAGCCTTGAAGGCGAAGTCGGCAAAGGCACCAGCTGCTCAATTTATGAGCAACGCTCAAGCACCTGCCGAGAATTCGATGCGTCGTGGAGCCAGGGCGAGCAGAGCCTAGATTGCGATGCAGCCCGCGCCGCATTTGGCCTGCCGCCGTTGCAAGCGCCATTCGAGTTGGAGCTGCCCATCAGCGCTTAGCATTAATCGCTATGAGCGGCATGCCAAAATCATTGAGAGCAAAGTGCCATTATCCCTGGCAAATCCTTCGAGGCTTCTATACTCGACCTCATAGGTCACTGCCGTAGGCTGTGACGTGACGCTATGACAGGACATGCTATGGAATGGCTGGGTCTGCACTTCTTTACCGACCTTCCAGAGAACGGGCACTTATTACTCAATTGCAGTCATAACCCTTTCCTGGTGCTACTGGCCTACCTGGTCGCCTGTGCGGCGGGGTTCGGCACGCTGGACATGGCCGAACGCGTTGGCCATGTCGAAGACCCCACCGCGCGCCGCCACTGGCGCTGGCTGGGTGCCGGATGCCTGGCGGGTGGCATCTGGTCCACCCACTTCATCAGCATGCTGGCCTTCCAGGCGCCCATTGCCATTCACTACGAACTGATCACCACGTTCGCGTCGCTGCTGATCGCCCTGATCGCCTCATTGTTCGCCATGAAAACCCTCAGTCATACCAATGTGCGCTTGCACCAGTACCTGCTGGCGTCGGTGTGGATGGGGTTTGGCATCACCTTGATGCACTACGTCGGCATGTCGGCTATGCACTCCCAGGCTCAGATGTACTTCGAGTCGGGGCTGTTCTTTGCGTCCCTGGGCATCGCCATGGGCGCCAGCCTGGCGGCGTTGTTGCTGTCCAGCTACCTGCGCACCGGCGCCGGGGTCTTTCATCAACTGCTCAAATACGCCGCCAGCCTGGTGCTGGGCGCGGGCATTCTGAGCATGCATTTTACCGGCATGGCGGCGATGCGACTGATTGTGCCCACGGGCGCCGACCTTTCGTTGACGCAGGACAACAACCCCATCCAACTGGGTCTGTCGGTCGCCGTGATCACCTTGCTGGTCATCGGCAGCAGCATCAGCGCGGCCCTGGCGGACAAGAAGCTGCAACACAAGGAGCGCGACCTGCGACGGGTCAACGCGCTGCTCAGCGAACTGGACCAGGCGCGTGCCTCCCTGCAACAGGTGGCCCATTACGACGCCCTGACCAGCCTGCTCAATCGCCGGGGTTTCAATCAGATCTTTGCGGAAAAAATCGCCGAAAAGACCGCGTCAAACGGCATGATGGCGGTTATTTTCCTGGACATCGACCACTTCAAGCGCATCAACGACAGCCTCGGCCATGACGCCGGCGATCAATTGCTCACCGTACTCGCCAGCCATATCAAAGGCTCGGTGCGCAGCCACGCAGACGTGGTCGCCCGGTTTGGCGGCGATGAGTTCTGCATCCTGATCAGCGTCCACCACCGCGACGAAGCGCGGCACCTGGCCCAGCGCATCATGCAGAAAATGAAAGAGCCCATCGAACTGGCCGGCCGGCGCATGGTAATGACCACCAGCATCGGCATCAGCCTGTTTCCCGATGACGGCGCGACCTGCGAAGAGCTGCTGAAGACCGCCGACCTGGCGCTGTACCAGTCCAAAGAAACGGGACGTAACAGTCTGAACTTCTTCAGCTCCAACCTGAAAACCAGGGCCTTCCTCGAACTGCAATTGGAAGAAGAACTGCGCAGCGCCCTGCGCGCCCAGAACCAACTGGTGCTGTTCTACCAACCGATCTTTGACATGAAACTGGGCAAGGTCACGCGCCTGGAAGCCTTGGTGCGCTGGCAACATCCGCAACATGGGCTGCTGGCCCCGGACCGTTTTATCGGCATTGCCGAAAGCAACGGGCTGATCGCCGACCTCGACCACTGGGTACTGCGCCAGGCCTGCCACGACTTGAGCCTGCTCTGCGACCGAGGCTATACCGACCTGACCATGACGGTGAATTGCTCGGCCCTGAACCTGGCCCGCGATGAACTGGCGGACGAAATCGAGGACGCCCTGCGCTTCAGCGGAATCGGCGCCGACCGCCTGGAACTGGAAGTGACTGAAAATGCGCTGATGGGCAACATCAGCAGCACCCTGGCGCTGTTGCGGCAAATCCGGGCGCTGGGTGTGTCGCTGTCCATCGACGACTTCGGCACCGGCTACTCCTCCCTCGCCTACCTCAAGCGCCTGCCGCTCAACACCTTGAAGATCGATCGTTCGTTTATCCAGGACATTCCCAAGTCGGCGACCGATATCGAAATCGTCCAGGCGATCATCGGCATGGCCCATACCCTGCACCTGCACGTGGTGACCGAAGGCGTGGAAACCCAGGCCCAGTTCGACTTGCTGCTCAAGCACGGCTGTGATTACGTCCAGGGCTACCTACTGAGCCCGGCGGTGCCCGCCAGCGACATCATCGGCGTGATGCAGGGTATCGATATGCGCAACCCGCTCAATCCGTTGAGCGGCACGGCGGCAAAGGACACCAGCCCGCCGAAAGAAGCGTCCCCGGCGCGCTCAGGCCCCCCTTCCATCGTCAGGCCAATTCGCTGACGCCGAATCTTTGGCATTTCGCCATCATTTATCTCAAGATTCCCGACAAACGGCCGATTCATCAGAGTCCGGCCAGGTTTGCCCTGAGAACACAGGGTCAAACCCGATTATCCCGGACAAGGACGCACTGCAAAGTCGCGAACTCCCACTCCGTGATGGCCGTTTTATTCTTTTCAGCCATCCGCCCAGGCACATGGCGCACCATGACTTCTAAAAATAACTCTGCCACCGTGGTATCCGACGTGTTGCCCACAGCTCCTGCGGAAAAATCCTCAGGTTCAAAGTCATCGAGCAGCGCCCGCCCGCTGTCCACCCAGCAATACCTGTACTTCACCGAGACCAATACCGACCGCATCCTCGATAACCTCGACGGCCTGCGCGACATGGTGTTCCCGCGCCCGCCTCAGTTGGAAATGGACGGCGAGCAGCGCAGCGAGCAGGAATTCCCGTCGGTGTGCCTGATCGGCCTGGGGCGCTGCGGTTCGAACATTGCGCTGGACGTGGCGGAGTTGGTGTACAACGCGCGCAAGTTCTACCTGAACGAGTTCAGCAACGAAGATAAGCTTCAATTTAAAAAGAGCCATCAGGACAAGGGTTACAGCCCCACCCAGTGGATCCGCAACAACCTGCGCCTGGGCGGCGGCAAAGCCAGCAAGCCGGTGTTTCTGGTGGAACCATTGGTGATGCTCGGCGACCTGGACAAGGACATTGCCGGGCGTATCCGCTTCTCGCGCAAGAGCGAAAAAAGCGGCTTCCTGCGCGACTACAGCAAGATGAAAATCATGGACCTGTCGGAAGTCCATGCCGGCGGCGCCGGTAATGCGCCGATCCTCGGCCAGTACCTGGCCAAGATCATCCTCAATAAAGACACCCAGCGTTTTTCCAGCCCTGACTGGAAGATGATCCACTCGTACCTGATCGACTCCTGCGGTATCAAGGCCAACCAGTCGCGCCTGTATTTTTCGATCTTCAGCGCCGGTGGCGGCACCGGCTCGGGCATGGCCTCGGAATTCGGCCTGGCCCAGCAGCACTCGTACATGAACAAGACGTTCGACACCAAGCCCGCCGACGAGCACGACAGCAAGAGCGGCCACGCTTTCGTCTTCGAACCGATCTTCACCAGCGGCATTTGCGTACTGCCGAATATTTCCGATCACCGCAGCGAAATGTCCGAAGCGTTGCACATCAATGCCGGACGGCTGCTGTGCAAATACCTGTCGGAAGAGTGGGACTTCTCGTACAACTTCGACAACGAGGACAGCAGCGAAGCCAGTGTGAAGGGGCGTATCCGTCCGTGGAACGCGATGATGCTGATCTCCAACGACATCATGCGTTACGCCGAAGAAAGCGATGACGGCAACATCCAGAACATTGACGTCAATACCATGGAAAAACACGCCAACCAGTACATCTCCCAACAGATCTTCAACATCCTCACCGCCCAGGCCGTGACCACCGACTACGACCAGAACTACTTCCGTCGCGCCGGCATCGATATCGGCGAAACCATCCGCCTGGACGCCAACGACCTGTTCATGAGCCTGGCCGGCCCGGTGGCGATTGCCTACGCCGAGTCCGTGGTCCCGGAAACCCCGGCGCCGTCGAATGACAAGTTCAAAGTCTTCGAAAAAGAGCCGCAACGCCTGAACATCGACGACCTGTTCTTCCGCTCCATCGACCTGCCGCACTTCAACAAAGTCACCCAGGCCATCGAAGGCATCAGCCTGTTGCCGATCGAGTCCAAGCGCTACAAGGCGTCCCTGGAGCAGTACAAGAACTCCGGCTATGACGCGGCGGCGCTGCACGACCTGCACTTCTTCAAGAACTGCTCGTCGGTGGTGTCCATCGTCTCGCTGCCCAAGGACTACAAGCTGTCCTATATGGACCTGAACCGGCTCAAGACCCACCTCAACAGCCTGTTCCCCAACACCACCCTCAAGCGCTATGCCCTGGTGATCGGCGCCTCGGCCAACCTGTCGCTGACCACCTTGATCGCCAAGAGCCCGTGCCTGTCGGATGACTTCCTGACGTTGATCGTGGCCTTTATCAAACGCTGCTTCGCACGCAACCCGTACCGCTTCGACGACACCCTGGACAACTCGATCCTGGACTTCATCATCCACGAGGACTTCGACGAAGACCGGATCGACGAGTTGCTCAACGAGTTTGAAAACCCGGCGAAGATCCTCGACACCAACTGGTACGCGATCAAGCCGATGTATGAAAAAAAGTACCGCGAGTTGATCAACGACAAAGACAAGTTCGTGTCGATCAATGACATTCGTCTGTCACGGGACTGCGTGAAGAAAGCGATCAAGTACCTGCGCGAGATCTACCGTCACCGCATCGGCAAGACCAAGGTAATTTCGTTGAACAACCACACCGGCAAAACCGCCTAGCACTGTGCGACGGCGCCGCGTGGCGCCGTCGCCAGCTCAGTGCGTCATGCGTTGGCGCAGGAACGCGATGATGGTCTTTTCGTCAGCGCGCTTGGCAGGCCGGGGGAAATGCTTCGGCCAGCCGGCGTCTTTCGCGCCGAAAAAGCGCTTCTGCTCGGCCTCATTCCAGCCGCGAATCTCCCGCGATGCCGATTCCCACCAGCCATGTCGGCACACGTCGTAGTACGGATGCTCAGGTGCCGAACTGCCGTAGAGCAAATCGCGGCCGACCTTTTTGACGTGTTTGCGCTGATTGCGCAGCTTCCATTTGATACGCAGCCGCTGCCAGGGCGACGGCACGGGTTTGACCTGCGGCACATCCAGGCAACGCGCTACCAACTCGGGGCCGAATACCTCACCGTGCAGCGTGAAGAAGTGCGCCTGCATGGCATGGAAGAAGCGCTTGTCGGCAAAGTAGTGATGCACGAACTTGCGCGCCTCGCGCACCTTCTGATCGCGCATCGCAAAGGAAATCGCGATTTGCTCGATGGTGTGGATATCGAACGCGTGCTGGGTCCACTCGTCGATCAGGCGGATAGACGCTTCGAGCAGCGGCGCATCACTGGCGCGCACACCGCACAGGCCACTGTTGTAGAGCTTGAAGCTGTTATCGGCACAGATGCCGTGGGCCTGTAGGTGTTCGCCCAGCTTGAGGTAGTCCGCACGCTGACAGACGTAACTCCAGTCGTACTCGAAGCCATCCATCACGTACTGGCCCGGCTCGATCAGCTCGAACACACGATGGGGGGATTTGAGGAACAGGGTGTCGGTGTCGACAAACAGGGTTTTGTCCGCCAGCGTCAGCCCGTGGGCAATCGCGCAGGCCTTGCGGCGGTGGGTATAGCCGTTCTCACCCTGCCATTGGGTCAGGGTCTGTTCATCCAGGGTGATGGTTTCAACCGGCCAGCCGAGGTAGTCCTGGGGGCGATCGGTCATGACCCGAATGCACAACGACTCGCCCGCTTTCAGCTGGGACAAGGCGGTGAGGATGCTGAATTTGGCTTCGCGCCGATAAACGTCCTGATTACCGTAGATAAGGTAAAGCAGTTGGTGCGAGGGCTTGGCTAAAGGGGGCAGCGCTGACGGCATAACTAGCTCCGGGTAACAAGCGGCGAACTTTACCGGAATTCACCGCTTCCTACGGAATGTTCTGACCTCCGACTTCCATCTATTAACACCGAGAAACAATTCTCCCAGCCGTTCGCCCACGGGAAAACTGTTCCCATGACGCGCACGTCACCCTGAGCTGTGACCTTTCTTCACGGCAACATGCCATCACGTCGATTGCGGTTACTCGGCTACACACTTTTGCAGCGGGATTACGCGCACCGTTTTGGTGCCAACAGCTATTGCGGCGCCCTTTCCTGGATCAGTATCCACGGCGAAACCACCACCGCCCACAAGCCAGGGTCACGCGCCACAAGGTCCAATGCCCGCGTTGCAGACACTTCGCCCAGGCTGCCCGAGGCCAGCCAGGCAGTGACTTTGTCACGGTTGTCCTCGGCCATTCCCTCGGCGGCTTCGATCAAATCCAGATCGGCGTCGACCCACAATAGGGCACCCTTGGCAAAGAACGGCTCAAGCTCCTTCCAGGAAATTTCGGCCGTTTCACCGAGCAGCTTGGCATAGAGGGTGCTAGGTTCTTGCGTCATGGGAATTCACCTTGGGAAAAAATCGGCGCAATCATAACGTCGCGGCCAAGCTAGAAAAACCCAGTTGCAAATGAGTCATCGATAGAAAGTGTCAGGAAAGCCAAGGATTGCCCGAAACTCTGGCATCACCCGCCGCAATTCTGTCTTTTTCTTTCATTAAAGCGACACACCCGGCTTTTGCCCCCAGCAGCCAGCTTTTCAAGCGATGAATCGGCGCTCTACACTGTACCGGTACAGTTGCCAGGGCACTGCCGGGGGGATATCCGAGATATCTGATCCGGTTCTGCAGCTCACAAGGCCGCTAGAACTATAAAAAATACAACAGTAAGAGTGGAGCACTATGAATAAGGCTACTAAGCAGATTTCCAAACTGTTTGCCGCTATGGTCCTGGCTGGGGTTGCCGGCCATTCGTTCGCAGCTGACACCATCAAGATCGGCATCGCCGGTCCGAAGACGGGTCCTGTAACGCAATACGGCGACATGCAATTCATGGGTGCCAAGCAGGCAATCGCCGACATCAACGCCAAAGGCGGCGTCGACGGCAAAATGCTTGAAGCCAAGGAATACGACGACGCTTGCGATCCTAAACAAGCCGTGGCCGTGGCCAACAAAGTGGTCAACGACGGCGTCAAGTTCGTGGTCGGTCACCTCTGCTCCAGCTCCACTCAGCCAGCGTCCGACATCTATGAAGACGAAGGCGTGATCATGATCACCCCGGCAGCCACCAGCCCGGAAATCACTTCCCGTGGCTATAAGCTGGTGTTCCGCACCATCGGCCTGGACAGCGCCCAAGGCCCGGCGGCCGGCAACTACATTGCCGACCACGTGAAGCCAAAAGTCGTTGCAGTCATCCACGACAAGCAGCAATACGGTGAAGGCATCGCCACCGCCGTTAAACAGACTCTCGAGAAGAAAGGCGTGAAAGTTGCCCTCTTCGAAGGTATCAACGCTGGCGACAAGGACTTCGGCTCGCTGATCCAGAAGCTCAAGCAAGCCAACGTCGACTTCGTCTACTACGGTGGCTACCACCCTGAGCTGGGCCTGATCCTGCGCCAAGCCAAGGAAAAAGGCGTGAACGCCAAGTTCATGGGCCCTGAAGGCGTCGGCAACGACTCCATCTCGCAAATCGCCCAGAACGCTTCCGAAGGTCTGCTGGTGACCCTGCCGAAGTCTTTCGACACCGATCCGGCCAACAAGGCCATTGTTGAAGAGTTCACCAAGAACAAGCAGGACCCAACCGGTCCGTTCGTGTTCCCGGCCTACTCGGCTGTTGAAGTGATCGCTGGTGGTATCGCCGCCGCGAAGAGCGATGACACCGCCAAAGTGGCTGCTGCCATCCACGCAGGCACCTTCAAGACCCCTACCGGCGAGCTGAGCTTCGACGCCAAGGGCGACCTGAAGGACTTCAAGTTCGTGGTCTACGAATGGCACTTCGGCAAACCTAAAACCGAAGTTTCCCCTCAGTAAGCCAGGCGTTACTGGTCCAACAAGCCCACTGTGAGAGCAGTGGGCTTTGTTTTACGAGGTTTATGGGCCTGTCACCCGCGATCCGGGCGCTGGCTCACCTGAAAATCTTAAAACCGTCACCAGCGGTTCGCTGGCAAACGCTTTGTGCAAATGTGCTCACAGAACACAGCACAGGGCCGGAACATGACTCCACCAGTGAAATGCGTATCGGGTTTTTAGGAGCGCTGTAATGCCTGAGATCTATCATTTTTTCCAAACGCTGGTTAACGGTATGACCGTTGGCAGCACCTATGCCTTGATAGCCATTGGCTACACAATGGTTTACGGCATCATTGGAATGATCAACTTCGCCCATGGCGAGGTGTACATGATTGGTTCCTACGTGGCCTTCATCGCCCTTGCCGGGCTGGCCATGATGGGTATCCACTCCCTGCCGCTGTTGATGACCGCTGCGTTCCTCGCGTCGATCATCGTGACCAGTGCCTATGGCTACAGTATCGAGCGTGTTGCCTACCGTCCCTTGCGTGGCAGCAACCGCCTGATCCCGCTGATTTCCGCCATCGGCATGTCGATTTTCCTGCAGAACACCGTACTGCTGTCCCAGGACTCCAAGGACAAGTCCATTCCCAACCTGATCCCGGGGAGCTTCTCCTTCGGCCCGGGTGGCGCACAAGAAGTGCTGATTTCGTACATGCAGGTCCTGGTTTTCGTCGTCACCCTGGTGGCGATGCTGGGCTTGACCCTGTTCATCTCCCGCTCCCGTCTGGGGCGCGCGTGCCGGGCCTGCGCCGAAGACATCAAGATGGCCAACCTGCTTGGCATCAACACCAACAACATCATCGCCCTGACCTTCGTGATCGGTGCCGCGCTGGCCGCTGTTGCGGCGGTGCTGCTGAGCATGCAGTACGGCGTGATCAACCCCAACGCCGGTTTCCTGGTAGGGCTCAAGGCCTTTACCGCGGCGGTATTGGGCGGCATCGGCAGTATCCCGGGCGCGATGCTCGGCGGGCTGGTGCTGGGTGTGGCCGAGGCGTTTGGTGCCGATATCTTCGGCGACCAATACAAGGACGTCGTCGCGTTCGGCCTGTTGGTTCTGGTGCTGTTGTTCCGTCCGACCGGCATCCTGGGCCGTCCGGAGGTTGAGAAAGTATGAGCAGATATCTTAAATCGGCGTTTTTCAGCGCCTTGCTGGTATGGGCCGTGGCCTTTCCGGTACTCGGCCTCAAGCTGAGCATTGTCGGCATCAACCTGGAAGTGCATGGCACCGGTCCCGTGACCCTGACCATCATTGCCCTGTGCTCGGTGCTGATGTTCCTGCGCGTGCTGTTCAGCGATCAGGTCGGTGCCTTGCTCAAGCGCAACCGCGGCCCGTTGGTATCGCCCAAGGTCAGCCAATTCCTGACCCTGCCGCGCACCCAGCGCTACATCATCATCGGCCTGATCGTGGCCGCGTTGATCTGGCCGTTCTTCGGCTCGCGCGGGGCGGTGGATATCGCTACCCTGATCCTGATCTACGTGCTGCTGGGCCTGGGCCTGAACATCGTGGTGGGCCTCGCCGGCCTGCTCGATCTGGGCTATGTGGGCTTCTACGCCGTGGGTGCCTACACCTACGCGCTGCTCTCGCACTACCTGGGCTGGAGTTTCTGGATCTGCCTGCCGCTGGCCGGCATGGCGGCGGCCACGTTCGGCTTCCTGCTGGGCTTCCCGGTGCTGCGCCTGCGCGGTGACTACCTGGCCATCGTGACGTTGGGCTTCGGGGAAATCATCCGCCTGTTCCTGCGTAACCTCACGGACATCACCGGCGGCCCCAACGGCATCAGCAGCATCCCCAAGCCAACGTTCTTCGGGCTGTCGTTCGACCGCACCGCCGCCGAGGGCATGCAGACTTTCCACGAGTACTTCGGGATTGCCTACAACCCGGTGAGCAAAGTGGTGTTCCTGTACCTGGTTGCGCTGTTGCTGGCGCTGGCAGCACTGTTCGTGATCAACCGCTTGCTGCGCATGCCGATTGGCCGTGCATGGGAAGCGCTGCGCGAAGATGAGATCGCCTGCCGCGCCCTGGGCCTGAACCCGACCATCATCAAGCTCTCCGCCTTCACCCTCGGTGCCGCGTTCGCCGGTTTCGCCGGGAGCTTCTTTGCTGCGCGCCAAGGCCTGGTCACCCCGGAGTCGTTCACCTTTATCGAGTCGGCGATCATCCTCGCCATCGTGGTACTGGGTGGCATGGGCTCGCAACTGGGCGTGATCCTGGCGGCAATCGTGATGATCCTGCTGCCGGAAATGATGCGTGAGTTCAGCGAATACCGCATGTTGATGTTCGGCGCCATGATGGTGCTGATGATGATCTGGCGCCCTCAAGGCCTGCTGCCCATGCAACGTCCACACATGGAGCTGCGCAAATGAGCCGCGAGATCCTGAAAGTCGAAAATCTGAGCATGCGCTTTGGCGGTTTGCTGGCGGTCAACGGCGTGGCCCTGACCGTCAAGGAGAAACAGGTAGTGGCATTGATCGGCCCCAACGGCGCCGGCAAGACCACAGTGTTCAACTGCCTCACCGGCTTCTACAAGCCGAGCGGTGGCAGCATCCTGCTGGACGGTCAGCCGATCCAGGGTTTGGCCGGCCACGAGATCGCCCGCAAGGGCGTGGTGCGTACCTTCCAGAACGTGCGGTTGTTCAAGGACATGACGGCGGTCGAGAACCTGTTGATCGCCCAACACCGTCACCTGAACACCAACTTCTTTGCAGGCCTGTTCAAGACCCCGGCGTTCCGCAAAAGCGAGCGCGAGGCCATGGAGTATGCGGAGTACTGGCTGGACAAGGTCAACTTGACCGAGTTCGCCAACCGCCCTGCCGGCACCCTGGCCTATGGCCAGCAACGTCGCCTGGAAATCGCCCGCTGCATGATGACCCGCCCGCGAATCCTCATGCTCGACGAACCAGCGGCCGGCCTGAACCCCAGGGAAACCGAAGACCTCAAGGCGCTGATCGGCGTGCTGCGTGAGGAAAACAACGCCACGGTGCTGTTGATCGAACACGACATGAAACTGGTCATGAGCATTTCCGACCACATCGTGGTGATCAACCAGGGCACGCCGCTGGCCGACGGGACGCCGGAGCAGATCCGCGACAATCCTGAAGTGATCAAAGCCTATTTGGGGGAAGCGTAAAATGCTGCAATTCGAAAACGTTTCCACTTTCTACGGCAAGATCCAGGCCCTGCACAGCGTCAATGTGGAAGTGCGCCAGGGTGAAATCGTGACCCTGATCGGCGCCAACGGCGCCGGCAAGTCCACCTTGCTGATGACCTTGTGCGGTTCACCCCAGGCCCACAGCGGCAGCATCCGCTACATGGGTGAAGAGCTGGTGGGCCAGGAGTCGTCGCACATCATGCGCAAGAGCATCGCCGTAGTGCCGGAAGGCCGCCGCGTGTTCTCGCGCCTGACCGTCGAAGAGAACCTCGCCATGGGCGGGTTCTTCACCGACAAGGGCGACTACCAGGAGCAGATGGACAAGGTGCTGCACCTGTTTCCAAGGCTCAAGGAACGCTTCAGCCAGCGCGGCGGCACCATGTCCGGCGGCGAGCAGCAAATGCTCGCCATCGGCCGGGCGCTGATGAGCAAGCCCAAGCTGCTGCTGCTGGACGAACCGTCCCTGGGCCTGGCACCGATCATCATCCAGCAGATTTTCGACATCATCGAACAGCTGCGCAAAGACGGTGTGACCGTGTTTTTGGTGGAACAGAACGCCAACCAGGCGCTGAAAATCGCCGACCGCGCCTATGTATTGGAAAACGGTCGGGTGGTGATGCAGGGCACGGGTGAGCAGTTGCTGACCGATCCGAAGGTACGGGAGGCGTACCTGGGCGGCTAAGAGACGGTTGCTGAATAAACCGGAGCTAAATGTGGGAGGGAGCTTGCCCCCTCCCACATTTGTTTCGCGTGATCCCTGAATAATTATTTTCGATCCGCATGTAACGAACTCAGCCCTCCCCTCTCTAGTGGTGCATGCAGGCACTCAAGCCTGCCCACACGACCACTACTGGAGATACACCATGACCACCAAACTGTCCGCCTCCGCCCTCATCCTGGCCCTGGGTTCCGCCCTGAGCCTGTCCGCCCTGACCACCACCGCCCATGCCGCCGACGACATGCAGAAATGCTTCGGCGTCGCAGAAGCCGGCAAAAACGATTGCGCCGCAGGCGCGGGCACTTCCTGTGCGGGCACGTCGAAAACCAAGGATCAGGCCAACGCCTGGAAACTGGCCCCCGCCGGCACCTGCACCCAAACCCCAAGCTCTACCTCGCCGACCGGCTTCGGCCAGGAAGCGGCCTTCACCGCCAAGTCCTGAAACCCTGCATAGCCTGAGTACGGATGATGACGCTTTCCACTCTGCACAAGGTCTCAACGGCTCAGGCACCCGGCCTTCCTTCCAGGGCCGGGCTGGGGCTTAAGAGCGAGCACTTCAACGAGGTGCTCCAGACCCTTCCCGATATCGGTTTTTTTGAAGTGCACGCCGAGAACTACATGGTCGCCGGCGGCCCTTTCCATCATTACCTGGGGTTGATTCGCCAACAGTACCCGCTGTCGCTGCATGGCGTGGGCCTGTCCATCGGCGGCGAAGGCCCGCTCAACCGTGAGCACCTGGCACGGCTTGCGGCGCTGATCGAACGCTACCAACCCCACTCTTTTTCCGAACACCTGGCTTGGTCCAGCCACGGCCCGGTGTTTCTCAATGACTTGCTGCCCCTGGCCTACGACGCCAGCACCCTGAACCGGGTCTGCGAACACGTCGATCAGGTGCAGAGCGCCCTCAAGCGGCCGATGTTGCTGGAGAATCCATCGACCTACCTGCAGTTCGAGCGCTCCACCCTGGACGAGACCGACTTCATCAGCGAGATCATCCGCCGTACCGGCTGCGGCTTGCTGTTGGACGTGAACAACGTCTACGTGTCATGTATCAATCACCAACGCAGCCCGCTGGCCTACATCGACGCCCTGCCGTTGCACGCCGTGGGCGAGATTCATCTGGCAGGTTTTGCCGAAGACACCGACAGCCTGGGTGATCGCCTGCTGATAGATGACCACGGTGCCCCCATCGACAACAGGGTATGGCAGCTTTACGAGCAGGTGCTCACACGCACGGGCCCGGTCGCCACCCTGATTGAGCGTGACAACCAAGTGCCTGCCTTCAACGTGTTGCACGCTGAAGCCCATCAGGCCGAACGTTATTTATCCAAGGTCCGCCCATGAGCCTTCACGACGCATTCACCAGCGCCTTGCTGGCGCCCGATCAGCCCTGCCCGGACGGCCTGTTCAGCAGTAACGGCGCCGACCCGGCCAGTCGTTTTACGGTGTATCGCAACAATGTCCACAGTGCACTGATCAATGCACTGGCCACGGCGTACCCCGTAACGGTGCGCCTGGTAGGTGATGATTTTTTCCGCGCAATGGCCAGCGTTTACGTCCAGGCTTCACCACCCGACAGCCCGTTGATGAGCGACTACGGCAGCACATTTGCCGACTTCATCCAGGGTTTTGAACCCGCCGCCAGCGTGCCTTACCTGGCCGATGTGGCCCGCTTGGAACGCCTGCGGGTTCGTGCCTATCACGCAGCGGATACGCCGTCGGTGAATCAGCAGGTCGTACTACAACACCTGCAGGCCCAAACGGCGCTGGGCGCATTACGCCTGAAACTGCACCCATCCCTCGCCACGTTGAACTGCGCCTACGCCGTGGTCGCAGTTTGGGCGGCGCACCAGACCGAGGGCGCCCTGGCCAGCCTTGATCCCTGGCAGGCACAAAGTGCACTGGTGCTGCGCCACGGACTGAGCGTCAAGGTCTTCGCCATCGACGGCGGCTCGGTCGCGTTTATCAATAGCCTGAACCACGGCGCTGCATTGGAAACGGCCGTGGCAGACGCCCTTGAAGCCTGCGCCGAATTTGACCTGCACCAATGTCTGTCACTGCTGATCAACCACGACGCCATCACTCACCTGCTCCCAGAACAAAAGGTATCGCCATGAACACCACCCCTTCGTGCCTCATCAGACGGGCCATCGCGCTTTTCGAGAAAATCCCCTACAGCCTGATCGCGTTTATTGCGCGGTTTTCCATTGCAGCCGTGTTCTGGAAATCCGGGCAAACCAAGGTCGAAGGTTTCGCGATAGACCTGATCAGCGGCACGTTCCAGCTGGGCGAACCGAAACTCGCCGCGTCGACATTGCCGCTGTTTCGCAGTGAGTACCACGTGCCGTTGTTGTCGCCGGAAGTGGCCGCGCACATGGCGGCGTTTGCCGAGCACTTTTTCCCGGTGCTGATATTGGTGGGGTTCGCCACGCGGTTCTCGGCCCTGGCCTTGATCGGCATGACGTTGGTTATTCAGCTGTTTGTGTACCCGGACGCCTACCCTACCCACGGCACCTGGCTTGCCTTGTTGTTGCTGTTGGTTGCCAAGGGTCCAGGCTGTTTTTCCATCGACCACTTGATCGCCCGCCGCTCCCGTTAAAGCCGATCCAGCGTCTCGCCGCTGCGCTTGAACCAGTCCACCAAGTAGTCAGCCAGTACCTGGGTACGCCTGGGCAGGCCACCTTGATAAGGGTGAACCAGGTACATCGGCAGGCTTCGCGTCTGGTAATCGCGCAGGAGCCAGCGCAATCGGCCGTCAGCCAATTCCGAGTGCAGTACGTAGGACGGCAGCCGGGCGATTCCGGCACCGACCAGCGCGGCCTTCTTCAACAGGTTGTAGTGGTTGGACGCGAACGTGCCACTCACCCTGACCCGCAACAACTCGTGCTGCTGGTGATACAGCCATTCCTCACGACCGCTGTAGTGGCTATTGAGCAAGCAGGTGTGCGCCGCAAGATCCGCCGGGGTCAGTGGTTCGCCGTGCTGCTCCAGATAGGCGGGGCTGGCGCAGGTCATCTCATGCCAGGCCAGCAAAGGTTTGGCCACCAGACGCTCGTTTTCGATCGCCCCCGAACGCACCCCCAAGTCAAAACCGTCCCGCGCCAGGTCTCGGTAGCTGTTGTTGAGCTCAAGCTCGATCTGCACCTGGGGGTACTGCCTGGAAAACTCCAGCAACAAGCCATCGAAGAAGGTTTCGCCTAATGAAACGGGAACGGTCATACGCACCGGCCCGGCCAGATCGTCCTTGAGCCGCGCCAATGCCTGACGCGCACGTTCTACTTGCACCACCAATGCCTGGGCCTGCGGCAGCAACGCCGCGCCAGCGGCCGTCAGGCTGAGCTTGCGTGTGGTGCGGTGCAACAACACAACGGAAAACTGCGCCTCCAACTGGGAGATGCGCTTGGACAACTGGCCTTTGCTGCAGCCCAGCTGTTCGGCCGCCACGGTAAAGCTGCCCGCTTCGATCAGTACGGCAAAGGCCGCCAGGTCATCCATCTCGCTCACGGATTGTTTCCATTTGAAAACCAAAGGTTGCCTATTAGCACGTTTATCCGCTTGAAAAGCCACTCTAGACTGAACCTTCACTTACCCCTGGAGGAACTGCACCATGAAAATCCTATTGATTGGCGCCAGCGGCACCGTCGGTTCAGCCATTAAGGCCGAACTGGCGCAGCGTCATGACGTGATCAGCATCGGCCGCAGCAGCGGCGACTTCCAGGTGGATATCAGCGACAGTGCCTCGATCCGCACGCTGTTCGAGCAGACCGGCAAGTTCGACGCCCTGGTCTGTGCCGCTGGCAGTGTGAATTTTGTGGCGCTGGGGGACATGAGCGATAGCGACTTTGAACTGGGCCTGCGTGACAAGCTGATGGGCCAGGTCAACCTGCTGCTGATTGGCCGTGAATACGCCAACGACGCAGGCTCGTTCACCTTCACCAGCGGCATTCTCAACCGCGATCCGATTCGTACCGGCGCCTCGGCCGCATTGGTCAACGGTGCAATCGACGCCTTTGTGAAGGCCGCCGCCATTGAATTGCCCCGGGGCCTGCGGATCAACTCCGTCAGCCCCACGGTACTGGTGGAAGCCATGGGCAGCTACGCGCCGTATTTCCGTGGCTATAAACCGGTTCCGGGCGATGATGTGGCATTGGCCTACGCAAAAAGCGTGGAAGGCTTGCAGACCGGCCAGACCTTTATCGTAGGCTGAATTCTACGCCTGTCAGAAATGGCTGAAGCTGGCGGCCGGGCTTGTGATGCATCGCCAGCCTGCGTAACGTGGCGGCACTTGCCTGGAGACCCCTTATGCGTGCCGTCCGTAACCTCGCCCTGTTTGCCTTGCTTCCCCTGTTCGCCGCTTGCCAGATGTTCGAAAGCGAGCCGGCGAAGCCCTCTCTCGCGGGGCTGACCCGCATGCAGGGTGAACTCACAGCCGTCGGTGGCAAGCTCTTGTTCCAGCCGTGCAACGACAAACGCAACTATGTGATCAACGACACCGGTGGCACCAGCATCCTGCAGGAAGCGGCCTCCCTGGCCGGTCAGCAGGGTGCATTGTTTGCCGACCTGCGCGGCAAGTTCTCCGGCGTTGCCAGCGGCACTCAGGGCAGCGTGGACCTGCAACAACTCTATCGCGTAGAACGCTCGACCGCAGCCTGCGACGACCCGGACTTCAAGCGCATGACCCTGCGCGCCAAAGGCCACAAGCCCGCCTGGGCGATGAACGTCACCGCCAAGGGCATGGTGCTTGAGCGCGAAGGCCAGCCGCCACTGGCGGTGCCGTATGTAGAGGAGCAGATCGGTGACGGTCGCTTCAACCTGATGACCGAAGCCAACAACCAGCACGTCGAGCTGTGGGTGGCCCCGCAACGCTGCGTGGACAGCGTCAGTGGCAGCCTGCAACACATGACCGCTGAATTGCGGATCAACGGTCAAGTCCAGCGTGGCTGCGCGGCTTTCGGTGGTTCGCGGGACGATTGATCGCATCCTGCGCTTTTTAGCATGACGGGAAACCACGGTTGGGGCTTATAATCGCCGGTTTGCAAAACCGCCGGCCTCACCGAACGCCGCACACCGGATCCTGTCATGTTACGAATCACCGAACTCAAGCTGCCCATCGACCATCCCGAAGAAGACCTGCGGCCTGCCATCTTGCAGCGCCTGGGCATCGCCAGTGATGACCTGCTCGATTTCACCTTGTTCAAACGCAGCTACGACGCCCGCAAGAAGACGTCGGAGCTGTGCTTCATTTACACCATCGACCTGGACGTGAAGGGTGAAGCCGCCCTCCTGCTCAAGTTTGCCGATGACCGCAACGTCAACCCGGCGCCGGACATCAGCTACAAGGTTGTCGGCCAGGCCCCCGAAGGTTTGGTTGAGCGGCCGATCGTCGTCGGTTTTGGCCCGTGCGGCATCTTCGCCGGGCTGCTGCTGGCGCAAATGGGCTTCAAGCCGATCATCCTCGAACGCGGCAAGGAAGTGCGCCAGCGCACCAAGGACACCTGGGGCCTGTGGCGCAAAAGCGTGCTCAACCCCGAGTCCAACGTGCAGTTTGGTGAAGGCGGCGCCGGCACGTTTTCCGACGGCAAACTCTATAGCCAGATCAAGGATCCGAAATTCCACGGCCGCAAAGTGCTGCACGAATTCGTCAAGGCCGGCGCGCCGGAAGAAATCCTCTACGTCAGCAAACCGCATATCGGTACATTCCGCCTGACCGGCGTGGTGGAAAACATGCGCGAGCAGATCATCGCCCTCGGCGGTGAAGTGCGCTTTGAACAACGCGTGACGGACGTGTTGATCGAAGACGGCCAACTGAACGGCGTGGTGGTGGATGGCGGCGAGCAGATCCTGTCCAGGCACGTGATCCTGGCCCTGGGCCATAGCGCCCGCGACACCTTCCGCATGCTCCACGGCCGCGGCGTGTACATGGAAGCCAAGCCGTTCTCGGTGGGCTTTCGCATCGAGCACCCGCAGTCGCTGATCGACGCTGCGCGGCTGGGCAAATACGCCGGGCACCCGAAGCTGGGCGCCGCCGATTACAAACTGGTGCACCACGCGAAGAATGGCCGCTCGGTCTACAGCTTCTGCATGTGCCCCGGCGGCACCGTGGTGGCAGCCACCTCCGAGCCGAACCGCGTCGTGACCAACGGCATGAGCCAGTACTCGCGTAACGAGCGCAATGCCAACTCCGGCATCGTGGTGGGGATCACGCCGGAAGTGGATTACCCAGGTGGCCCACTCGCAGGTATCGAGTTGCAGGAACGCCTGGAATCCCACGCCTACATCCTCGGCGGCAGCAACTACGAGGCGCCGGCGCAGCTGGTGGGTGATTTCATCGCCGGCAAGCCGTCCACCGCCATCGGCAGTGTGGAACCGTCCTACAAACCGGGCGTGTCCTTGGGCGATCTCGCACTGGCGCTGCCGGAATTTGCTATTGAAGCTATCCGCGAAGCGTTGCCAGCCTTTGAAAAGCAGATCAAGGGCTACTCGTTGCACGACGCCGTCTTGACCGGCATCGAAACCCGCACCTCATCACCGCTGCGGATTACCCGTGACGAATCGATGCAGAGCTTGAATGTGAAGGGTCTGTTCCCGGCCGGCGAAGGCGCCGGTTATGCCGGTGGGATTCTGTCGGCAGGCGTTGATGGGATTCGGATCGCCGAAGCGTTGGCGCGGGATATGCTCGGCATCCAGGCCTGAGAACAGCGCAAATTGAATGTGGGAGGGGTAAGCCCCTCTTCCACATTCGCGTCAGCGCCGGGTCAGATATTTGCGCGCAAGACGCTGCCCGGCAACGGTTCGCCCCGCTCCACACTGGCCGCAACGGCCGCCATCAACCCGTCCAACTCATACCCCTGCCCTGCCAGCCATGCCTGGTCGTAATAGGTCGTGGCGTATCGCTCCCCGCCGTCGCACAAGATCGCCACGATAGAACCCGACTCCCCCGCAGCCTTCATCTGCTGCGCCGCCATCAGTGCACCCACCAGGTTGGTCCCGCTGGAACCACCGACTCGCCGACCCAGCCGCTCGGCCAGGTAATGCATGGCTGCCAGTGACAGCGCATCCGGGACCTTGACCATCGCATCGATCACCTTCGGCAAAAACGACGCCTCGACCCGTGGCCGGCCAATGCCTTCGATGCGCGAACCGCAATCGAGGCGCAGGCTCGCATCACCCGTCTGGTAATAGTCAAAAAACACCGAACGCTCGGCATCGGCGCACAGCACACGGGTGCAGTGCTGGCGATAGCGCACATAGCGACCCAGTGTCGCCGTGGTGCCGCCGGTGCCGGGGCTGGAAATCAGCCAGCTCGGCTCGGGATGCTGCTCAAAGCGCATCTGCTGGAAGATCGACTCGGCGATGTTGTTGTTCGCGCGCCAGTCAGTAGCGCGTTCGGCGTAGGTGAACTGGTCCATGAAGTGACCGCCACTTTCCTGCGCAAGGCGTTCGGATTCGGCGTAAATCTGCGTCGGATCCTGCACCAAATGGCTCTTGCCGCCATAGAAAGCAATCTGCGCGATTTTTTCCTGGGAGGTAGTGGCGGGCATCACCGCGATAAACGGCAGGCCCAGCAGCCGTGCGAAGTAAGCTTCGGAGATCGCCGTGGAACCGCTGGAGGCCTCGATCACCGGTGCTCCGGGCTTGAGCCAGCCGTTGCACAGCGCATACAGAAACAGCGAGCGGGCCAGCCGGTGTTTCAGGCTGCCGGTGGGATGGCTCGACTCGTCCTTGAAGTACAACTCGATACCGGGCAACCCCGGCAGCGGCAAGGGGATCAGGTGGGTGTCAGCGCTGCGCTGGAAGTCTGCTTCGATGATACGAATGGCTTCGCGAGCCCAGGGACGATGGTCACTCATGGTGGGTTTCTCTAAGGATTTCCAGGCCAATATTAGGATCTTTCCTACACTCGACACAGATACAGTAACGACTCAATTGGACACACAATTCCCGGCCCCTGACGTAACGCTGAACCTGCCCATTGCTTATAACAAATAAGAATATAACTTTTGTTTTAACAACTAACGGTACGGGTTAGGGTACCCACCTATTGAATCCGGATTGGAGAGCATCCCTTGGCTCTGCGTAGCACTTTCACCCGTTTCTTCCAGCTGGAAGCCGCCAGCGGTCTGTTGTTGATCGCCGCTGCGGCCCTGGCACTGATCATCAACAACTCACCGTTGTCGCACCTGTACGGCGCATTTCTCGACGTGCCCGTGGTGGCGCAGATCGGCGCGTTGAAAATCGACAAGCCGGCCTTGTTGTGGATCAACGATGGCCTGATGGCGCTGTTCTTCCTGTTGATCGGCCTGGAGGTCAAGCGCGAGCTGCTTGACGGCCATCTGTCCAAACCATCGCAAGTGGTACTGCCCGGCGCTGCTGCCATCGGCGGTATGGTGGTGCCGGCGCTGATCTACTGGGCGATCAACAAGGACTTCCCGAGCGCCCTCTCGGGCTGGGCAATCCCGATGGCCACCGACATTGCCTTCGCCCTGGGCGTGTTGGCGCTGCTGGGCAAACGCGTGCCGGTGTCGCTGAAGCTGTTCCTGATGACACTGGCCATCATCGATGACCTCGGTGCAATCATCGTGATCGCTGTGTTCTATTCCGCCGATTTGTCCGGCGCAGCGCTGGCAGGCGCAGGCGCGTGCCTGGTGGCCTTGATCGCGATGAACCGCCTCGGCGTGATCAAGCTCTGGGCCTACCTGATCGTCGGCCTGATCCTGTGGGTCTGTGTACTCAAGAGTGGCGTGCACGCCACGCTGGCCGGCGTGACGCTGGCGTTCTGCATCCCGATGCGCACCAAGAACGCCGAACCCTCGCCGCTGCTGACCCTCGAACACGCCCTTCACCCGTGGGTGGCTTACGGCATCCTGCCGCTGTTCGCCTTTGCCAACGCCGGCGTATCCCTCACCGGTGTCAGCCTGGAAAGCTTCACCCATCACGTGCCCATGGGTATTGCCGCGGGCCTGTTGATCGGCAAGACCGTCGGTGTGTTCGGCCTCACCTGGCTGGCCATCAAGACCGGCCTCGCAGCACTGCCAAGTGGTGCGAGCTGGGGCCAAGTCTTTGGTGTGGCAATCCTGTGCGGCATCGGCTTCACCATGAGCCTGTTTGTCGGCTCCCTGGCGTTTGTACCAGGCGTCAGCGAGTTTGCCGGCGAGGATCGCATGGGGATTCTGACCGGGTCGATATTGGCGGCATGTATCGGGTATATGGTGACGGCGATGGCGAGTCGCAAGAAAGCCTGACCCCCCTGAACAACGCCCACAAAAAACCCCAACCGGTCACCCGGCTGGGGTTTTTCTTTGCCTGCTGCTTACTGCTTAACGGGTAACGCGGCTGGTGCCATCCACCGTCATGATCCGCACGCGGTCGCCAATGCGGAAGATTTCATTCTC
Organism: Pseudomonas sp. 2822-17; assembly: GCF_002742485.1. Lineage (NCBI taxonomy): Bacteria > Pseudomonadati > Pseudomonadota > Gammaproteobacteria > Pseudomonadales > Pseudomonadaceae > Pseudomonas > Pseudomonas sp. 2822-17. The sequence continues at coordinate 46,207 of NZ_LJRZ01000295.1, forward strand.
CTGCACGGCCTGCACGTAGGCGCGCATGCTGCCGTCGTCTTCGCGAACGGTGATTTCCACGCCTTGGGTGCGGGTCAGGCCTTCTTCGGTGGCCGAACCCAACAGGCCGCCGGCGACTGCACCGATCACCGCAGTGACAATGCTGCCACGGCCGCCGCCGATGGCGCTGCCGCCAACACCGCCGATGACTGCGCCGGCAGCGCCGCCGATTGGGGTCTTGGTGCCTTCGATTTTCACCGGACGCAGAGATTCGATGGTGCCCATGCGCACGGTCTGTACACGACGCGCTTCATCACGGGAATACGAATCGCCGGTCAAACTTGAGGCGCAGCCACCCAGCAGCAGCGACAGGGTGGTAAAGCAGGCAACCAGTAAAACGGACTTACGCATAGCATCAACTCCAAAGGACAGGTGTTCATTAGACGCTGCGGCTTGGCGCCTGTCACGGCAAGCACCACAGAAAACTGCTTTCATTCAGCCTGAGTACAGACTGCACACACCAGAAAACTCGACAAACGGTAGCTCAGTTTTTGCGCCAACAGATGTCATGACGGTTTCATCATTGTAGCCGGGCAGCCGCATGCGACCGAAGTCTCTCCCATAGAGACGTCGGTGCTGCGAACAACATTCAGGTGAGGTGACGAAAGGTGCCGCTCAGGGTGCCAGGCGCTCGCGGGCCCACTCGGTCCCTTGCAGGCGGTAATTCAGGCGGTCATGCAGGCGGCTGGCGCGGCCTTGCCAGAACTCGATACGCTCCGGCAGCAGACGATAGCCACCCCAATGCTCGGGGCAGTCGGGCTGGGTATCGCTGAAACGCTGTTCGGTGGCCTTGAGCAGGTCTTGCAGTTCTGCACGGTCACGAATGACCTGGCTCTGCGGGGAGGCCCAGGCACCCAGGCGGCTGCCCAAAGGCCGGACCTGATAATACGCGTCCGACTCCTCAGGCGTGACCTTGACCACCCGCCCTTCGATGCGCACCTGGCGCTCAAGGGTCGGCCAGAAAAACGTCATGGCTGCGAACGGTCGCGCCGCGAGCTGTTGACCCTTGGCGCTCTGATAGTTGGTAAAGAAGGTAAAGCCCTGCGCATCCAGGCCCTTGAGCAATAGGATGCGGCAGTGCGGGCGACCGTCCTGGTCGACCGTTGCCAGGGTCATGGCATTGGCTTCCACCGGTGGCTGCTCGGTTTTCACCGCGTCGGCAAACCACTGGTGGAACAACGCAAACGGCTCGTCCGGGGCCTGGGCCTCGCTCAAACCGTCCCGTGTGTAGTCACGGCGCATATCGGCCAGTGCCTGGGTCATGCGGCTTTATCCTTCTGGTTCAGCGGATCAGTTTTTGGCCTGGTCGTTCGCCGGTGCAGCAGCCTTGGCTTTGGCCGGAGCCGCTTTCTTGGCCGCTGGCTTGGCCGGCGCCTTTTTAGCGGCTGGCTTGGCGGCAGCTTTCTTGGCGGCCGGGGCTTTTTTCGCCGGTGCTTTGGCAGCAGGAGCCGGTGCAGGTACGTTCTGTACCGCAACCATTTCAGCCACAGGCGGCGTCTTGCCCGAGTTGTACTTGCTCAGCAGCGCCAACATAGTTGTACGCTGAGTGAACATAATTTCCATGCGACGGTTCAGCGCACGGCCCTGGGTGCTGTCGTTGGCGGCACGTGGCATCAGGTCACCCATGCCACGCAGCATCAGTCGATCCTGCTTCAAGCCGCTGAGGCTGAAAATCGAAGCGATCGACTGTGCGCGTTCCTTGCTCAACGCCTGGCTCGCCGGGGCGGTGCCGGTGGCGTCTACGTGACCAAGAACCAGCACGGCGGTCTTGGGATCGGCTTCAACAGCCTTGGCAACACGTGTGAACGGGCCAAGGGTAACCGGCAGCAGCATGGCTGGACGTTTCGGGTTGTAGGAGCCATCAACCGGGGCAATCACGACGAGCACGTTGTCGCGACGTTCCAGTTGCAGGTTGCTGTCCTTGATGGCGGCGCGCAGGCGCGGCTCATAGTCGTCCAACCAGGCCTGGGTGATTTTCGGATCAGGCATCGGCACGTTGGTCACGTCGACCTTGGACAATGGCTTGGGTTTGCTTTCGAACGGCCACCACCAATGGGTTTCGCTGTCAGTCTTGGCCACGGCTGGCGCAGCGGCAGGTGCCGGAGTGGCGGCCTTGAGGTCGGCTTTCAGGTCTGCAGCCTTGGCATCGGCAGCTTTTTCGTCGGCGCTTTTGGAGGAGAACGGCCACCAGCTGGAGCCAGTGTCAGCCTTGGCTGCCGGAGCAGATGCGGGTACGGGTGCAGGTGCAGGTGCAGCAGCCGCTACAGGTGCGGCAGGCTTGGCGCCAGCAGCAGGCTTGGCATCTGGCTTGGCGTCGGTTTGGGTCACTGCGTCCTTGGTAGCGGCCTTATCAGATCCAAATGACCACCAATGCCCACCCTCGGCATCATTCTGTGGAGTTTGTGCGCAGCCGGTAATGGTGAGGCAAAGCGCCAGTGCCAAGGACTTGTTCGATAACATGAGATATCCACAAAATGAGAAAAGAAACGGGGGTCTGGATGACCCGTTAAACAGACGCTTACAGAACTTTAAAGTTACAAAATTTCGTTCAGCGCCTTCTTATAGTTGCCTTTGTAACAAAAAAACGTGAAACAGCAAGGGGTTTACAGACAACCGGCCAATATTCCGACCAACTTCTGTGCACGGGGGTCCATAAGTACATAAGGCCCCAATGTATTAGTCACGAAACCAAACGCTACATCATGCCCAGGATCGGCAAAACCGACCGAGCCGCCAGCGCCCGGGTGCCCGAAAGCCCGTGGGCCCAGGCCAAACGTGGCGTTGGGCAATTGCGGTTGATCCAACATGCAGCCCAGGCCAAAACGAGTTTGTGTCAATAATGTTTTATCCAACCCGATACTGTGTTCACGGGTCAACTCTTCGAGCATGTCGGCTTCCAACAAACTACCGTCCAACAACCCACTGTAAAAACCCGCCAGACTGCGTGCATTACCGTGACCATTAGCCGCGGGCTGCTGCATGCGTCGCCATTCAGGTTTATTAGTACTGGTCAGAATAGACGGTGGGTTGGCAAATGCCCGTGTAGTCATGGCGGTGGGCTCACGCATCATTACTTGCAGTAACCGTTGCGCGGACTCATCGCCCATATTGCCTTTGCTGCGTGCAATATGGGCAACACGATAAAACTCTGCGTCTGCCAGGCCCACATGAAAGTCCAGGCCCAACGGCCTTGCAACCCGCGCCACAATCGACTCACCCGGCCCACGCCCATCGGCGCGACGCAGCAATTCGCCGACCAACCAACCGTAGGTAATCGCTTCGTAGCCATGGCCCTGGCCTGGCGTCCACCAAGGTGCTTCGGCAGCCAGGGTGTCGACCATCAATTGCCAGTCGTACAGGGCTTCGGTAGGCAGCATTTCGCGGATCGCCGGCAAACCCGCCTGATGGCAGAGCAACTGGCGCAGCGTGATGTTTTCCTTGCCGGCAGCGGCAAATTCCGGCCAATACCTGGCCACGGGAGCGTCCAGCTGCAACTTGCCCTCGGCCACCAGTTGCAGGGCCGTGACGGCGGTGAAGGTCTTGGTGCAGGAGAACAGGTTGACGATGGTGTCGCTGTGCCAGGCCTCGGCGCCGTCCTTGTCCGCCGTGCCCGCCCACAGGTCGACGACGGTTTCGCCGCCGATCTGGATGCAGAGCCCGGCACCACGCTCCTGCGGGTCATCGAACAGCGCGGCAAACGCTTCACGTACCGCTTCGAACCGGAGTTCGTAATGACCCTGAATCTGCACGTAAGCCGCCTCGAAAAACACCATGGAAAGTGGCCGACATTGTTCCAGCCCTTGTGGCTTTTGTGAACCCGTCAGCCCTCAATCAGTGACCGTTTCCGGCGTGCCCACCAGCATGCCCGGCGCCCTGCCCCGCGCTTTTGCCGTCATGCCCAGATTTACCGCCTTCGCCTTCACGGACCGCGCCGGCCGCCTTGGCCTTTTCTGCTTCCTTGCCCAGTTGTTCTACCGTCGCCAGGTTGCTTTTACGCACGCTGTCGACAAACCCCTGGTAAGGCACATCGGTGATGCCCACCAGGCCGAAGTGGCCGTTTTCACCGTCCAGCAAACGGCCGGTCACCGGCTGGTCCAGGTACTGGAACCAGTGCACGCCGACAATCGACGGTTCGGCCATGGCCTGCTTGAGGAAGTTGGCGTACGCCGCAGCGCGATCTTCTTCCCTGGCCAACTGGGTCACACCGCCCCAGAACGGGCCACGGTCGGCAGAGCCAAAGTTGAATTCAGTGATCAGCACCGGTTTATCCAGTGCGCGCAACGCGGCGAAGTCGTAACCGTCCTGGGGCTTGAGGGTGTACATGTTGAAACTCAGCACATCGCAATACTGCGCGCACGACGCCACAGCTTCCGGAGTGCTCACCGCATAACGACCGCCCAGCAGCAACTGGTTCGGCGCGTGCCATTTGAGGGAGTCGGAGATGGTCTTGAAGTAGGCATCGGCGAAGGTTTTCTGGAAGTATTTGAAGTCCGCCTCGATTTCCGGGTGCTCCGGGTTTGGCATGGGTGGCTCGAAACCTGGGTCTTCCATCAGCTCCCAACCCGCCAATTCGATGCCCCACGCTTTCGACAGGCCATCTTCGTTGCGGTACTTGTCCCGAAGTTGCTTGAGGAACGCACGTTTGGCCGGAACGTCAGTGGTCATGCGCAGCGTGCCGTAGGCCAAGGCGTAACGGGATTTCGGATCATCACCCGGCCCGGCCCAGGCCAGTTCGTTATCGGCAAAGAAGCCGATCAACCACGGGTCGTCACGGTGATCGCGGGCGGCGATGGCCACGGCACGCTCGGTGGCCATGGCGAAGCGCGGGTCGAACGGATCGGGCATGCCGCCCCACCAGTCCGTGCCGGTGCTGATGCTGGCGTAATCGCCGACGATCGACAGCGGCAAGGTGTACGGCACACGGTCGGCGCGGGCCAATTCTGCATCGCTCCAGTTGCCAACGGTGTTGAAACCCCAGGCTTGCAGACGATCAAGGGTGTGGGTCACCCAACGCTTCTGGTCGAAGCCTTCGCCGCCGTAAGCGCGCTGCAGGTTGGCACCGTAGAAATCGTACCAACGCCCGGCACCGAAGCTGCGACCTTCACCGGCGCCGTTGCCAGTGCGGTTATCGCCGCTGCCGTAATACTTGTCCAAAGGTTCACCGGCCTTGGGCAAAGCCGCGAACATCCATTCGCGGCCCGCCACATAGGTCTGGCTGTTGTCGGCAGCCACGGTATTGACGCCCAAGGAATAGAACGGATGCCCCTCCGGCGTCACCAGATACCAGCGGCCGTCACGCTTTTCGGTGTGGAAAAAACCGCTGGCCTTGAATACAGGGCCTTTGTTCCAGCCGCCAAACCGGTCCAATGCGGATTTATCCCGCGCAGCCAGCCAACCCTGGAGCTGGGCTTGCTCCTTGGCGACGGCGGCCTTGAGTTGCTCGTCGCTGCTGACTTTCTCCGGCCAGCGCGCACGGGTGGATTGCCCGTACGTGTCCACCAGCTCGCTGTAAGCAGCCTTCAAAACCGGCTCACTGTCCTGCACGCCAAAGCGCTCCAGCAGAATGCTTTGGGCCGCATTGGGCTTGATCATCGACAGCGTCACCGAAACCACTTGGCTGCGGTCGATTTCCCCCGCACTGCCGGCCAGCAATACGCGTTGGCCGTCCACGGTGATCGGCATCGGCGGGCCGGCCTTCATGCCCTGGCTCAGTGGCGTGTTGGCTTGCAGCGGGATCAGCAGGGTCTGGGCCGGGCCGGCCGGCAGGTCGATGCGGCTGACCAAGGTCTTGCCGTCACTGCTCTGCACCTTGACGTAGAGGGTCAGCGCCCAGTCCATGGCGCTCTGGATACGCAGGCTCATGGCGCCGGACTGCGACCAATCCCACACGCCGGTCTGCGGGCTGAGCACCAGGCTGGGTTCGGCAGCCGGGTTGAACGTGATGCGGCGCAACACCTCACCTTCAGGGGTTTGCTCGGCGTTGTATTGCGGCAGGCTGGCGTCCTGGGTCGCCACCTTGACCACATCGGCAGGCCGGACGAAGTTGAACAGGGTTTGTTGCCCGGCAGGCGCGGCCATCAAGGGCGCAGTGAACAGCAGGGCAAAAAGGGCGGGCAGCGTGCGAATCATACGAGCAAGGTTCTCCCAAACGGCCGGTGAATGGCCTGATGACATTGATGAGATAGACCACGAAGTGGGCGAATCCGCCCACGGTGGCTTAAGAAATTTCGCGCCGGAACGGCGGTAAAGCATTGAGGATAGCTTTACCGTAGCGCTGGGTGACCAAACGACGGTCGAGCAAGGTGATGGTGCCCCGGTCTTCTTCGGTACGCAGCAAGCGCCCGCAGGCCTGCACCAGCTTCAGGGAAGCATCCGGCACGGAGATTTCCATGAACGGGTTACCGCCCCGGGCTTCGATCCATTCGGCCAACGCGGCCTCCACCGGATCATCCGGTACCGAGAACGGGATCTTGGCGATCACCACGTGCTCGCAGTACGCGCCCGGCAAGTCGACACCCTCGGCAAAGCTCGCCAGGCCGAACAGTACGCTGGAATCGCCGCCATCGACGCGCGCCTTGTGCTTGTTCAGGGTTTCCTGCTTGGACAGGTTGCCCTGGATAAACACTTGCTTGCGCCAGTCGCGGTCGAGGCCGTCGAACACGTCCTGCATCTGCTTGCGCGAGGAGAACAGCACCAGCGTGCCCCGGGAGCCTTCGACCAGGCCCGGCAAGTCACGAATGATCGCCGCAGTGTGGGCCGGCGCGTCACGCGGATCGGCCTTGAGGTCCGGTACCCGCAACACACCGGCGTCGGCGTGGTGGAACGGGCTCGGCACCACGGCGGTGACGGCTTTTTTCGGCAGCCCGGCACGCATGCGGAAGCGGTCGAAAGTGCCCAGGGCGGTCAGCGTGGCCGAGGTCACCAGGCAGCCGTAGGCCACGTTCCACAGGTTGCGCCGCAGCATTTCGGCGGCAAGGATCGGGCTGGCGTTGACCTCGATATCAAACAGCGCGCCGCTTTCCGACAAGGTCAGCCAACGCGCCATGGGCGGGTTGTCTTCCGGGTCTTCGACGGTAAACGCAGTCCACAGCTCCCAGTTGCCCTGGGAACGGGACAACAGGCTGCCGAACAGCGGGTACCACTCCTCGGCCTGGTTGCTGGCGATGCCGATATTGACCTCGCCATCCATGCCTTCCTTGAGCAGATCCGTGAGACGGGTGAACAGGTCGGTCAGGCGTGAAAAGCCCTTCTTCAGCTCAATGCCCATTTCGCGCATATGCTCGGGGATCATCCCGCCGACAAAGCGGTGTCGAGGGCGTTCACGGCCTTCCACATCTTCGCCGGGCTTGAAGTCGGCAACCTGCTCGCAGGCGCTGAACATGAACTGCTGCTGGGTCTTGATCTCCCGCGCCAGCTCTGGCACCTGCTCGATCAGCTTGCCCAGGTCACCGGGCAGCGGGTGCTGGGCCAGCAATTTGGTGAGGTTCTTCGCGGTGGACTCCAACCAGTCGGCGGTGGAGCGCAGGCGCGTGTAGTGGGCGAAGTGGCCGATGGCCTTGTCGGGCAGGTGATGCCCTTCGTCGAACACATAGAGCGTGTCGCGGGGGTCCGGCAACACAGCGCCGCCGCCCAGGGCCAGGTCGGCCAGGACCATATCGTGGTTGGTGACGATTACGTCGACCTTGCCCATGCCCTCGCGTGCCTTGTAGAAGGCGCATTGGCCGAAGTTCGGGCAATGGCGGTTGGTGCACTGGCTATGGTCGGTGGTCAGGCGCGCCCAGTCGGCGTCTTCCAGGGCGGTGGGCCAGCTGTCGCGGTCGCCGTCCCATTTATTGCCGGCGAGTTTCTCGATCATGCTGGTAAACAGCTTCTGGCTGACTTCATCAACCTCAATCTTGAAGCCTTCTTCTTCGAACAGCGACGCCGTGGCCGTCTGCGCGTGGCCTTCCTGCAACAACACGTCGAGCTTGGACAGGCACATGTAGCGACCGCGGCCCTTGGCCAGGGCGAACGTGAAGTTCAGGCCGCTGTTGCGCATCAGGTCAGGCAGGTCTTTGTAGACGATCTGCTCTTGCAGGGCGACGGTGGCGGTGGCGATCACCAGGCGTTTGCCCGCGGCCTTGGCGGTAGGGATCGCGGCCAGGCTGTAGGCCACGGTCTTGCCGGTACCGGTGCCGGCTTCGACGGCCACGACCGCCGGGTCACCCTCGCGGCGACCTTCGTCGTCGGTGTCGATATCCCCGAGGACCTTGGCAACTTCGGCGATCATCAGGCGTTGGCCATAGCGCGGTTTCAGGCTCTTGGCTTCGAGAAAACGCGAGTAGGCGCCCTGGATCGTGGTTTTGAGTTCAGTGCTGATCATGGATAGTCGGGCGCAAAAAACGCTGGATAAATTTTCAGTGGTTCGGATCGGCCGCTATCATACCCCGCTAATTAATCCCGCGCAGAACGGAGTACCACAATGACCGCGTTTAGCCTCGCTTACACCCTGCATGTATTGGCCGCCCTGGTATGGGTGGGCGGTATGTTTTTCGCCTGGATGATCCTGCGCCCCGCCGCTGTGGCGGCACTTGAGGGCCCTGCCCGGCTGACGCTGTGGGCGAATGTGTTTCAACGTTTTTTCGTATGGGTGTGGGTGGCGGTGCTGATTTTGCCGATCAGCGGTGTCGGCCTGCTGCACCTGCGCTTCAGCGGGTTTGAGACTGCACCCCGTTACGTGCAGGTGATGATGGGCTTGTATCTGGTGATGACGGCGCTGTTTATCCGCATCCAGGCGTTGAAGTTTCCGCAGTTGAAGGCAGCAGTGACGGCACAGGATTGGCCGGCGGGCGCGGCTGCGCTGGGGCAGATTCGCAAGTTGGTGGGGATCAACCTGATTGTGGGGCTAGTGGTGGTGGCGATTGCTTCGGCTCGGCCGATGTTCTGAGGCGAGTCTTATATCGCCATCGGGGGCAAGCCCCCTCCCACAGTTAGATGCATTCCAAATGTGGGAGGGGGCTTGCCCCGATGGCGTCAGACCTTTCGACTCAAAGCCGCTGGATGGTCACCGTCCCCGCCGGCCCAACCGGCCCCGGCTGCCCTTCCAACCCTGGCCGGCCTTTTTCGCCACCATCGGCGCGGTACACCAGGCAGCCTTTGGATTCCCCGCCCTTGCCGGGTTTGCCTGCTACACCGGCCAACCCACCGGCGCCGCCGTCCACCCAGACCTTGATGTGTTCAGCCGGGAAGTCCTTCGGCAACTCCACGCGTACCTGTGCGCCCGCGCCACCTGGCAGGCCATCACCGCCGTTATCCCCATTAAAACCGCGCCCTGCCGAGCCCCAGGTGCAGCCAGGGTCCACGCCGTTGGCGCCATCAAGCCCGGCATACCCTTGGGCGCCGGCGCCGCCACGGGCATCTACCGACAGCTCTTCAGCCGTCAGCGAGTTGATGCGCAAGGTCAGGTCTCGTCCGGCCTTGGCCGGTTTTTCATGAGTGCCAGGCGCGCCGCGCGAGGTGATCTGGCTGCCATGCTCCAGTTGCGCACGACCCACCTGCAATTGCAGCCCGACAGCACCGGGGACAATAGCGATGCGTGCGTCACGCCCCAGATGCAGCTCATCGACGTTGACCTGGCTGATGGTCGCCGGGATCAGCAACGTGCCGTAGTCGGCGACCTCCAGGCGCTCCAGTTGCAACACGCTGGTGCTGCTGGGCAGGCGCATCAACGAGTTGGTTTCGACACTGACGCTCTGGGCCAGGGCAACGGGGCTGACCAGCAGGGCCAACAGAAAAACCTTACGCATCATGGGGCTCCTGAGTGTTTTCAAATTTTTCTTTGGACGCACAGTAACGACTTCTACCGGCGATTTGCCAGTGAAGGTTCAAAAAACTTGAGAAGGCCATGGGTTAAGCGAGGATCACCGCCCCTGGAGGATTTTTCGCAGCCTCTCGCTCTAGGCCCGCACGCTCAGCCGCGCTAGTCTCTACGGTCCTGATGTGAGGATCTCTGATGACCGCTGGTATTTCTGCCCGTCCCCCCCAGCAAGCCCTGGCCGCTTTGCTCGATCTGCACCAGCCCAAACGCCTGTTGCTGTTGGGCGCCAGCCAGTTCCCGGCGCTGGATGCCTTTAAGGAGGCGCACCCCGGTACCCAAGTGTCCGTGGCGGCGCCTGGGCCGTTGCCCGCAGAACTGGCGGCGCAGCGCTTTGACCTGGCATTGGTGGTCGATTGCCTGGAGCACCTGTCAAAACCGCAGGGCCTGACCCTGCTCGGCGGTATTCGCAACCTCAACGCCAGCCGCATTGCGGTACTGGTGGACCTGGGTGCCTGCGACTGGAAAGACACTGACTTTTTCTCCCTGGCCCTGCAGGCCGGCGAGCGTTTCCAGCGCGATGAACAGGTGTTGACGCTGTTTACCTACGATCTGCTTGACTATAAACAGGTGCCGGACTGGCTCAACGCCCGCTTCTGGGCCAACCCGGAAAACTTTGGAAAGTATTGGTGGTAACCCAATGAGTACATCCATTTGCCCCTGCGGCAGTGGCAACCTGCTGGATGCCTGCTGCGGCCATTATCACGCCGGCCATCCGGCGCCGTGCGCCAGCGCGTTGATGCGCTCACGCTACAGCGCCTATGTGCTGGGCCTGGTGGACTATCTGGTAGCGACCACGTTGCCCGCGCAACAAGCAGGTCTGGACCGCAACGCCATCAGCGCCTGGAGCGCCCAGAGCACCTGGCTCGGCCTTGAGGTGGAAAGCTCGGAAGTGTTCGGCGGCCAGCCCGAACATGCCTTCGTGACCTTTACTGCGCGCTGGCACGACAGCACCGGCGAACATAGCCACCGCGAACAGTCTTCTTTCGTACAGAATGACGGGCGCTGGTACTTCATCGACCCCACAGTTGAGGTGAAGGCCGGACGCAACGACCCGTGCCTGTGCGGCAGCAGGCAAAAATTCAAGAAGTGCTGTTCCAGCTACTTATAATCCTACAAGGACCCACGCCATGCTCCGGATCTACAGCTTGATGCTGGCGTTAACCTTCGGCCTGAGCGGCTGTGCGTCGTGGTTCGAGGACGACTCGCCGCCGCCCCACATCTCCCTGGTAAAGGTCGAAGTGGTGCGGGCCAAGTTGCTGGAGCAGAAATTCAAACTGTACTTTCGCGTGGACAACCGCGACGACGCCGACCTGACCGTGCGCGGCCTGGTCTACAAGGTCACCCTGGACGACTTTGTGCTGACCGAAGGCGAGTCCAACGAGTGGCTCACCGTGCCTCCCCGAGGCCACGCTTTTTTCAAAGTCTCGGTGCGCACCAACCTCTGGCCGCAGATACGCGATGTGGTGCAATTGTTGAAAAAACCCGACCAGCCCGTGCCCTATCGCCTGGAAGGCGAGCTCAAAACCGGATTATTCATCGGTTATGACGTGCAGGTCGCCCACAATGGCGTGATAATCCCCGGCGATTTTATTCCGGAGCGACATCGATGACTCAGCAACCCCATGTCCATGGTCCTGACTGCAACCACGATCACGACCACGATCACAGTCACCATGACCACGATCACGGCCATGTCCACGGCCCGAACTGCGGCCACGCTCACCAGGAACCCGTGCGCAACGCGTTGAAGGATGTTGGCCGCAACGATCCTTGCCCATGCGGCAGCGAGAAGAAATTCAAGAAGTGCCACGGGGCCTGAGCCACACTGAAAATCTCCATGTGGGAGCAACCACGCCCCACATGGCCCGAGCCAGTCTCAAGATCTAACGCTTAACCCAAAACTCCTGCTTGCGTCGCTTCGCCGCGCTCACTAACGTAGCGCCTTTACTGACGCTACCCCCCCGCAGGAGCTTTGCCATGGCCTCGCCAGCCCTCTCACATTTTCTTCCCCGGTTCGGCGTTGCCGCGGCAGTGGCCAGTGCATTAAGCCTGGCCGGTTGCCAGCTCCAGAGCACCCAGGACACCCTGCCGCCCGTTGCGGGCGTGCAACCGATCAAAGGCCTGGCACAAAACGTGTCGGTGCGTCGCAATGCCCAGGGCATGCCGCTGATTGAAAGCAACACCTTCCACGACGCGCTGTTCAGTCTCGGCTATGTGCACGCCAGTGACCGCATCACCCAGATGGTCACCTTGCGCCTGCTGGCCCAGGGCCGCCTGGCGGAAATGTCCGGCCCTGAGGTGTTGGATGTCGACCGTTTCATGCGTGCGGTCAACCTGAAAAAAAGCGCCGGCGAGCTGTACAGCGCCTCGTCGCCGCGCCTCAAGCGGTTCTTCGAAGTGTATGCCCGTGGCGTCAACGCCTACCTGTTCCGCTACCGCGACAAGCTGCCGCCGGACCTGGCCCAGACCGGCTACAAGCCCGAGTACTGGAAGCCGGAAGATTCGGCACTGTTGTTCTGCCTGCTGAATTTCAGCGAGTCGGCCAACCTGCAGGAAGAAATCGCCTCCCTGGTGCTGGCGCAAAAAGTCGGCGTCGACAAACTCGCCTGGCTCACTCCAAGCGCGCCGGATGAGCCGATCCCAGTGGCCGAGGCCGAGAAACTCAAGGGCGTGAACTTCAGCCAGATCACCGGTCTGGCCGGGCTTGATACCGTGACCCAGCAACTGAGCAGCCTCAATGCCCTGGGCGTGACCACGTCGAGCAACTGGGCCATCGGCCCGCAGCGCAGCCGCAGTGGCAAAAGCCTGCTGGCCAACGACCTGGCCGCCCAACCGCAAGCGCCGTCGCCCTGGAGCTACGTGCAGATCCGCGCCCCGAAATACCAGGCCGTCGGCGCCTCGATTGCCGGCTTGCCGACGCTGCTGTCCGGGTTCAACGGCAAAGTCGCGTGGAGCCTGAGCACGGTCAAGGGCGACACACAGGACCTGTTCCTGGAAAAAGTCAGACGCCAGGGCAACGCGTTGTACTACGAGAACAATGGCAAATGGCTGCCGGCCGGCGTGCGCAACGAGACCTTCTTCGTCAAGGGCCAGCGCTCAATTCGCGAAGTTGTCTACGAAACCCGTCACGGCGCCCTGCTCAACAGCAGCCAGGCACTCACCAGCGGTCTGGGCCTGGCGTTGCAAACAGCCGACTTTAAAGACGACAAGAGCCTGGATGCGTTTTTCGACCTGTCCCGTGCGCAAAACGTCGGCAAGGCCTCGGACGCAACCCGCGAGATTCGCGCCATCGCGTTGAACATGGTGTTTGCCGACGCCACCAATATCGGCTGGCAGGTTACTGGCCGCTTCCCTAACCGCCGCGAAGGTGAAGGTTTGCTGCCGTCGCCGGGCTGGGATGCGCGCTTTGATTGGGACGGTTACGCCGACGCAATGCTGCACCCCTATGACCAGGACCCGGCCCAAGGCTGGATCGGTACCGCCAACCAGCGCACCGCGCCGCGTGGCTATGGCATGCAGTTGTCCAACTCCTGGGATGCCCCGGAGCGCAGCGAGCGCCTGGCGCAACTGGCCAATGCCGGCAAACATGACAGCCGCAGCATGATCGCCATGCAGTACGACCAGACCACCACCTTCGCCGCCAAGCTCAAGGGCATGTTCCAGGCACCAGGCATGGCCCAGCCGCTGAAGCAGGCGATTGATGGATTGCCCGCAGCCGAACAGGTCAAGGCGCGCGAAGCGCTGAAACGCCTGATGGCCTTTGACGGTCGCCTCGTTGCGACGTCTGCCGACGCGGCGCTCTATGAGCTGTTCCTGCAGGAAAGCACCAAGCAGATCTTCCTCGACGAACTCGGCCCGCAAGACAGCGCCAGCTGGAAGGCCTTCGTCAGCAACGCCAGCCTGTCCTACGCCGCCCAGGCGGATCACTTGCTGAGCCGCGAAGACAGCCCGTTCTGGGACGACGTGCGCACACCGCAAAAAGAAGACAAACCGGCGATCCTCGCCCGCAGCCTCGCGGCCGCGATCAGCGCTGGCGACAGCCAATTGGGCGCCGATCACAAGGCCTGGCAGTGGGGCAAACTGCACAGCACCACCTGGAAGAACACCGCAGGCCAAGTCATCCGTGGCCCGCTGGCGTCCGGCGGCGACCACAACACCCTGAATCCCGCGCCCTACAGCTGGGGCCAGGATTTCAATACCACCCAAGTCCCTGCGCTGCGCATGATCGTCGACTTCGGCCAGGCGGAGCCGATGATGGGCCAGGGCGGTATCGGCCAATCCGGCAACCCGGCCAGCCCGAACTACGCCAATGGCATCGACCCGTCGCTCAAGGCGCAATACCTGAGCTTCCCGATGCAGCCGCAGAACTTCGAGAAGGTCTATGGGAAAGCTCGGCTGACCCTGACGCCAGGCAAGTAACTGAATGTATGTGGTCCAAATGTGGGAGGGGGCTTGCCCCCTCCCACATTTTTAGCTCTCTACATTTAGATAGAACTTCTCCAGGCTCATTCTCCTCCTACCTGATAAGCCCATCGCCCCCGGCACGCGTCCATGGATCTTGTCATCGCCCGCCCCGAAGGTCTCTACTGCCCCTTTGGCGATTTCTACATCGACCCCTGGCGCCCGGTGGAACGCGCCGTCATCACCCACGCCCACGGCGACCATGCACGCACCGGCAATCAGCATTATCTGGCCGCCGCACCCGGCGAAGGTATCCTGCGCTCGCGTCTGGGCCAGGACATCAACCTGCAAACCCTGGCCTATGGCGAGCAACTGCTGCACCACGGTGTGACCTTGAGTTTCCATCCCGCCGGGCATGTGCTCGGTTCGGCCCAGGTGCGCCTCGAATACCAAGGTGAAGTCTGGGTGGCGTCCGGCGATTACAAAGTCGAGCCCGATGGCACCTGTGCGCCCTTCGAGCCGGTGCGTTGCCACACCTTTATCACCGAATCCACCTTTGGCCTGCCGATCTACCGCTGGCAGCCCCAGGCGCAGATTTTTGCCGGGATCAACGATTGGTGGCAGGCCAATATCGCCGCTGGCAAAGCCAGCGTGCTGTACTGCTATTCCTTCGGCAAAGCCCAGCGCATCCTGCATGGCATTGACGCCAGCATCGGCCCGATCCTCAGCCACGGCGCGGTCGAACCGCTGAACCGGGTGTACCGCGAGGCCGGCATCTATATCCCCGACACGCTCTACGCCGGGGACTTCACCAAGACCGACCCACTGCTGCGCCAAGCCTTGATCATCGCCCCGCCCTCCGCCGGCGGCAGCAGTTGGATCAAGCGTTTCGGCGACTACAGCGACGCGTTCGCCAGCGGCTGGATGCGCCTGCGCGGCACACGGCGGCGGCGCGGAGTGGACCGAGGTTTTGTACTGTCGGACCACGCCGATTGGCCGGGCCTGTTGTGGGCCATCGAACAGACCGGCGCAGAACGGGTGATGGTGACCCACGGTTCTGTCGGCGTATTGGTGCGCCACCTGCGGGAAAAAGGCCTGGACGCCCAGGGCTTCACCACCGAATACGGTGATGACGAAGAAGAGGCCAGCGCATGAGGGCCTTCGCCGAGCTGTACACCAACCTCGACGCCACCACCTCCAGCAACGCCAAGCTCGCGGCCCTGCAAGCCTACTTCCTGCAAGCACCGCCCGAGGATGCGGCATGGGCGGTGTATTTCCTGTCCGGCGGACGCCCTCGGCAACTGGTGCCGACGCGCCTGCTGCGAGACATGGCCACCGAAGCGTCCGGCATCGAGCCGTGGCTGTTCGAAGAGAGCTACCAGTCGGTGGGTGACTTGGCCGAGACGATTTCCCTGCTGTTACCGGAATCGACCTACACCTCAGAAGACGGCCTGGCCGTGTGGCTGGAAGACAAACTCCTGCCCCTGCGCGGGCTCTCGCCCCTGGACTTGGCTGAACGCCTGCCAGCGTTATGGACACAACTGGATCAACCAAGCCTGATGGTGTGCATCAAATTGATTACCGGCAGCTTCCGCGTTGGCGTGTCCAAGCTGCTGGTCACCCGCGCCCTCGCGGCCATGGCCGGACTGGACAGTAAACGCGTGGCCCAGCGGCTGGTGGGCTACACCGATCTGTCCAATCGCCCTACACCTGAGGGCTACCTCAAGCTGATCGCCGCCGAATCGTCCGACGAACATGCACAACGAGGCGGACAGCCGTATCCGTTTTTTCTCGCTCACGGGTTGTCGCAGCCAGTGGAGCAATTCGATGCCCTGCTCGGCTCTCCAGCGGACTGGCAGGTGGAGTGGAAGTGGGACGGCATTCGTGCGCAGTTGGTCAAGCGTGACGGGCGCCTGTGGATCTGGTCCCGAGGCGAAGAGTTGGTGACTGAACGATTTCCCGAACTCCACAGCCTGGCGAGTGGCCTGCCCGATGGCACGGTGATCGACGGCGAAATCGTCGTGTGGAAAGACTCGGTGCAACCCTTCGCCCTGCTCCAACAACGTATCGGCCGCAAGACCCTGAGCAAAAAAGTGCTGGAGGATGCGCCGGTGGCAGTCCTGGCCTACGACCTGCTGGAACATCAGGGCGACGACTGGCGCAACCACACCCAGGCCAAACGCCGCGCACAACTGGAGCAGGTGATTGCCCAGTGCAACCAACCGGTGTTGCAGCCCTCACCGCTGCTGACGGGTGCAACCTGGCAAGACCTTGCCCAACAACGCGAAGCCTCCCGCAGCCTCGGCGTCGAAGGCATGATGCTCAAGAATCGCCAGGGCCTGTATGGCGTGGGCCGCACCAAGGATATGGGCCTGTGGTGGAAGTGGAAAGTCGACCCGTTCAGCGTCGACGCCGTGTTGATCTACGCCCAGCGCGGGCATGGCCGACGCGCCAGCTTATACAGCGACTACACCTTTGCCGTGTGGGACGGCCCGCCCGGCAGCGAGCGCACGCTCGTGCCGTTTGCCAAGGCCTATTCCGGGCTGACCGACGAGGAAATGCGCAAGGTCGACGCGATTGTGCGCAAGACCACGGTGGAAAAATTCGGCCCGGTCAGCAGCGTGACGCCGAGCATGGTGTTCGAATTGGGGTTTGAAGGGATTGCCCTGTCCAAGCGCCACAAGAGCGGGATTGCCGTGCGCTTTCCCAGGATGTTGCGTTGGCGGCAGGACAAGACAGTCGATGAGGCCGACAACCTTGCCACCCTGCAGGACCTCCTGGCCTGACATAAATCCCCGCGTTGAATTTCCGTGTGACCTGAAATGGTGCGCTCATTTTCCCGCGCCCACTTTCGGGCATCTCCTACACTCAGATTTCCCTTATCCCACCTTTTAAAACGCTCATTCGGAACTATGGTGCAGAAATTGCTACTTGTGATCCGTCTGACACCGTTCAGTAACAGTCCTAAACGCGCCACAAGCGCTTATCTTGGTTTCCAGGGATTACATAATGAAAAAAGCATTGCTGACCCTTTCTGCACTGGCTCTGTGCATGGCCGCCGGTACCGCGCTGGCCAAGGAATACAAGGAATTGCGTTTTGGTGTCGATCCGTCCTACGCGCCATTCGAATCCAAAGCTGCCGACGGCAGCCTGGTGGGCTTCGATATCGACCTGGGCAATGCCATCTGTGCGGAGCTGAAGGTCAAGTGCAAATGGGTCGAAAGTGACTTCGACGGCATGATCCCAGGCCTGAAAGCCAACAAGTTCGACGGCGTGATCTCGTCCATGACGGTGACCCCGGTGCGTGAAAAGGCCATCGACTTCTCCAACGAACTGTTCTCCGGCCCGACCTCGCTGGTGTTCAAGAAAGGCGCTGGGTTCTCTACCCCTGAGTCGCTCAAGGGCAAGTCCGTGGGCTACGAGCAAGGCACCATCCAGGAAGCCTACGCCAAGGCTGTGCTGGACAAGGCCGGTGTGACCACCAAGGCCTACGCCAACCAGGACCAGGTTTATGCTGACCTGACGTCCGGCCGTCTCGATGCGTCCGTGCAGGACATGCTGCAAGCCGAACTGGGCTTCTTGAAGTCGCCAGCCGGTGCCGGCTACGAAGTCAGCGCGGCCATTGACGACCCATTGCTGCCGTCGAAAACCGCGATCGGTATCAAAAAAGGTAACACTGAGCTCAAGGCACTTTTGGATAAAGGTATCAAAGCGTTACACGATGATGGCACCTACGCCACTATCCAGAAGAAACACTTTGGCGATCTGAACCTGTACAGCGGCAAGTAATGCCCGGGGCGCCCCTCCACTGGAGGGGCGCTTTTTTATCGCCATAGGTCCTGATTTATGTTCGAAGATCTGTTGCAAACCCTCGGGCTGAGCGCGTTCAGCTTGAAGGGTTTCGGCCCGCTGTTGCTGCAGGGCACCTGGATGACCCTCAAGTTGTCGGTGCTGTCCCTGGCCGTCAGCGTGTTGCTCGGCCTGCTCGGCGCCAGCGCCAAACTCTCCAGCCTGCCCTTCCTGCGCATTCCCGCCCAGCTCTACACCACCCTGATCCGTGGCGTGCCTGACCTGGTGCTGATGCTGCTGATTTTCTACAGCCTGCAAACCTGGCTTACCGGCCTGACCGACTTTATGGAATGGGAGTACATCGAGATCGACCCATTCAGCGCCGGGGTGATCACCCTGGGCTTTATCTACGGTGCCTACTTCACCGAGACCTTTCGCGGCGCGATTCTCGCCGTGCCCCGTGGCCAGTTGGAAGCTGCCACCGCCTATGGGCTCAAGCGCGGCCAGCGGTTTCGCTACGTGACCTTCCCGCAAATGATGCGTTTTGCCCTGCCCGGCATCGGCAATAACTGGATGGTGATGCTCAAGGCCACCGCGCTGGTGTCGATCATCGGCTTGGCAGACTTGGTCAAAGCGGCCCAGGACGCGGGCAAAAGCACTTACCAGCTGTTCTATTTCCTGGTGCTGGCCGCGCTGATCTACCTGGTGATCACCAGCGTCTCCAACTTTGTCCTGCGCCGTCTTGAACGTCGCTACTCCGCAGGCTCCCGGGAGGCAGTGCGATGATCGAACTCTTGCAGGAATACTGGCGCCCGTTCCTCTACAGCGACGGCCAGCACATCACCGGCCTGGCCATGACGATGTGGTTGCTCAGCGCCGCCTTGGTGATCGGGTTTCTGGTGTCGATCCCACTCTCCATCGCCCGCGTATCGCGCAAGCGCTGGGTGCGCTGGCCGGTGCAGTTCTACACCTACCTGTTTCGCGGTACACCGCTCTATATTCAGTTGCTGATCTGTTACACCGGCATCTACAGCATCGCCGCCGTACGCGCCCAACCGGTGCTGGATGCGTTTTTCCGCGATGCAATGAACTGCACCATCCTCGCCTTCGCCCTCAACACCTGCGCCTACACCACGGAGATTTTCGCCGGCTCGATCCGCAGCATGGCCCACGGTGAAGTCGAGGCGGCCAAGGCCTACGGCCTC
This sequence comes from Pseudomonas sp. 2822-17, assembly GCF_002742485.1. NCBI lineage: Bacteria > Pseudomonadati > Pseudomonadota > Gammaproteobacteria > Pseudomonadales > Pseudomonadaceae > Pseudomonas > Pseudomonas sp. 2822-17. Next base: position 65,497 of record NZ_LJRZ01000295.1, read on the forward strand.
AGCGGCTGGAAACTCTACGCCTATGTGATCATGCCGTCCGCACTGCGCCGCTCGTTGCCGTACTACAGCAACGAAGTGATCCTGATGCTGCACTCGACCACCGTGGCGTTTACCGCGACGATCCCGGACATTCTCAAAGTCGCGCGGGATGCCAACTCGGCGACCTTCATGACCTTTCAATCGTTCGGCATTGCCGCGCTGATCTACCTCGCCGTGACCTTTGCCCTGGTCGGCCTGTTTCGGCTGGCGGAACGTCGCTGGCTGGCCTTTCTCGGGCCAAGCCATTAAGGAGCCTTCATGCGTCATCAGCGACATGAACTGATTGCGCCGGTGCCAGGCACGGCGCGGCAGATCCACAGTTTCCACTTCGGCCCGCAGCAGGCCGCAGGCAAGGTCTACATCCAGGCGTCGCTGCATGCCGATGAGCTGCCCGGCATGTTGGTCGCCTGGCACCTGAAGGTGCGCCTCGCCGAATTGGCGGCGGCCGGACGGCTGTTGAGCGAGATCGTAGTGGTGCCCATCGCCAACCCGGTGGGCCTGGAACAGGTGTTGATGGATATCCCCCTGGGCCGCTACGAGCTGGAAAGCGGGCAGAACTTCAATCGCCTGTTTGTCGACCTCAGTGACGAGGTGGGCAACCGGGTCGAGGCGCTGCTGGGGGATGATCCGCAACGCAATGTCGAACTGATTCGCGCCGCATTGAGCAGCGCCCTCGCCGGGCAAACCGCCGCCACCCAATTGCAGTCTCAACGGCTGGTGCTGCAACGCCTGGCGTGCGACGCCGACATGGTGCTGGACCTGCATTGCGACTTCGAAGCCGTGGCGCACCTGTACACCACGCCTGAGGCCTGGCCGCAGGTGGAGCCGTTGGCGCGTTATCTAGGCTCGGAAGCCAATTTACTGGCCACCGACTCTGGCGGGCAGTCGTTCGATGAGTGTTTCACCCTGGTCTGGTGGCAGTTGCAGCAACGGTTTGCCGAACGCTTCCCGATCCTCATGGGCAGTTTTTCGGTGACGGTCGAACTGCGCGGCCAGGGCGACGTCAACCACGGCCTGGCGGGCCTCGATTGCCAAGCGATCATCGACTACCTGATTCACTTCGGCGCGATCAGCGGCGAAGCGGCGCCCTTGCCCGACCTGCCCTACCCGGCCACCCCACTGGCCGGCGTCGAGCCCGTTGCAACACCTGTGGGCGGCCTGCTGGTGTTCAGCGCCCTGCCCGGTGAGTACTTGGAAGCCGGGCAACTGATTGCTGAAATCATCGACCCCATTACCGACCGCGTAACGCCTGTGCACTGCCATCACGCAGGCCTGCTTTACGCCCGTTCGCTGCGCCGCATGGCCACTGCCGGGATGGTCATCGCCCATGTCGCCGGCTCAGAGGCCTACCGCAGCGGCTACCTACTTTCGCCTTGAGGATGCACGCCCCATGTACAAATTGACCGTTGAAGGCCTGCATAAAAGCTATGGCGACAATGAGGTGCTCAAAGGTGTCTCGCTGAAGGCCAGGACCGGTGACGTGATCAGCCTGATCGGCGCCAGCGGCTCGGGCAAAAGCACCTTTCTGCGCTGCATCAACTTCCTGGAAACCCCGAACGACGGCGCCATGACCCTCGACGGTAAGCCGATCCGCATGGTCAGCGACCGCCACGGCATGCGCGTGGCCGACGACGCCGAATTGCAGCGCCTGCGCACGCGGCTGGCGATGGTGTTCCAGCACTTCAACCTGTGGAGCCACATGAGCGTGCTGGAAAACATCACCATGGCGCCACGCCGGGTGCTGGGTTGCAGTAAAAAGGACGCCGAGGACCGTGCCCGTCGCTATCTGGACAAGGTCGGCCTGCCAGCGCGAGTGGCCGACCAGTACCCGGCGTTTCTCTCCGGTGGCCAGCAGCAACGGGTGGCCATCGCGCGCGCGCTGGCCATGGAACCGGAGGTGATGTTGTTTGACGAACCCACCTCGGCGCTCGACCCGGAGCTGGTGGGCGAAGTGTTGAAGGTGATCCAGGGCCTGGCCGAGGAAGGCCGCACCATGATCATGGTCACCCATGAGATGAGCTTTGCGCGCAAGGTGTCGAGCCAGGTGCTGTTCCTGCACAAGGGCCTGGTCGAAGAGCAAGGCGCGCCTGAGGATGTGTTGGGCAATCCGAAGAGCGAGCGTTTGCAGCAATTCCTCAGTGGCAATTTGAAGTAAACCTTTGCGGTGCCTGGAGGGTCTGTGGGAATAGACCTTCCAGAGCGTCAGCCGCCGCATGGCAAAACCCCACGACTTCGCCAAGACATGGTTCGCCGCCAAGGGCTGGAAGCCGTTCGACTTCCAGAAAGCGGTTTGGCAAGCGGTCAAGCAAGGCCGGTCAGGGCTGCTGCACGCCAGCACTGGCGCGGGTAAAACCTACGCACTGTGGTTTGCCGCCCTCAATCGCTTCGCCACCACCCGACCGCCTGCTACGGGCAAACGCAAACCGCCTGCCGAACCGCTGACGGTGCTGTGGATCACGCCGATGCGTGCGCTGGCCGCCGACACGGCTCGCGCCCTCGAAGCGCCGCTGGCGACCTTGCAGATTCCGTGGAGCGTCGGCCTGCGCACGGGCGACACCAGCAGCAGCGAGCGCGCCCGGCAAACCCGGCGCCAACCCACCGTACTGATCACTACCCCGGAAAGCCTGACCCTGATGCTCGCCCGCGCCGACAGTGAGGCGAGCCTCGCGCACCTGCGCATGGTGGTGGTGGATGAATGGCATGAGCTGATCGGCAACAAGCGCGGCGTACAGTTGCAATTGGCGTTGGCGCGGCTGCGGCGCTGGCACCCTGACCTGATGGTGTGGGGCATTTCGGCGACCTTGGGTAATCAGCCCCACGCGCTGGAGGTATTGGTCCCACAAGGCGGCGGAATCAATGTGCAAGGGCAAACGGCCAAACAGCTGAAAGTCGACACCTTGTTGCCACTGGTTACCGAGCGTTTCCCGTGGGCCGGGCATATCGGCTTGAAGATGTTGCCGCAGGTGGTCGCCGAGGTGGGGGCCAGCAGCAGCTGCCTGGTGTTTACCAATACGCGGGCGCAGTCGGAAATCTGGTACCAGGCCTTACTGGAAGCGCGGCCGGAGTGGGCCGGGGTCATTGCCCTGCACCATGGTTCGTTGTCTCGGGAAACCCGCGATTGGGTAGAACGCGCCCTGAAAGACGGGCAGCTCAAGGCGGTGGTCTGCACCTCCAGCCTGGACCTGGGGGTGGATTTTTTGCCGGTGGAGCGGGTGTTGCAGATCGGCTCAGCCAAGGGCATCGCCCGTCTGATGCAACGTGCCGGGCGCTCCGGCCATGCGCCGGGGCGGCCATCGAGGGTGACGCTGGTGCCGACCCATAGCCTTGAACTGGTCGAGGCAGCGGCGGCCCAGGATGCAATTGCAGGGCGGCGCATCGAGGCCCGCGAATCACCCTGCAAACCGCTGGATGTACTCGTACAACACGTGGTGAGCATGGCCCTGGGCGGTGGCTTCACGCCGGATGCATTGCTGGCGGAAGTGCGTGGCGCCTGGGCGTATCGCGATCTTACGGACGCGGATTGGGCCTGGGCGCTGGGGTTTGTGCGCCATGGCGGGCTGTCGCTCACCGCTTATCCGGATTACCGCCGGGTGGAGCCCGACGAGCAGGGCATCTGGCGCGTGCCCGACGCCCGCTTGGCGCGACGCCATCGCATGAGTGTGGGCACCATTGTCAGCGACGCGAGTATTCAGTTGAAATTCTGGAGCAAGGGCGGCGGCGGCAAGAATCTGGGCAGCGTCGAGGAAGGTTTCATCGCACGGCTCAAGCCTGGGGATGGGTTTCTGTTTGCCGGACGCCTGCTGGAACTGGTGCGGGTAGAAAACATGACCGCCTACGTGCGGCGCAGCACCGCCAAAAAGGCCGCCGTACCGCGCTGGAATGGCGGGCGCATGCCCCTTTCCAATGAGCTGGCCCAGGCCGTGGTGGAGCGCTTTGACGCGGCGGCGCAGGGTCGCTTCGAAGGCCCTGAAATGCAGGCGGTGCAACCATTGCTACAGACGCAGTTGCGCTGGTCCGGCCTGCCGACGCGGGAACAGCTGTTGGCCGAAGTGCTGAAGTCGCGGGAAGGTTGGCACCTGTTTCTGTACCCGTTTGCCGGGCGCCAGGTGCATCTGGGGTTGGCGAGCCTGCTCGCCTGGCGGGTCAGCCAAGGACAGGCAGTGACCTTCTCCATTGCCGTCAATGACTATGGCCTGGAGTTACTGAGCGCCACGCCGGTGGATTGGTCTGTATGGCTGAGCGAAGCGCTGCTGAGCCCGGCCAATTTGCTGAGCGACGTCGCCGCCAGCCTGAATGCCGGGGAACTGGCCTTGCGGCGCTTTCGTGAAATCGCCCGTATCGCCGGGCTGGTGTTTGCCGGCTACCCCGGCGCGCCGAAAAGTACGCGCCAAGTGCAGGCGTCCAGCGGATTGTTCTTTGAAGTGTTCAAGCAATATGACCCGCAGAACCTGTTGCTGGCCCAGGCCGGGGAAGAAGTCCTGCGTGACGAGTTGGATATTCGCCGCCTGGAAGAGACCTTGCTTCGCTTGTCGGCACTGCAACTGGACATGCATGTGATCGAACGTCCTACGCCCCTCGCCTTCCCGCTGCTGGTGGAGCGGATGCGCGAAAGCATGAGTTCGGAAAAACTCTCGGAGCGCATTGCACGGATGGTCAAGGATTTGGAAAAAGTAGCGGAGAAACGATGACGCACTGCTCGGTGACGCTTGGCGGCGAAGAACTGTGGTTGCTGGCGGAGAAAGCCGTGTACTGGCCTGCGCGCCAGTGTTTGTTGATTGCCGATGCGCACTTTGGCAAGGCATCTGCCTATCGCAGCCTGGGGCAGCCAGTGCCGCAGGGCACTACTACCGACAATCTGCAGCGTCTGGATCACGTGTTAAGCGCCCTGCCGTGCGCGCAGGTGATCTTTCTGGGCGACTTCCTGCACGGTCCCGGCTCACACGCCAGCGGCACACTGAGCGCACTGCGGGCCTGGCGAGCACGGCATTGCGACCTGGCGATGACGTTGATTCGCGGCAATCACGACAAACGCGCGGGCGATCCACCTGCTGACTTGAGGATCGAGGTGGTGCCTGAGCCGCTGCTGATGGGACCTTTCGCCCTGCAACACGAACCGGATCCCCATGCCAGCCACCTGGTGCTGGCGGGGCATGTGCACCCGGTGTATCGATTGCGCGGCAAGGGCCGGCAGAGCCTGCGCCTGCCGTGCTTCCTGCTGGGCAGGCACGTCAGCCTGTTGCCAGCGTTTGGCGCATTTACGGGCGGATACGCAGTAGATCAGGGCGATGATCACCAACTCTTTGTGATTGGCGATCACCAGGTCTGGCCAGTTGGCTGAAACACCGACTGGGCTTGCAGGTATCAGGCAACCGGTGCGGGTGGCGGCTCATCGGGAAGGGTCGGCTCACCGGGTTCGGTAGGCTGTGGGTAATCCGGCTCGGGTTGGCCGGGGATGCCGCCCGCATAAGCGGGATCGGCCATCAGGGACCAGGCCAGAACGCCAATCTGGTTGGGTTCAAGCCGGGCAAGTTCTGCGCTGATTCGCGGGTCGATCTTCATAAGGCACTCCTCAAGCGTGGCCCGGCGCGTTTTGCACGCGCCGAGGCAGTACACCCAATAGAGTCACTTTCTGCGGACTAATTCCCTTTACGCGTAGGACCTTTCGATCAAGCGCGTGGCAAGGTGACGCCGCGCTGGCCTTGGTACTTGCCTGCGCGGTCTTTGTAGGACACTTCACAGGCCTCGTCGGACTGCAAGAACAGCATCTGCGCCACGCCTTCATTGGCGTAGATCTTGGCTGGCAGGGTGGTGGTGTTGGAGAACTCCAGGGTGACGTGACCTTCCCACTCAGGCTCAAGCGGCGTCACGTTAACGATAATGCCGCAGCGCGCGTAGGTGCTTTTACCCAGGCAGATGGTCAGCACGTCGCGGGGAATACGGAAGAATTCCACGGTGCGCGCCAGGGCGAAAGAGTTTGGCGGAATGATGCACACGTCGCTCTTGACGTCGACGAAGCTCTTTTCGTCGAAGTTCTTCGGGTCGACGATCGCCGAGTTGATGTTGGTGAACACCTTGAACTCATCGGCGCAGCGCACATCGTAGCCGTAGCTGGAAACGCCATAGGAGATCACTCGGTCGTCGCCTTCACCACGAATCTGGCGCTCGACGAACGGTTCGATCATGCCGTGCTCTTGCGCCATGCGGCGAATCCACTTGTCCGATTTGATGCTCATGGCGGGTGTCCTGAATAGCGAGGTGGAAAAATTCTGTGTGGCATCTTACCGGTGCCGGCGTTGGGGTTCAAAGGGCGTCGGGCTTTTCTTGATGAATGCCCCGCCGGCTGTAAGGCGCAGCCAGCAGGGCCGGGGGCCGTATTGCCGCCAGCGGTACCGGTAAATACCACCGCCAGTCACGAAAATAGAGAAACCTTCGGAAATACCATTGGCACGTTCCGGAAAAAGGGTTAAGGTGGCGCCACTGTGCTGCTTGTGTCACTGAGAATCTCTACACGATATGTTGAATTTCGATCCAACCATCTCCAAGAATTTTTCCTGCTCTTTGCACTCAGTCTCGGCCAGGGCTTTTCCTGAGTCGCAGTTAACTTTGTCCAAGGAGATACACCATGTCTAATCGCCAAACTGGTACCGTTAAGTGGTTCAACGATGAAAAAGGCTTCGGCTTCATCACTCCACAATCCGGTGACGACCTGTTCGTTCACTTCAAAGCTATCCAATCCGACGGCTTCAAAAGCCTGAAAGAAGGCCAACAGGTTTCTTTCATCGCTACCCGCGGTCAGAAAGGCATGCAAGCTGAAGAAGTTCAAGTTATCTAACTTGTACTGACTTAGTCGAAAAAACCCCGCCCTTAAAAGCGGGGTTTTTTTATGCCTGGCACAAAAAATGTGGGAGGGAGCTTGCCCCGATTGCGTTGTATCAGTCGATATAGCTGGCGACTGTGACACTGCTATCGGGGGCAAGCCCCCTCCCACATTCAAGTAATCAAGCTGCGCCGCTTATTGGAACAGCGATTCACTCGACAAGCCATTCTTCTCCAGGATCTCACGCAAGCGCTTGAGCCCTTCCACCTGGATCTGCCGCACCCGCTCACGGGTCAGGCCGATCTCCAGGCCTACGTCCTCCAGGGTGCTGCTCTCATGACCACGCAGGCCGAAGCGGCGAATCACCACTTCACGCTGCTTGTCTGTAAGCTCCGACAACCACTGGTCAATGCTTTGGGACAGATCAACGTCCTGCAACAGCTCGCAAGGATCTGTAGGGCGATCATCCGTCAGGGTGTCCAGCAGGGTTTTATCCGAATCCGGACCCAGCGAGACATCGACCGAAGACACGCGCTCGTTAAGGCCCAGCATGCGCTTGACCTCCCCTACCGGTTTTTCCAGCAGGTTGGCGATTTCTTCGGGCGAGGGTTCATGATCGAGTTTTTGAGTGAGCTCACGCGCTGCCCGCAGGTAGACGTTGAGCTCCTTGACCACATGGATCGGCAACCGGATCGTGCGGGTCTGATTCATGATCGCCCGTTCGATGGTCTGGCGAATCCACCAGGTGGCATAGGTTGAAAAGCGGAAGCCCCGCTCAGGGTCGAACTTCTCCACTGCCCGGATCAGGCCCAGGTTGCCCTCCTCGATCAGGTCCAACAGGGACAGCCCACGATTGACGTAGCGCCGGGCGATTTTCACCACCAGGCGCAGGTTGCTTTCAATCATGCGCTTGCGCCCAGCCGGATCACCCTTTTGCGACAACCGCGCAAAATGGACTTCCTCTTCGGGGGTCAGCAGGGGGGAAAAGCCGATTTCATTGAGGTACAGCTGGGTCGCGTCGAGCGCCCGTGTGTAATCAATGTATTTATGTTGCTTTAACGCGGAGGAGTTTTTGGATTTGGTGCGAACTGAAGGTGTTGCAGGTCCCTCATTCGACATCGATTCCATAGCGATACCGGTCTCCATAAGGAGAACCTCATCGTCGATGTCAAACTCCGGCGCTTCTTTACTGAGAGCCATTGTTATAGTCCTTTGGTGAGTTCGACCTCAAGCTCAAGCGACGCCTTTATCCTTGGCAACGCTGGAGCCTGTTCCTTCTACGTGAGGGAACAGGCTGGCAACACATCAACGACGGGGTAAGAATTGCAGCGGATCTACAGGCTTCCCTTGACGGCGAATCTCAAAGTGCAGTTTCACCCGGTCTGTACCCGTTGAACCCATTTCGGCAATTGTCTGTCCGACTTTGACTTGCTGCCCCTCCCGAACCAACAGCCTGCGGTTATGACCGTAAGCACTGACGTAGGTATCACTGTGCTTGATGATGACCAGCTCGCCGTAGCCCCGTAAACCACTCCCGGCGTACACCACTGTCCCATCAGACGCAGCTAAAACAGGCTGTCCCAAATCCCCGGCGATATCAATGCCTTTATTCAAACTACCGTTTGAAGAGAATTTTCCAATCAACACTCCGTTTGAGGGCCATCCCCAACCGGTCGGCGCAGGTCCGGCAGGCGGCAACGGCGCGGCTGTCGGCTTGTTCGCAGCCGTCGGCGCAGCAGTGCCGGCAGGCCGAGTAATGATGGTGGTTTTGCTCGAAGACGACGGTGAAGATCCGGTGTTTGTCACAACCGCCGTAGGCGCGGAACCGGTGCGACCATCGAAGCGAATCGTCTGACCCGGATGTATCGTGTAGGGCACAGGAATATTGTTACGGGCTGCAAGCGCTTTGTAGTCCCAGCCATAACGGAAGGCGATCGAGAACATCGTGTCGCCCTTGCGCACCACATATTGCCCGGTAGTTACCGTCGGCTTTTGCGGTGCGGCATTATTACGGTCAACGACCCGTGCACCGCTGCTTGGCGAGCTGGAACAGCCCACCAACAAGGAACCGAAGACAAGGCCAAGCACCAGTCGCTGAAAACTTGTTTTACCCATACGCTGCGCAAGACCTGTGAGACTCACCCGCCGCTCCCTTTATGGTGGCTGAACATGAACGCCTGTATCAGGCTTGAAATATGTCGCAAGTATAACTGGGCATTGAAGTTTTACCGGCACGCGACTGAAACGAATCATTCAACGTGTTGAATCGATGAAGCCATCATGTTGACTTGATGGACCCCGCCGTAAGACACATCCCCATCCGCAGAATTCACTGACGGCGAAAATTCATCAAGCCAGCGGGCCGTTGAGTAACGGAACAAAGCGCACGGCGCCCAATACATGCCGGGAAAAACCGTCGTCCTCACGGACAATAAGCATCAATTGTTGCACTTCGCCGGAGCCCACCGGGATGACCAGGCGCCCGCCCGGGGCCAACTGGTCGAGCAGCGCTTGCGGAACATCGGTGGCCACGGCGGTGACGATGATGCCGTTGTAAGGCGCCAGCGCCGGCCAGCCTTCCCAGCCATCCCCCCAGCGAAACACCACGTTGCGCAGGTTCAGTTCCACCAGGCGTTCCTTGGCACGATCCTGAAGCACCTTGATGCGCTCCACCGAGAACACACGCTCCACCAGCTGCGACAGCACGGCGGTCTGGTACCCGGAACCGGTGCCGATCTCCAGCACCTTGTCCAGCGGCCCTGCGGCCAGCAGCAGCTCGCTCATGCGCGCCACCATGTAGGGCTGGGAGATGGTCTGGTTATGCCCGATGGGCAAGGCCGTATCTTCATAGGCGCGATGGGCCAGGGCCTCATCGACAAACAGATGGCGAGGCGTACGGCGGATCACTTCCAACACCTGGGCGTTGGACAACCCTTCTTCGTACAGGCGCTGGATCAAACGCTCACGGGTGCGCTGGGAGGTCATCCCGATGCCCCGACGCAGCAGGTCGTCTTGTTCACGAGCCATCAGCGCAATCCCTCCAGCCAGCCTTCGAGACCACTGAAGGCATCGCTGAAGGTTCGGTCGAATTGCAACGGGGTAATCGACACATAACCTTGCATCACCGCATGAAAGTCCGTGCCCTCGCCCCCGTCTTCGGCATCACCGGCTGCTGCAATCCAATAGCCTTCCTTGCCGCGCGGGTCGACCACTTTCAACGGCGCTGCTGCACGGGCGCGATGGCCCAGGCGCGTCAGTTGGATGCCACGGATATGGTCGAGGGGCAAATTGGGAATATTGACGTTGAGCACTGTACGCGGCGGCAGGTCCAGGGAGGCATGCGCCTCCACCAGCTTGCGTGCGAAATAGGCGGCGGTGGGCAGGTTGTCCAGTTGCCGCGAGGCAAACGAAAAAGCGAACGAGGTACGGCCCAGGAAGCGCCCTTCGAGCGCTGCCGCCACGGTGCCGGAATACAGCACGTCGTCGCCCAGGTTGGCGCCGAGGTTGATGCCCGACACCACAAGGTCCGGCTCTTGATCCAACAGGCTGTTGATGGCCAGGTGCACGCAGTCGGTGGGCGTACCGTTGACGCTGATAAAGCCATTGGCCAGAACCTGCGGGTGCAGGGGACGGTCGAGCGTCAGCGAACTGCTGGCACCACTCTTGTCCTGGTCGGGGGCAACCACCACGCACTCGGCGTAATCCTGCAGCGCAGCATAGAGCGCGGCAAGGCCGGGTGCGGTGGCACCGTCATCGTTTGATATCAGAATACGCATGGGCTGTCCGTCTGCCCCACCGGCACCAGATCAACAAGCTCGCGCACCAAGACAGTGGCGAAGCATCCGGCCGGCAGGACGAATTCCAATTGCAGAATGTCAGGCCCGGGATAATGCCACGTCAACCCGCCAATGGGCAGTCGCAGAATGCGACGTTCCTGGCTCATGCCGGCATTCACCAGCCAATCGCGCAGGTCGGCTTCACTGGCGGCGATCGCCTGCTCCAGTTCATGGGTGGCACCGGTCGCGGGCGAATCGCCTTCGCCCCACTGCGGGCCAGTGGGGTGCAGATCAAGGATCGCCAGGCGCGGGTCACTGCACTCAGCCTCTCCCGCCGGGAAAAAACTGCGACTGTCAGTAAACGCCAGCAGATCACCCACTTGCGCACGCTGCCAGGAACCGTCGGCGACCCGTGCTGCCAGGACCTTGTTGAACAGGAAACTGCGCGCCGTAGACAACAACCGCGAACGCACGTTGCGCTGCTCTGGCAGGGCCTTGCGCGCGGCCCACTCACGGGCGTCGACCACATTGCCACCGTTGTGGCCAAAACGCTGGGTGCCGAAATAATTGGGAATGCCGTGCTGCGCAATCAGCTGCAAACGCGCATCGATGGCGGCGGTATCGCCGGCCAGCTGGGTCAGGCGCAAGGTGAACCCGTTGGCCGCGTGCGCGCCGCGTTGCAGTTTGCGCTTGTGGCGGGCGGTTTTGAGAATCTTGAGGGTGTCGTTTTCTGCAGCGCTCATGTCGGGGTCGGCCTTGCCCGGCAGTTGCACGCTGAACCACTGGCGGGTCAGCGCCTGGCGGTCCTTGAGCCCGGCATAGCTGACGGTGCGCAACGGCACGCCGGCAGCCTTGGCGATACGGCGCGCAGCTTCCTCAGTATTGAGGCCACGTTTTTCCACCCACAGCCACAAGTGCTCGCCCTCGCCGGTCAGCGGGATATCCAGCACTTCGTCGACCTGGAAATCTTCAGCCGTGGCCTTCAGGACCGCACTGCCCAAAGCCTCGCCGTAGGCACGCGGGCCCAGCAATTCCAGATCATTCATGCGCGCAGCAACAAGGCGACGGAGTGCACCGCAATGCCCTCTTCACGACCGGTAAACCCGAGCTTTTCGGTGGTGGTGGCTTTCACGTTGACTTGATCCAATTCAATTTGCAGGTCTGCGGCAATCAGTGCGCGCATCGATTCGATATGGGGCGCCATCTTCGGTGCCTGGGCGACGATGGTGTTGTCGACGTTACCGACCTTCCAGCCCTTGGCGTGGATCAGGCCGACCACGTGGCGCAGCAATACCCGGCTGTCCGCGCCCTTGAAGGTGGGGTCGGTGTCCGGAAAGTGCTTGCCGATATCACCCAACGCCGCAGCGCCGAGCAAGGCATCGCTCAAGGCATGCAACACCACGTCGCCGTCGGAATGAGCCAGCAGCCCATGGTGGTGCGCAATGCGCACGCCGCCCAGGGTGATGAAATCGCCTTCAGCGAAACGGTGCACATCGTAGCCGTGGCCAATACGCATAAAAAAACGCCCCGATTTAATTCAGGGCGTGATTCTACCTACTTTTGCCTCACATTAACCGAGCAAAGCACGACCATGGTGTCGCAAATGGTCTTCGATGAAGCTGGCGATGAAGAAATAGCTATGGTCATAGCCAGGTTGCAGGCGCAGTTCCAGCGGATGCTTGGCCGCCTTGGCTGCTTGCCGCAGGGCTTCAGGCTTGAGCTGCACCGCGAGGAAATCGTCGCGATCGCCCTGGTCCACCAGCAAGGGCAGCTTTTGCGAGGCTTCGCTGATCAATACGCAGGCATCCCATTCACGCCACTTCGAGCGCTCTTCGCCCAGGTAACGGGAGAAGGCTTTCTGGCCCCACGGGCAATCCATCGGGTTGTTGATCGGCGAGAACGCCGACACCGACTGGTAACGCCCCGGGTTGCGCAGCGCGCACACCAGCGCACCGTGTCCGCCCATGGAGTGGCCGCTGATACCGCGTTTATCCGAAGCAGGGAAATGCGCTTCAACCAACGCCGGCAATTCCTGCACCACGTAGTCATGCATCCGATAATGCCTGGCCCACGGTTCCTGCGTGGCATTCAGATAGAAACCGGCCCCCAGACCGAAGTCCCAGGCGTTATCCGGATCACCCGGCACACCGGGACCGCGAGGGCTGGTGTCCGGCGCAACGATGATCAACCCCAGCTCGGCGGCCATGCGCTGTGCGCCAGCCTTCTGCATGAAGTTCTCGTCGGTGCAGGTCAACCCGGACAGCCAATACAGCACCGGCAGCTTGCCGCCCTGCTCCGCTTGCGGCGGCAGGTAAACGGCGAAGGTCATGTCGCAATCGAGCACGTCGGAATGATGCTTGTAGCGTTTATGCCAGCCGCCGAAGCTCTTCTGGCAGGACAGGTTTTCCAGACTCATGGCCGACCTCAGAAGTGGATGACGGTACGAATGCTTTTGCCTTCATGCATCAGGTCAAACGCTTTGTTGATGTCTTCCAGGCCCATGGTGTGGGTGATGAAGGTGTCCAGCGGGATCTCGCCGGTCTGGGCCATTTCCACGTAGCTTGGCAATTCAGTACGACCGCGCACACCACCGAACGCCGAACCACGCCAGACGCGACCGGTCACCAACTGGAACGGACGGGTAGCGATTTCCTGGCCAGCACCGGCTACACCGATGATCACCGACTCGCCCCAGCCTTTATGGCAGCACTCAAGTGCGGCACGCATCAGTTGCACGTTGCCGATGCATTCGAAGGAAAAGTCCACGCCGCCGTCGGTCAAATCAACAATCACGTCCTGGATCGGGCGGTCGTAGTCTTTCGGGTTGATGCAGTCGGTTGCGCCCAATTGCTTGGCAATTTCGAACTTGGCCGGGTTGATGTCGATGGCAATGATGCGACCGGCCTTGGCCTTGACCGCGCCGATCACCGCTGACAGGCCGATGCCGCCCAGCCCGAAGATAGCCACGGTATCGCCCGGTTTGACCTTGGCAGTGTTGAGCACCGCACCGATGCCTGTGGTGACGCCGCAACCAAGCAGGCAGACTTTTTCCAGCGGCGCGTCTTTAGCAATCTTGGCCACGGAGATTTCCGGCAACACGGTGTACTCGGAGAAGGTCGAGGTGCCCATGTAGTGGAAAATCGGCTGGCCCTTGTAGGAAAAGCGCGTGGTGCCATCCGGCATCAAGCCTTTGCCCTGGGTAGAACGGATGGCCTGGCACAGGTTGGTCTTGCCCGACAGGCAGAATTTGCACTTGCCGCATTCCGGGGTGTACAGCGGGATCACATGGTCACCAACGGCGACCGAGGTAACGCCCTCGCCGATGGCTTCAACCACCGCACCGCCTTCGTGGCCGAGGATCGACGGGAAGATACCTTCCGGGTCGGCGCCCGACAGGGTGTAGGCGTCGGTGTGGCATACGCCGGAAGCCACCACGCGCAACAGGACTTCGCCAGCCTTGGGCATGGCGACATCCACCTCAACAATCTCAAGGGGTTTCTTGGCTTCGAAGGCGACGGCGGCGCGGGACTTGATCATCCGGTGTTTCTCCAGGGAGTTTAAAACTGAGACGGCGAGTGTAAAACATGCCCCACTGATTAATAATCCAGGCAAAAGCAAAACTTTATTGCTGTACAGGGACAATCACCATGTTGGAAAACCGCTGGGAAGGCATCGATGAATTTGTCGCCGTGGCCGAGTGCAGCCAATTCACGGCGGCGGCCGAGCGCCTGGGCGTGTCCTCATCCCATATCAGCCGGCAGGTGGCCCGTCTGGAAGAGCGACTGCAAACACGATTGTTGTATCGCAGTACGCGCAAGGTGACGCTGACCGAAGCCGGCCAGACTTTCCTGCAACACTGCCAACGCTTGCAGGACGGTCGCGAAGAAGCCCTGCGTGCGGTAGGCGACCTCGCCAGCGAACCCAAAGGCATGCTGCGCATGACCTGCGCCGTGGCTTACGGCGAACGTTTTATTGTGCCGTTGGTGACGCGATTCATGGGGCTTTACCCTCAGTTGCGGGTGGATATCGAATTGAGCAACCGCCAGTTGGATCTCGTGCATGAGGGCCTGGACCTGGCGATTCGCCTGGGGCGCCTGCAGGATTCGCGAATGGTCGCCAGCCGCCTCGCGCCGCGCCGCATGTACTTGTGCGCCTCGCCGTCCTACTTGGCACGGTACGGTCGGCCACATAGCTTGTCGGAATTGAGCCGGCACAACTGCCTGATCGGCAGTTCGGATATTTGGCAACTGGCCCAGGACGGGCGCGAATTCTCCCAGCGGGTGCAGGGAAACTGGCGCTGCAACAGTGGGCAGGCGGTGCTGGACGCGGCGTTGCAGGGGGTTGGGTTGTGTCAGTTGCCGGACTATTACGTGCTGGAGCACTTGCACAGCGGCGCGCTGGTGTCGCTGCTTGAGGCGCACCAGCCGCCGAATACGGCGGTGTGGGCGCTATATCCGCAACAGCGGCATTTGTCGCCGAAGGTCAGGAAGCTGGTGGATTTCTTGAAGGAGGGGTTGGCCGGGAGGCCGGAGTACAGTCGTTGATTGGATGTTGCTTGGGCGGGCCTCATCGGGGGGCAAGCCCCCTATAGCGGTTCCGCTGATTACCGCCGATTCGCCCACCGCAACCGCAACCACTCAAGATCCTCCGGCCGGGTCACCTTGATATTGTCCGTACGCCCTTCTATCAGGCGCGGCGCCTGACCGGACCACTCCATGGCCGAGGCTTCGTCGGTGATAAGCGCATCGGCCACCAGGCTGTCAGCCAATGCGCGGTGCAAGGCGCCGAGGCGAAACATCTGCGGCGTGTAGGCTTGCCAGATGAGACTGCGATCCACGGTTTCCACCACCCGACCCTGCTTGTCGGCACGCTTCAGGGTATCGCGCGCCGGCACAGCCAAAAGGCCGCCGACGGGATCGTCAGCCAGTTCGCTCAATAAATTGTCGAGGTCCTCACGACTCAGATTAGGCCGGGCAGCATCATGCACCAACACCCAATCCTCATCGCTGGCGCCCAGGGCATTGAGCTGCAGCAACGCGTTAAGCACAGAACCCGAGCGCTCGGCGCCACCGTCCGCACGCTGGATACGCGGGTCAGTGGCACATGCCAGGTTTGGCCAATAGGGGTCATCACAAGCAAGACTGACCACCAGGCCCTTGAGCGCCGGGTGGTCGAGAAAACAGCCAAGGCTGTGTTCAAGAATAGTGCGCCCGCCCAGTTGCAAATATTGCTTGGGACGGTCCGCAGCCATACGGGCACCGACGCCCGCGGCAGGAATCACGGCCCAGAAGGCCGGCAAACTGTTACTCATTGGGCCAACTGGTAGAGGGTTTCGCCCTCCTTGACCATGCCCAGTTCATGACGAGCCCGCTCTTCAACGGTCTCCGTGCCTTTTTTCAGCTCAAGCACTTCAGCATCCAGGACGCGGTTGCGCTCCAGCAAGATCTCGTTTTCGGCGTGCTGTGCCGCAATTTGCTCAGTCAGGTCTTTTACCTGCGCAAAGCTGCCATTACCCACCCACAGGCGGTACTGCAGGCCAGCCAGCAACAAGAGCAAGACGAGGAACAACCAATTGGGACTGCGCATCGAATATCGGGTATCCAGTGAAAAAAGACAGCCATGCCTAACTTTTGAAGCAACTGATAGCACGAAGCCTGGAAGAACCAGGCTTGTGCTTGATAGCCATCAGATTAGCGTCGAAATGTTCACTTCCGTGAACTTTCCGACGCAATCCGCCGACTTTTTAGCATTTACAGATCAGCCGCGAAACTCACCGCGACCGTTGTACTTGGCTTTGCCCGCCAGTTGCTCTTCGATACGCAGCAATTGGTTGTACTTGGAAACGCGATCGGAACGGCACAGGGAACCGGTCTTGATCTGGCCCGCCGAGGTACCCACGGCCAGGTCGGCAATGGTCGAATCTTCGGTTTCGCCGGAGCGATGGGAGATTACGGCGGTGTAGCCCGCAGCCTTGGCCATCTGGATGGCTTCCAGGGTTTCGGTCAGGGTGCCGATCTGGTTGAACTTGATCAGGATCGAGTTGGCGATCTTTTTATCGATGCCTTCCTTCAGGATCTTGGTGTTGGTCACGAACAGGTCGTCGCCCACCAGTTGGACTTTCTCGCCGATCTTGTCGGTGAGGATTTTCCAGCCGTCCCAATCGGACTCGTCCAGGCCGTCTTCGATCGAGATGATCGGATAGCGCTGGGTCAGGCCCTTCAGGTACTCAGCGAAACCTTCGGAGTTGAACACCTGGCCTTCGCCGGACAGGTTGTATTTGCCGTCTTCATAGAATTCGCTGGCGGCGCAGTCCAGGGCCAGGGTCACGTCGGTGCCCAGCGTGTAGCCAGCGTTGGCCACGGCTTCGGAGATTACTTTCAGTGCATCTTCGTTGGACGCCAGGTTGGGTGCGAAACCACCTTCGTCGCCTACGGCAGTGCTCAGGCCACGGGCCTTCAGGACAGCTTTCAGGTGATGGAAGATCTCGGTGCCCATGCGCAGGCCTTCGGAGAAGGTCTTGGCGCCAACCGGCTGCACCATGAATTCCTGGATGTCGACGTTGTTATCAGCGTGCTCGCCACCGTTGATGATGTTCATCATCGGCACCGGCATCGAATAGACACCCGGCGTACCGTTCAGGTTGGCGATGTGAGCGTACAGCGGCAGGTCCTGGTCCTGAGCAGCAGCCTTGGCAGCGGCCAGGGACACGGCGAGGATGGCGTTGGCGCCCAGGCTACCTTTGTTTTCGGTGCCGTCGAGCTTGATCATCGCGTGGTCCAGGGCTTTCTGGTCCAGCGGATCCTTGCCCAGCAACAGGTCACGGATCGGGCCGTTGATGTTGGCTACAGCCTTGAGTACACCCTTGCCCAGGTAACGGCTCTTGTCGCCATCACGCAGTTCCAGCGCTTCGCGCGAACCGGTGGAAGCACCGGACGGCGCGCAGGCGCTGCCGATGATGCCGTTATCGAGAAGCACGTCGGCTTCGACGGTGGGGTTGCCACGGGAGTCGAGAACTTCACGACCTTTGATGTCGACGATTTTTGCCATTGTTGTAAACACTCCAAAGTTGACGAAAACGACGCAGCTGAAGGGAAACTTTTGACCGACCGCAAGGGTGGAACAACGGGGCAGGCTTGCAGGCGACAAGGCTCAGGCCCGAGGGCCTGAACAGAAAACGTGGGAAAGTCTACCGGAGAAACGACGCTTACGCGGTCTCTACCGTCGGAAAACTCTTGACCAGTTCGTCCAACTGCTTGAGCTGGGCCAGGAATGGCTCCAGCTTGTCCAGGCGCAAGGCACATGGACCGTCGCATTTGGCGTTGTCCGGATCCGGGTGGGCTTCCAGGAACAGGCCAGCCAGGGACTGGCTGATGCCGGCCTTGGCCAGGTCCAGTACCTGGGCACGACGCCCACCGGCGGAGTCGGCGCGACCACCGGGCATTTGCAGCGCGTGGGTCACGTCGAAGAACACCGGGTATTCGAACTGTTTCATGATGCCGAAACCGAGCATGTCCACCACGAGGTTGTTGTAGCCGAAGCTCGAACCGCGCTCGCAGAGGATCAACTGGTCGTTACCCGCTTCCACGCACTTGTTCAGGATGTGTTTCATCTCCTGGGGCGCGAGGAACTGGGCTTTCTTGATATTGATCACTGCGCCGGTCTTGGCCATCGCGACGACCAGATCGGTCTGGCGCGACAGGAAGGCCGGCAACTGGATGATGTCGCATACTTCGGCGACCACGGCGGCCTGTTCAGGCTCGTGGACGTCGGTGATGATCGGCACACCGAAGGCTTGCTTGATGTCCTGGAAGATCCGCATGCCTTCTTCAAGGCCTGGGCCGCGATAGGAGGTCACGGACGAACGGTTGGCCTTGTCGAAGCTGGCCTTGAACACGTAAGGGATACCCAGTTTCTGGGTAACCTTTACGTACTCTTCACAGACCTGCATCGCCATGTCACGGCTTTCCAGCACGTTCATGCCGCCGAACAGCACCATGGGCTTGTCGTTGGCAATCTCGATGTCGCCTACGCGAATGATCTTCTGGGCCATCAGGTTTACGCCTTCTTCTGATGTTGCGTCAGTGCAGCTTTGACGAAACCGCTGAACAACGGGTGACCGTCGCGTGGAGTCGAGGTGAACTCTGGGTGGAACTGGCAAGCGACGAACCATGGATGATCCGGTGCCTCGACCACTTCAACCAGCGCGCCATCACCGGAGCGACCGGAGATTTTCAGGCCGGCTTCCTTGATCTGTGGCAGCAGGTTGTTGTTCACCTCGTAGCGGTGACGGTGACGCTCGACGATCACGTCCTTGCCGTAGCAATCGTGAACCAGCGAGCCCGGCTCCAGCAGGCAATCCTGCGCGCCAAGGCGCATGGTGCCGCCCAGGTCGGAGCTTTCGGTACGGGTTTCAACAGCGCCAGTGGCGTCTTCCCACTCGGTGATCAGGCCCACGACCGGGTGACCGCTCTTGCTGTCGAACTCGGTGGAGTTGGCGTCTTTCCAGCCCAGCACGTTACGGGCGAACTCGATAACGGCCACTTGCATACCCAGGCAGATACCCAGGTACGGCACCTTGTTCTCACGAGCGTACTGCACGGCGGTGATCTTGCCTTCCACGCCACGCAGGCCGAAACCGCCGGGAACAAGAATCGCGTCAACACCTTCGAGCAGCGCAGTGCCCTGGTTCTCGATGTCTTCGGAGTCGATGTAGCGCAGGTTGACCTTGGTACGGTTGCTGATACCGGCGTGGCTCATCGCTTCGATCAGCGATTTGTACGCGTCCAGCAGCTCCATGTACTTGCCGACCATGGCGATGGTGACTTCATGCTCAGGATTGAGCTTGGCGTCGACCACGGCTTCCCATTCGGACAGGTCCGCGCCATTGCACTGCAGGCCGAAACGCTCGACCACAAAATCGTCCAGGCCTTGCGAGTGCAGGATGCCCGGGATCTTGTAGATGGTGTCGGCGTCTTCCAGGGCAATCACCGCACGTTCTTCGACGTTGGTGAACTGCGCGATCTTGCGACGCGAGGAAATATCGATCGGGTGATCGGAACGGCACACCAGCACGTCCGGCTGCAGGCCGATGGAACGCAGTTCCTTGACCGAGTGCTGGGTTGGCTTGGTCTTGGTTTCGCCGGCGGTGGCGATGTAAGGCACCAAGGTCAGGTGCATCAGCATCGCGCGCTTGGCGCCGACTTCGAAACGCAACTGGCGGATGGCTTCGAGGAACGGTTGGGATTCGATGTCACCCACGGTGCCACCGATCTCGACCATCGCCACGTCGGCATCGCCTGCACCCTTGATGATGCGGCGCTTGATTTCGTCGGTGATGTGCGGGATCACCTGGATGGTTGCACCCAGGTAGTCACCACGGCGCTCCTTGCGCAGCACGTGCTCGTAGACACGGCCGGTGGTGAAGTTGTTGTTCTGGGTCATGGTCGTGCGGATGAACCGCTCGTAGTGGCCCAGGTCCAGGTCAGTCTCGGCGCCGTCGTGTGTGACGAACACTTCACCGTGCTGGAACGGGCTCATGGTGCCCGGGTCGACGTTGATGTACGGGTCCAGCTTGAGCATGGTGACTTTAAGCCCCCGCGCCTCCAGGATGGCCGCCAATGAAGCGGAGGCAATGCCTTTCCCCAATGAAGAAACAACACCGCCCGTGACGAATATGTAGCGCGTCATGAAAAACCCTAGAAGTCTGCGTTAAAGCGGTCCGAGCCGCCGGGGAAAGCGAAGAGAGGCCGAAGCCCCCGATCACCTGCATTAATCACAGTGCACCTTTCAAAAAAACCGCCGCGTTGTGACAGACCAGCAGTGAAACTGCCAGTACGTTGATCGCTACACATTTTTTGGAATCGCCCAGCAAAGACTGCTTGGTAATCGGCAACTGCTGCGATTCAGGCGAATCCACAGAAGTTGTATCAAGAAGGGAGCGTAGTCTACCGGAAAGGCGCTATCAGCTCAAACCTTGATCGCAGGTCTGTGGCATCCAATGTAATTGCCAGCCTCGACTGGGTGCCGCCCAATGCCCAATGAGGCTGGGCACGCCCAGCAATTGCTCGCCCCGATACAGCAGCGGCAATCTGCCACGGACGAAACCCGGCACGCCACTTTCGTTAAGCAGGCGCTTCAAGTCACGCCGACCTCGGCCGGGCACCTCGACGATTTCACCGCCCTGGCGATAACGCACCTCCAGCGGGCCTTCGGGCGCCTCGCCGATAATGCTCAGCAGGCCATTGCCGGGTAACTCTAGTGGGTTTTGCGGATCGGGCCAGCTCACCGTTGCGTCGGAAAATTCCGACCAGATCGCAGGCAACCACCAGATGCGCTCGCCACAGCGGTGCAACTCGCCGTCAGCCAAGCGCCATAGCGGCTGTGCGTCGGCCTTGGCATCACGTAAGGAATACCAACTGGCCCAGTGATCACTGTCGGGCAACCGGGTGAGCGGAGCCAGCCAGTGACGCAGGGCGTTGCGCTGGCGGGCATCGGAAAGCTTGCGCAGTGCTGCCAAATCCAGGGATGGCAACTGAAGCCAGGGCAACGGCGAAGGTCGATCCGCGAACTGCAAGTCCATGCGGGCCAGCTCATCAAGCAGTCCCTGCGCGTCGCTCAGGTGCTCGGCGGTACGGGCCAGGCTTGAGACAGCCTGGGGCCAGCGTTCCGTGAGGACAGGGAACACTCGGTGGCGCAGGTAATTACGGGAGAACCGTGGATCGGCATTGGATGGATCCTCGATCCACTCCAATTGATGCTCGTGGGCGTAAGCCTCCAGTTCCGCACGGGAGGCATCCAGTAACGGGCGCAGCAGATGCCCCCCCGCCAATGGACGCTGCACCGGTATCGCTGCCAACCCGCGCACCCCGGCCCCGCGCAAGAGGCGAAACAGCAGAGTCTCAGCCTGATCGTCGCGATGCTGGCCCGTGAGCAAGACCTCCCCTGCCCCGACCACCTCGGCCAACGCCTGGTAACGCGCCTCACGGGCGGCACGCTCAAGACTCGCGCCTGGCTGGACCTGTACGTGCATGACGCGCAAGGGCACGCCCAGGCTGTCACAAACTGACTGGCAATGACTTGGC
The DNA here is from genome assembly GCF_002742485.1 of Pseudomonas sp. 2822-17. Classification (NCBI taxonomy): domain Bacteria; kingdom Pseudomonadati; phylum Pseudomonadota; class Gammaproteobacteria; order Pseudomonadales; family Pseudomonadaceae; genus Pseudomonas; species Pseudomonas sp. 2822-17. Next base: position 87,210 of record NZ_LJRZ01000295.1, read on the forward strand.
CAGGCATCAGCAGCAGCCTGCAGGCCATGGTGGACATGAACGGCGCTGAGCGGCGGGAGGTGTTCGGTGCTGGCGAGGAGGTGGAGCAGGACAGTGGAATCAAGACCGCCGGAGAAAGCGACATGCAAGGCGGGGGCGTTGCGCCAGGGGGCCAAGGCGTGCCGTAGTCTGGCGGTTAAGCAGGGCTTCATGGAAAGTACCGCCATCGATCTGTAATGCGATAACCCAGCATACACAAAGCAAATGTGGGAGGGGGTTTGCCCCCGATAACAGTGGGTCAGCCACCCGATTGGTTGACTGACACCCAGCTATCGGGGCAAGCCCCCTCCCACACTTGGTCTTGCTGCGACTTTAGAGACCGTAGCTCATCAGGCGCTCGTAACGACGGGCCAGCAGTGCTTCGTTATCCAGCTTCTTGAGCATCGCCAGTTGCGAGCCCAACTCGGCACGGATGGTCGCAGCGGCAGCGGCCGGGTCGCGGTGGGCGCCGCCCAGTGGCTCGGCGATCACTTTGTCCACGATGCCAAGGCCTTTGAGGCGATCGGCGGTGATGCCCATGGCTTCAGCAGCGTCCGGCGCCTTTTCCGCGGTTTTCCACAGGATCGAGGCACAACCTTCGGGGGAGATCACCGCGTAGGTCGAATACTGCAACATGTTCAGTTGGTCGCACACGCCAATGGCCAGTGCACCGCCGGAACCACCTTCACCAATCACGGTGGCGATGATCGGGGTCTTCAGGCGGGACATGACACGCAGGTTCCAGGCAATCGCTTCGCTCTGGTTGCGCTCTTCAGCGTCGATACCTGGGTAGGCACCCGGCGTGTCAATGAAGGTCAGGATCGGCATTTTGAAACGCTCGGCCATTTCCATCAGGCGGCATGCCTTGCGGTAGCCTTCCGGACGCGGCATGCCAAAGTTGCGGCGGACTTTCTCGCGCACTTCACGGCCTTTCTGGTGACCGATCACCATCACCGGCTGGTCGTCCAGGCGAGCGATACCGCCCACGATGGCCGCGTCGTCGGAGAAGTGGCGGTCGCCATGCAGCTCGTCGAACTCGGTGAAGATGTGCTGAATGTAGTCCAGGGTGTATGGACGGCGCGGGTGGCGGGCCAGGCGCGCGATCTGCCAGCTGGTCAGCTTGCCGAAGATGTCTTCGGTAAGGGTGCTGCTCTTGTCTTGCAGGCGGGCGATCTCATCGCCGATATTCAGCGAATTGTCATTGCCGACCAGGCGCAGCTCTTCGATCTTGGCTTGCAGGTCAGCGATCGGCTGTTCGAAATCAAGAAAATTCGGGTTCATAAGCGTCCGTCTTGGGTCGACGGCCAGGGCGTGCCTGGCCAGCCGGTTGTCTGTTCGCGCCCTACCTTAAGGGAGAGGCGCGTTCAGGTCGAGATTAAATGTTCAGCCGAGGTCAGACGTGCTGACCGTCAGCGGTATTGGAGGAAGACGTTGTCTCGGCCGAACTGGTCACGCAAAGCTTGAATCAAGCCATCAGCAGGATCAATTCGCCAGGTCTCGCCGAACTGCAACATGGCCTTGGCGTCATTGCCGGTGTACTCCATGGTCACCGGGCATGCGCCACGGTGGCGCTTGAGCAGGTCGCCCAACCAGCGTAGCTGATCGCCCTTGAGCGCCTCGGTCTGGACCTTCAAACGCAGGCTTTCAGCCAGGTTGGTACGTGCATCTTCCATGCTCATTACCCGCTTGATACGCAGGCGCAGGCCACCGGAGAAGTCATCGTTGCTGACCTCCCCCTCCACCACCACCATGGCATCGGTCTGCAGCAGCGATTGCGCCGAATGGAAGGCGTCGGCAAACAGCGACGCCTCGATGCGCCCCGAACGGTCGTCGAGGGTGATGAAACCCATCTTGTCGCCCTTCTTATTTTTCATCACCCGCAGGGCGATGATCATGCCCGCGACGGTTTGGGTGTCCCGCGCCGGTTTCAGGTCGATGATGCGCTGGCGGGCGAAACGGCGGATCTCGCCTTCGTATTCGTCAATCGGGTGACCGGTGAGGTACAGGCCCAAGGTGTCTTTTTCACCCTTGAGACGTTCCTTGAGGGTCAATTCCTTGGCCTTGCGGTGGTTGCCGTACACGTCCGCGTCTTCTTCGACGAACAACCCGCCAAACAGGTCGGCATGGCCGCTGTCATGGGTGCGGGCAGTCTGTTCGGCAGCCTTGATCGCTTCCTCCATGGCGGTCAGCAGCACCGCGCGGTTGCGGTCGATATTCGCCTGGTAGGCTTTCGGCTCGTCGTGGAAGTACGGGCCAAGACGGTCCAGCGCGCCGCTGCGGATCAAGCCATCAAGGGTTCGCTTGTTGATGCGCTTGAGGTCAACCCGTGCGCAGAAGTCGAACAGGTCCTTGAACGGCCCGTCCTGACGCGCTTCGGTGATCGCCTCCACCGGGCCTTCGCCCACGCCCTTGATCGCGCCCAGGCCATAAATGATGCGGCCCTCGTCGTTAACCGTGAACTTGAACTCCGAGGCGTTCACGTCCGGAGCATCGAGGCGCAGCTTCATGGTGCGCACTTCCTCGATCAAGGTCACGACCTTGTCGGTGTTGTGCATATCCGCCGAGAGTACCGCCGCCATGAACGGCGCCGGGTAGTGGGCTTTCAGCCACGCGGTCTGGTACGACACCAGGCCGTAGGCGGCGGAGTGGGATTTGTTGAAGCCATAACCGGCGAATTTTTCCACCAGGTCGAAAATGTTACCGGCCAGGTCGGCATCGATATTGTTGGTGGCGCAACCTTCAATGAAACCGCCGCGCTGCTTGGCCATTTCCTCGGGTTTCTTTTTACCCATGGCTCGACGCAGCATGTCCGCGCCGCCAAGGGTGTAGCCCGCCATGACCTGGGCGATCTGCATCACCTGTTCCTGGTACAGGATGATGCCGTAGGTCGGCGCCAGTACGGGCTTGAGGCCTTCGTACTGATAGTCGGAGTGCGGGTACGCCAATTCGGCGCGGCCGTGCTTACGGTTGATGAAGTCGTCAACCATGCCCGATTGCAGTGGGCCCGGACGGAACAGGGCCACCAGTGCGATCAAGTCTTCCAGGCAGTCGGGCTTGAGCTTTTTGATCAGCTCTTTCATGCCCCGCGACTCAAGCTGGAACACTGCGGTCGTTTCAGCTTTTTGCAGCAACTGGTACGTCGGCTTGTCGTCCAGTGGGATGAACGCAATATCCAGCGGCTCTTCGTCGACCTTGGCGCGCTCGCGGTTGATGGTCTTGAGCGCCCAGTCGATGATGGTCAGCGTCCGCAGGCCGAGGAAGTCGAACTTCACCAGGCCAGCCGCCTCCACGTCGTCCTTGTCGAACTGGGTAACCAGGCCGCCGCCCTCTTCGTCGCAATAGATCGGCGAAAAGTCAGTGAGCTTGGTCGGCGCAATTACCACGCCACCCGCGTGTTTACCAACGTTACGCACCACGCCTTCGAGCTTGCGGGCCATGTCCCAGATTTCAGCGGCTTCTTCATCGATCTTGATGAAGTCACGCAGGATTTCTTCCTGCTCGTAGGCCTTTTCCAGGGTCATGCCGACTTCGAACGGGATCATCTTCGACAGGCGGTCGGCCAGGCCGTAGGACTTGCCCTGCACTCGCGCCACGTCGCGGATAACCGCTTTGGCGGCCATGGAACCGAAGGTAATGATCTGGCTGACGGCATTGCGGCCATATTTCTCGGCCACGTATTCGATCACACGGTCACGACCGTCCATGCAGAAGTCGACGTCGAAGTCGGGCATGGAAACCCGTTCCGGGTTGAGGAACCGTTCGAACAGCAGGTCATATTCCAGGGGGTCGAGGTCGGTGATCTTCTGTACATAGGCCACCAGCGAGCCGGCGCCCGACCCACGGCCAGGGCCGACGGGCACGCCGTTGCTTTTAGCCCACTGGATAAAGTCCATTACGATCAGGAAGTAACCGGGGAACCCCATCTGGATGATGATATCCAGCTCGAAATTGAGCCGGTCGACATACACCTGGCGCTTGGCTTCATAGTCCTCGGTGGTGTCCTTGGGCAGCAGCACGGTGAGCCGCTCTTCCAGGCCATCGAACGACACCTTGCGGAAATACTCATCGATGGTCATGCCATCGGGGATCGGAAAGTTGGGCAGGAAGTGCTTGCCCAGCTTCACTTCAATGTTGCAGCGCTTGGCAATCTCGACGGAGTTTTCCAGGGCCTCGGGCAGATCGCTGAACAGCTCGGCCATCTCGTCGGCGCTTTTGAGGTATTGCTCTTCGCTGTAGTTTTTCGAGCGACGCGGGTCATCCAGGGCCCGGCCTTCGCCGATACACACCCGCGTTTCGTGGGCTTCGAAATCTTCCTTCTTGATAAAGCGCACATCGTTGGTAGCAACCAGTGGCGCGCCCAGCTTATCGGCCAGGGCTACCGCGGCGTGCAGGTGCTCTTCATCATTGGGGCGATTGGTGCGCTGCACTTCCAGGTAGAAACGGTCGGGGAAGACCTGCATCCACTCCTTGGCCAGCACTTCGGCTTCCTGGGGGTTGCCGCCCAGCAGCGCAAGGCCAATCTCACCCTCTTTAGCGGCCGACAGCATGATCAGGCCTTCGTTGGCCTCGGCGACCCATTCACGCTCGATAATGATCGAACCGTTGCGCTGGCCATCGATAAAGCCGCGGGAGATCAGTTCCGTGAGGTTGCGATAACCGACGCCGTTCATCGCCAGCAGGCTGATGCGGCTCAGCGCATTATCCGGATCTTTATTGGACAACCACAGGTCGGCGCCGCAGATGGGCTTGATGCCGGCGCCCATCGCGTTCTTGTAGAACTTGACCAGGGAGCACATGTTGTTCTGATCGGTCACCGCCACCGCTGGCATGTTCATGCCCACCAGGGTTTTGACCAGGGGTTTGATCCGTACCAGGCCGTCGACCAGGGAGTACTCAGTGTGCAGGCGCAGGTGAACGAATGAAGCCGGCATAGTGATCCTGTCTTATACGTGGAAACAACAAGGCCCGGATTGTACCGGGCCTTGGCAAAAACATCAGCCTCGCGACTACACCTCGCTGAGACTCTCCCGCGCCTCGTAAGCCAGGCGTACCGGGGCAAACGAGCGGCGGTGGATCGGCGTGGGGCCGAGCCGGGCCAGGGCTTCCAGATGAACGGGCGTCGGATAGCCCTTATGCCCACCGATGCCGTAGCCAGGGTAGATCAACTCGAACGCCGCCATTTCCCGGTCACGGCTGACCTTGGCCAGGATCGAAGCCGCGGCGATGGCCGGGACCTTGCTGTCACCCTTGACCACCGCCTCGGCCGCCATCGCGAGTTTAGGGCAGCGGTTGCCGTCGATCATCGCGAGCTTGGGCGTGATGTGCAGGCCTTCAACGGCACGCTGCATGGCGAGCATGGTGGCGTGAAGGATGTTCAACTCGTCGATTTCCTCGACTTCGGCCCGGGCAATATGCCAGCTCAGGGCTTTCTCACAGATCTCGTCGTAGAGCTTTTCGCGGCGCGCTTCGGTGAGCTTCTTCGAATCATTCAGGCCGAGGATCGGACGGTTCGGGTCAAGAATCACCGCTGCCGTGACCACAGCGCCGCACAGGGGGCCGCGCCCTACTTCGTCAACACCGGCCACCAGTTCGTCGGCCTGGGCAACGAGGCTGAAATCCAGGCCCATTTGCGTACTCATAAAGCTTCCTGTTTGTGGCCGATCAAGGTCAATACGGCATCCGCCGCCTGGTTCGATGCGTCACGGCGCAGGGTGCGATGAATCTCATCAAACCCTCGGGTCTGTTCTTCGCCGCCATCGATCAATGGCAGCAGTGTCTGTGCCAAGGCCTCGGGCGTTGCATCGTCCTGCAACAACTCCGGCACCAACAGGCGTTGGGCCAGCAAGTTGGGCAAAGAGATGTAGGGACTTTTGACCATGCGCTTGAGAATCCAGAACGTCAGCGCCGCCAGGCGATACGCCACGACCATCGGACGCTTGTAGAGCAAGGCCTCCAGGGTGGCCGTGCCTGAGGCAATCAGCACCGCATCGCAGGCCGCCAGGGCCAGGTGCGATTGGCCATCGAGCAGGGTCAACGGCAGGTTGCGACCTTCCAGCAGCGTTTCGATCTGCGCACGGCGCTGCGGGCTGGCACAGGGCAATACGAAACGCACACCCGGCTTCAAGGCTTGCAGGCGTTCGGCGGCATCGAAGAACACGCTGGCCAGCCGGCCGACTTCGCCACCCCGACTGCCCGGCATCAACGCGACAAGCGGGCCATCGGGCAAGCCCAACTGCGCGCGGGCCGCTGCACGGTCCGCCTGTAACGGGATGTCGTCCGCCAGGGTATGCCCGACAAACCGCACCGGCACGCCCTGTTCTTCGTAGAACCTGGCCTCGAACGGCAGCAGGGTCAACATCAGGTCACAGCCTTCACGGATCTTCAGCACACGTTTCTGTCGCCATGCCCACACGGAGGGGCTGACGTAATGCACGGTCTTGATCCCGGCCTGACGCAACTTGAGTTCGATATTGAGGGTGAAGTCCGGCGCGTCGATTCCGATGAAGACGTCGGGCTTTTCTTCGATCAGGGTCTGAATCAGCAGCTTGCGGCGCGCCAACAGCTCACGCAGGCGACCCAGCACTTCCACCAACCCCATGACCGACAGGCGCTCCATGGGAAAGTAGGACACAAGGCCTTCAGCCTGCATCAGCGGACCACCGACGCCAATAAACTCCACCGCCGGATGCTGGACCTTGAGGGCCCGCATCAGACCTGCGCCGAGAATATCGCCGGAAGCTTCTCCGGCCACCAGCGCAATACGCAGATTGGCCATGATCAGCGGGTGATGCCGCGGGTCGATGCCTGGATCGAATCACGGAACACCGCGACTTCCGGGAACAACGCTGCCGGCTCGGTCAGTTGGGCCAACGCCTGGTCAACCGTCAGCCCCTGGCGGTAAACCACCTTGTAGGCACGGCGCAGGGCATGGATGGCCTCTTCGCTGAAGCCACGACGGCGCATGCCTTCGAAGTTCATGCTGCGGGCTTCGGCGGGGTTGCCGAACACCGTGACGAACGCAGGGACATCCTTGCCAATGGCGGTGCCCATGCCAGAAAAACTGTGGGCGCCGATATGGCAATACTGATGCACCAGGGTGAAACCAGACAGGATCGCCCAGTCGTCAACGTGCACATGGCCAGCCAACGCCGTATTGTTGACCAGGATGCAGTGGTTGCCGATCACGCTGTCGTGGCCGATATGGGCATAAGCCATGACCAGGTTGTGATCACCCAGAGTGGTCTCAGCACGATCCTGCACGGTGCCACGGTGAATGGTCACGCCTTCACGGATGATGTTGTGATCACCGATTACCAAGCGTGTCTCTTCACCCTTGTACTTCATGTCCGGGGTGTCTTCGCCTACCGAGGAAAACTGGTAGATGCGATTGTGTTTGCCAATGCGGGTCGGACCTTTGAGGATCACGTGCGGCCCGATGACAGTCCCCTCGCCGATTTCCACACCTGCGCCGATGATCGACCAAGGGCCGACCTCAACGTCGGCGGCCAGAACGGCCGACGGATCGATGATTGCGCGAGGGTCAATCAAACTCATAGTTTGCGTTCCGCACAGATGATCTCGGCAGAGCACACCGGCTTGCCGTCCACCGAGGCCTGGCATTCGAACTTCCAGATCTGGCGCTTGCAGCTGATGAACTTGGCTTCCAGGATCAACTGGTCACCCGGGGTGACAGGATTGCGGAAACGCAACTTGTCGGAGCCCACGAAATAGTAAAGCGTGCCGTCGGCAGGCTTGAGGTCAAGCATTTTGAAACCAAGGATACCGGCAGCCTGGGCCATCGCTTCGATGATCAACACGCCCGGCATGATGGGATGCGCGGGAAAGTGACCATTGAAGAACGGTTCGTTGATGCTGACATTCTTGTAGGCACGAATGCGCTTTTCCTCAACATTGAGGTCCACTACGCGGTCCACCAGCAGGAACGGGTAACGGTGAGGCAGGTATTCGCGAATCTCGTTGATGTCCATCATTTCGGGGGGAAGCCTGTAATAAAGATTGGGGGCGGGCGACTAAACGCACGCCCCGCTAGCAAATCAAGGAGGCAAGTCTAGCGGCTGTGCACACTTGATATGGAAATGGTATCAGCCTTCTGATGAAGCATTACCGCCAGGGGTCACGTCCCCAACACGCTTTTCCAGCTGTTTGAGACGTCGAGCCATGTCGTCGAGCTGCCTCAACCGTGCTGCACTCTTGCGCCATTCAGCCGCAGGCTGCATGGCGGTACCGGATGAATAGGCCCCCGGCTCGGTAATCGAGTGGGTCACCATGGTCATGCCGGTGATGAAAACGTTGTCGCAAATATCGATATGCCCCACCAGCCCGACGCCACCGGCAAGCATGCAATGCTTACCGATCCTGGTGCTGCCGGAAATACCCACGCACGCCGCCATGGCGGTGTGATCGCCAATCTGCACGTTGTGGGCAATCTGGATCTGGTTGTCGAGCTTCACACCGTTGCCGATCACGGTATCGGCCAAGGCCCCGCGATCGACAGCTGTGTTGACACCGATTTCCACGTCGTCGCCGATCAAAACGCCGCCGACCTGGGCAATCTTGTTCCAGATACCTTTGGAGTTGGCAAAACCGAAGCCCTCCCCGCCGATCACAGCACCTGACTGAATGACCACACGCTCACCGATACGCACATCGTGGTACAGGGTCACGCGGGGTGCCAGCCAGCCATCGGCTCCGATTTCACAGCGCGCACCAATAAAGCAATGCGCACCAACGGTTACACCGGCCGCAATGCGCGCACCACTCTCGATCACCGCAAAGGCGCCAACGCTCGCGCCAGGATCAACCTGGGCATCATCGGCGATCACCGCCGACGGGTGAATACCGCTGGCTGCCTTGGGTTTCGGATCGAACAGGTGCGACACCTGCGCATAGGCCAGGTACGGATCAGCTACCACCAGCGCATCCCCGGCAAACCCTTCGGCGTCAGCAGCCTTGAGCAATACGGCTGCGGCTTGGCTGTCGACGAGGTATTTACGGTATTGAGGGTTTGCGAGGAAGCTCAACTGAGCTGGGCCAGCCTCCTGCAAGGTGGCTAGCCCAGTGATTTCCTTCTCCTGGGAGCCACGCAAGGTGGCCCCCAGGAACTCGGCCAACTCGCCGAGCTTGATAGTCGCGGTCATGGCTTACTTCAGCTGGTTCATGCGCTCGATCACCTGACGGGTGATGTCGTATTGAGGCTTGACGTCGATCACTGCGCCACGCTCGAACACCAGGTCAAAGGCACCTTTCTTGATGACTTCTTCCACAGCACTGTCGAGTTTCGGCTTGAGCTGCTTGAGCATTTCACGGTCGGCAACAGCCTTGGCTTCGTTCAGTTCCTTGGATTGGAACTGGTAGTCGCGGGCCTTTTGCTTGAATTCAAGCTCCAGGCGCTCGCGCTCGCCTTGCTGCATTTTATCGCCACCGGCTACCAGACGATCCTGGATGCCCTTGGCGCTGCTTTCCAGTGTCTTGAGCTTGGTCAGTTGCGGACCGAATTTCTTCTCGGCATCCACGGCGTATTTCTTGGCCGCGTCGGACTCCAGCAATGCCATCTGATAGTTCAGGACGGCGATTTTCATTTCGGCGAAGGCCGGGGTGGTTACCAGCACGGTGGCCAGCAGAACCAATTGAGTCAACTTACGCACGATGTACTCCTACAGAATCCGTTGTCGTTATCTTGGGTCAGACGCTTAGAACGTCTGGCCGAGGGAGAATTGGAAAATCTGGGTTTCAGCGTTATCCGGTTTCTTGATCGGCATGGCCAGAGCAAAGCTCAACGGGCCAAGCGCAGTCACCCATGTCACGCCAACACCCACGGAGCTCGCCAGGTTGCTGAGGCTCACGTCGTTGCATTGAGTCTTGGACTTCACGCCGCTTGGGTTGGTGATCTGCTCACACTTGGAGTCGAACACGTTACCCACGTCCCAGAAGACCGAAGTACGCAGGGATCGCTGATCTTTGACGAACGGCAGCGGGAACAGAATTTCCGCACCACCCTGGATCAACACGTTACCACCGAATGGCAGCGGGTCATCGTCCGAGTCGACGACAGTGCCCGAGTTACCGGTCACACCTGCACCACGGCTCGGCGTACCACGCGGGCCCAAGGTGCTGTCCTTGAAGCCACGTACCGAGTTGAAACCACCGGCGTAGTAGTTCTCATAGAACGGCAAGCCGTTGGTCGAACCATAACCATCGCCATAACCCAGCTCAGTGTGCAGGCGCATGGTGTAGTTATCGCTCAGCGGCTGGAACAACTGGCCACGGTAGTCGAGTTTGAAGAACGACAGGTCGCTGCCCGGCGTGGTGGTTTCCAAGGTCAGGCTCTGGGAGTGACCACGGGTCGCCAGTACACCTTTGTTCAGGGTCGACTCGGACCAGCCGGCAGACGCCTTGAAGTTCAGGAACTTGTCACCTTCACGACGGGTGAAGTCGAAGATTTCGTCCACGGTGTAGACACCGGTCTTGATCTCATCCTGCTGCGCGGTCAGGCCGAAGGTCAGACGCGAGGTTTCGCTGATCGGGTAGCCAACGTTGACACCCGCGCCGAGGCTGTCGATCGCATAGCTTGCAACGTCAACATCGAGGTCTTTGTAGTCGGTGGTGCGGTAGAAGGCGTTGTAGCCCAGGCTCACACCGTCAGCAGTCCAGTAGGGGTCGGTATAACCGAAGTTATAGCGGCTCTGGTATTCGCTGCGGGTCAGGCCGATGGAGACACGGTTACCGGTACCGAGGAAGTTGTTCTGGGTGATGGACCCACCCAGGATCAGGCCCGCGCTCTGCGCAAAACCGACGCTGGCGGTGATGGAACCCGACGCTTGTTCCTCTACGGCGTAATTCACGTCAACCTGGTCATCCACGCCCGGTACAGCCGGGGTTTCGACGTTGACTTCCTTGAAGAAGCCCAGGCGTTCAAGACGGGTCTTGGACTGGTCGATCAGGTACGTCGACGCCCAGCCACCTTCCATCTGGCGCATTTCACGGCGCAGCACTTCGTCCGCAGACTTGGTGTTGCCACGGAAGTTGATGCGGTTCACGTAGGCACGCTTGCCTGGGTCAACCACGAAGGTGATGTCCACAGTGTGGTCATCATCGTGCGGGGTCGGTACGCCGTTGACGTTGGCGAAGGTATAGCCTTCGTTACCCAGGCGACGGGTGATCAGTTCGGACGTGGTGGTCATCAGCTTGCGCGAGAACACTTGGTCTTTCTGAACCAGCAGCAGGGCCTTGACCTGGTCTTCAGGCACTTTCAAGTCGCCGCTCAGCTTGACGTCACGAACCTTGTACTTCTCGCCTTCGTTGACGTTGACGGTGATGTAGACGTGCTTCTTGTCCGGGGTGATGGACACCTGGGTCGAAGCGATATCCATGTTGATATAGCCACGGTCCAGGTAGTACGAACGCAGACGCTCCAGGTCACCGGAGAGTTTCTCACGGGCGTACTTGTCATCGTTCTTGAAGAACGACAGCCAGTTGGTGGTCTTGAGCTCGAACAGGTCGATCAGGTCTTCATCAGCAAACTTGGTGTTGCCCACCACGTTGATGTGCTGAATGGCCGCCACGGTGCCTTCGTTGATATTGACCTTCAGGCCGACACGGTTACGAGGCTGCGGGACCACTTCCGTTTCCACGGTCGCGGAGTAGCGACCCTGGGCAACGTACTGACGCTGCAGTTCGTTACGTACACCTTCAAGGGTGGCACGCTGGAAGATCTCGCCCTCGGCCAGGCCGGATTGCTTGAGGCCCTTCATGAGGTCTTCAGTAGAGATCGCCTTGTTACCCTCGATCTCGATACTGGCGACGGAAGGTCGCTCGACAACAGTGATGACCAGGACGTTACCTTCGCGCCCCAGCTGGATGTCTTGAAAGAAACCGGTTTTGAACAGCGCACGAGTGGATTCCACCAGGCGACGGTCATCAGCCTGTTCACCGACGTTCAACGGTAACGCACCAAAGACGCTACCCGCGGAAACCCGCTGGAGGCCGTTGACGCGAATATCGGAGATGGTGAAGGACTCGGCGTGAACTTCGGCGATCATCAATACGGTGAGAACCGCAGTTAGCAGCAGACGTTTCATGAAGTCCTTTCTTATTCCAACTGGCAATAAACAAACTGCCGCAAAATGCGGCAGATTCGCAATTCAGCGAAGCGTTACAGTCGACCCAGATCGTTGACAAGGGCTAACAACATCACCCCGACCACCAAACTGATACCGATCTGTATCCCCCAACCCTGCACCCGATCCGACAAGGGGCGACCACGCACCCACTCGACCAGATAAAACAACAGATGCCCCCCATCCAATACAGGAATGGGCAGCAAATTCAGAACACCCAGGCTAATACTCAGATAAGCCAGGAAATTCAGGAAATCCGCGACACCCGACTGGGCAGAAGCGCCCGCCACTTTAGCAATGGTTATCGGTCCACTCAAGTTTTTTACCGAGAGCTCGCCGAACAACATTTTCTTGAGGGATTCGAGGGTCAGCACACTCATGGTCCAGGTGCGTTTTGCACCCTCGCCAATTGCCGCCAACGGCCCGAAACTGACCTCACGCACCATCGATGGCGGCCACTCGGGGCTCTTGACGCCAGCACCCAGGTAACCCCCGGCCGCCTTGGCTTCGCCACGTACCGCCAGGGTCACGGGGACGTCGATTTGAGCACCATCGCGCTCAACTTTCAGCACAATTTTGGTATCAGGGCGTACACGTACCAGATCGACCACTTGTTGCCATTCCCCCAGCGCCTGGCCATCGAGGGCCAGCAGGCGATCACCGGTTTTCAGGCCTGCGGCCTGGGCCGGGCCCTTCGGATCCAGCTCGGCAAGCACCGGAGGCAGCGCAGGACGCCACGGACGGATACCCAGGGATTTGATCGGATCAGGCTCATCAGCGCCTTTGAGCCACTGGTCCAAGGCCAACGAACGCGGGGTTTCAGCATTGGAATCCTGCTCACGCACCACGACATTGACGGTGCCGCTTTCACCCAAGCGGCGCACCAGTTGCAGATTGACCGCGCCCCACCCGGTGGTCGGCTCGCCATCTATAGAAACAATTTCCTGGCCGGCAACCAGACCTGCCTTGGCCGCGATACTGTCTGCCTCGACCGCGCCGATGACTGGACGCACCTGCTCGCTGCCGAGCATGGCCAAGACCCAGAAGAAGAACATTGCCAACAGGAAGTTGGCGATCGGGCCAGCAGCAACGATAGCGATACGCTGACGAACGGTCTTGCGATTGAAGGATTGATCCAATTGGTCAGCCGGCACTTCGCCTTCGCGCTCATCGAGCATCTTGACGTAGCCACCCAACGGGATGGCCGCAATCACGAACTCCGTACCATGACGGTCGTGCCAGCGAACCAGCGGCATGCCGAAACCGACGGAAAAACGCAGTACCTTGACGCCGCAACGACGCGCCACCCAGAAGTGGCCGAATTCGTGGAAGGTGACCAGCACACCCAGAGCAACCAGGGTGCCGACAATCATGTAAAGCGCACTCATCTAATTTCTCCGCATTCCAATCCAGTGCCTGAAGGCTCAAACGCGCCCACAGACTAACGCGTGTTGCGGCTCAACCATTGCTCGGCCAAGGTCCGCGCCTTGGAGTCCGCCTCAAATACTGCCCCAAGGTCATTCACAGCCACCACAGGCTCAAGACTCAGGACGTCCTCGATAATACTCGCGATCTGCGGAAAGCGGATGCGCCGTTCGAGAAACGCCGCCACGGCCACCTCGTTAGCTGCATTGAGCATCGCCGGCGCACTGTTACCCGCCTCTGCCGCGTGTCGCGCCAAGCGCAGACAAGGAAAGCGCTGCTCGTCCGGTGCTTCAAAGTCCAGGCGAGCGACTGCAAACAGGTCCAGAGGCGCCACACCGGAATCAATCCGCTCCGGCCAGGCCAGGGCGTTGGCGATCGGCGTGCGCATATCGGGATTACCCAACTGGGCCAATACCGAACCGTCCACGTAGTCGACCAGCGAATGAATCACGCTTTGCGGGTGGATGACCACCTCAACCTGGTCCGGCCGTGCGTCGAACAACCAGCAGGCCTCGATCAACTCCAGACCCTTGTTCATCATGCTGGCCGAATCCACGGAGATCTTGCGCCCCATGGACCAGTTCGGATGAGCGCACGCCTGATCCGGAGACACCTGCTCCAGGTCTGCCAGCGGAGTTTGTCGAAAAGGACCACCGGAGGCCGTGAGCAGAATCCGACGCACGCCAACCTGGCTCAAGCCACGGGCATAGTCACCGGGCATGCACTGGAAGATTGCGTTGTGCTCACTGTCCAGAGGCAGCAGCACGGCACCGCTTTTACGCACCGCCTGCATAAAGAGTGCACCGGACATCACCAGCGCTTCTTTATTGGCCAGCAGGATTTTTTTGCCCGCATCAACGGCAGCCAAGGTTGGGCGCAAGCCCGCGGCACCGACGATAGCGGCAACCACTGTATCGACTTGCGCATCGGCCGAGACCTGGCACAACCCCTCCTCGCCCACCAGCACCTGAGTGGCCAGCCCGGCAGCCCGCAAGTCATCCTGCAGACTGCGCGCCGCTGCCGCTTCAGGCACTACCGCAAAACGCGGCACGTGGCGTACACACAACGCCAGCAATTCGCTCAGGCGGGTGAATCCGGTCAGGGCAAACACTTGATAGCGGTCAGGGTGACGTGCGATCACGTCAAGGGTGCTCAACCCTACCGAGCCAGTTGCACCGAGCACGGTCACTTGTTGCAGACGGCTCACGAAGCAGTCATCCACAACAGCACGGCAAAGATCGGGATGGCAGCGGTAAGGCTGTCGATACGGTCCAGCACCCCGCCGTGGCCCGGCAGCAGGTTACTGCTGTCCTTGATCCCGGCCTGGCGCTTGAACATGCTTTCGGTGAGATCGCCCACAACCGAAATAAAGACGACGATGGCCGTGCCCAGCAGGGCGAGGAAGATGTCCGTGACCGACCAATCCCGTACAACGCCGACCACCAAGGTGATCAGCAGGGTCAATGCCAGACCGCCGTACACCCCTTCCCAACTCTTGCCCGGACTGACCGCCGGCGCCAGCTTGCGCTTGCCGAATGCCCGACCCGAGAAGTAGGCGCCGATATCCGCGCCCCAGACCAGCACCATCACCGCCATGATCAGCCAATTGCCCATCGGCGCATTCTTGATCTCCACCAACCCTTGCCAGGCAGGCAACAGAATCAACAAGCCAATCACCAACTTGCTGGCCACACTGGACCAATGCCCACTGCTGCGCGGGAACGTCAGCACCAGATAGGTCGCAAGCGCCCACCACAGCACCGCAGCGCCCAGCACCCAAGGGACGATGATGCTCGACAGGGTATGCATGAGAAACAGCAACACCGCCACCACTGCGGCATACGCCACGCGGGGCAACTGTGCGTTGAACCCTGCCAATCGCGCCCATTCCCAGGCACCAAGGGTTACAACCAGGCCAATAAACAGGGCAAAACCGGAACCGTCGAGCAGGAAAAACCCACACAAGGCGATCGGCAACAGGATCAGTGCTGTGATGATTCGTTGTTTAAGCATTTAAACCCGGGCTCCAGCTTCGACCTGCTCGCTCGTTTTACCGAAGCGACGTTGGCGGGAAGCGAAATCGGCCAGCGCGGTGCGCATGGCATCGTGTTTGAAGTCCGGCCAGAACAGGTCGGAGAAGTACAGCTCGGTGTAGGCCAACTGCCACAAGAGGAAGTTGCTGATGCGATGCTCGCCGCCGGTACGGATGCACAAGTCTGGCAACGGCAGGTCGCCGGTCACCAGGCAGGTTTGCAACAGCTCAGGCGTGATGTCGTCCGGCCGCAGATGACCGGCCTGCACTTCGCGAGCCAGCCGCTGCGCAGCTTGGGCGATATCCCACTGGCCGCCGTAATTGGCTGCGATCTGCAACACAAAACGGTTGGCGCCAGCCGTGATGGCCTCGGCTTCGCGCATGGCCGCCTGCAGTTCCGGGTGGAAGCGCGAGCGATCACCGATGATGCGCAGGCTGATATTGTTGTCGTTAAGACGCTTGGCCTCACGACGCAACGCCTTGAAGAACAGATCCATCAAGGCGCTGACCTCTTCGGCAGGCCGCTGCCAGTTTTCACTGGAAAAGGCGAACAAGGTCAACACCTCGACCTTGGCCTCGGCACACACCTCAATCACAGCCCGCACCGCATCAACACCCGCTTTATGCCCGGCGACACCGGGCATAAAGCGTTTCTTCGCCCAGCGATTATTCCCATCCATGATGATCGCGACATGGCGCGGCACCACAGAGGGTACAGTCTGCTTGGTCTTTTCCATGAAGGCGTCCTGACCCCTTATACGGCCATCAGGTCCTTTTCTTTATCGTCGGTAGCCTTGGTGATCTGGGCCTCGGCGTCCTTGGTCAGCTTATCGATATCGGCAACGGCGCGACGCTCTTCGTCTTCGCTGATTTCCTTGTCCTTGACCAACTTCTTCAGGTCACCCAAAGCATCGCGACGGATGTTACGCACAGCAACGCGTGCATCTTCAGCTGCGCTACGCGCCTGCTTGGTGAAGCCCTTGCGAGTTTCCTCAGTCAGAGCTGGCATGGAGATCAACAGCAACTCACCCAGGTTGGTCGGGTTGAGGTTCAGGCCCGCGCTCTGGATTGCCTTGTCGACAGCACCGAGCATGTTGCGCTCGAAGGCAACAACTTGCAGGGTACGCGAATCCTTCACGGTCACGTTGGCCACACCGCTCAGCGGGGTGTCAGAACCATAGTAAGGCACCATCACGCTACCCAGGATGCTCGGGTGCGCCTTGCCGGTACGAATCTGGCCAAATGCATGGGCCAGGGATTCCAGGGATTTCTGCATACGCTCTTGAGCGTCTTTCTTGATTTCGTTGATCATTGTTGGCCTTCCTCGATCAGAGTCCCTTCTGCGCCGCCGTGTACGATATTCAGCAGGGCGCCGGGCTTGTTCATATTAAATACGCGCAGCGGCATCTTGTGGTCGCGGCACAGGCAAATAGCCGTCAGATCCATCACACCCAGCTTGCGATCCAGCACTTCATCGTAGGTCAGATGATCGAACTTCTCGGCATGCGGGTCTTTGAATGGGTCTGCGGTGTACACACCATCTACCTTGGTCGCCTTCAGCACCACATCAGCATCGATTTCAATGGCACGCAAGCACGCCGCGGAATCAGTGGTAAAGAACGGGTTACCGGTACCGGCGGCGAAGATCACCACTTCTTTTGAGTTCAAATGGCGCATGGCTTTGCGGCGATCATAGTGATCGGTCACGCCTACCATGGAAATAGCCGACATCACGATAGCCGAGATATTGGCACGCTCCAGGGCATCACGCATCGCCAGGGCGTTCATCACAGTGGCCAGCATGCCCATGTGGTCGCCAGTGACCCGATCCATACCGGCCGCACTCAGTGCCGCGCCACGGAACAGGTTACCGCCACCGATCACCAGGCCGACTTGTACGCCGATGCCGACCAATTGGCCGACTTCCAGCGCCATGCGGTCGAGCACCTTGGGATCAATCCCGAACTCTTCCGAGCCCATCAGGGCCTCGCCGCTGAGCTTGAGTAGAATGCGTTTATAGCGAGCCTGATAACCACTGCCCTGCTGAGCCATTGCGAATCTCTCCTGCGGCGTATTTTTAAAAATTCTTGGCGAGCCGTTTACGGCTTGCGTTCACTCTAGCTGGACGCTGTCACAGCGCCATCGGAACACGGCTTTGTAAGCCAGTTCCGAGGGTAAGCCAAATAAATTCGGCCTGCCCATTTGAAAAGAGGCTGCGCGCGTGAGCGGGCAGCCTCTTTCGGGCGACAGTTGAAAACTGTCTTATTGCTTGGCGGCAGCCAGCTGGGCAGCAACTTCTTCAGCGAAGTTGTCGACCGGCTTCTCGATGCCTTCGCCTACTTTGAAGTAAGTGAAGGAAACGATTTCAGCACCGGCTTTCTTAGCCAGTTCGCCAACCTTGATTTCAGGGTTCTTGACGAACGCCTGCTCAACCAGGCTTGCTTCAGCCAGGAACTTGCTGATACGGCCTTTGACCATGTTCTCAACAATGTTTTCTGGCTTGCCTTTGATTTTTTCTTCGTTCAGCTGCAGGAACACAGCTTTTTCGCGCTCGATGGCTTCGGCAGAAACTTCCGAAGGCAGCAGGAACTCAGGGTTGCTGGCCGCTACGTGCATAGCGATGTCTTTGGCCAGTTCAACGTTGCCGCCTTTCAGGACAACTGCAACACCGATCTTGTTGCCGTGCAGGTAACCGCCAACAACATCACCTTCAACGCGTACCAGGCGACGGATGTTGACGTTTTCGCCAACCTTGCCGACCAGTACCAGGCGAGCAGCTTCTTGAGCCTCGATCAGCGGAGCGACGTCAGTCAGTTTGTCGGCGAACGCTTTTTCAACGCTGGCAGCAACAAATGCCTTGAAGTCGTCCTGCAGAGCCAGGAAGTCGGTCTGCGAGTTCACTTCCAGCAGAACGGCAGATTTGCCGTCTTCTTTCAGAGCGATAGCGCCTTCAGCAGCTACGTTGCCTGCTTTCTTGGCAGCCTTGATGGCGCCGGAAGCACGCATGTCATCAATGGCTTTTTCGATGTCGCCGTCAGCCTTTTCCAGGGCTTTCTTGCAATCCATCATGCCTTCGCCGGTACGCTCACGCAGTTCTTTAACCAACGCTGCAGTAATTGCTGCCATTTTCAAATTCCTCTTGGATAGGTTTTCAACCATTCCACCCGATCGAACGGGGGATCAATTCTTCCCGAACCACCCTTGTAGGCCGCTGCACGTTACAGATGATGTAGCTGCGCCGTTCACAAATGGTTTTCGAGGTGGCAAAAAGGGGGCCAAGCCCCCTTTTTGCTTACTGAGTCAACGCCAGGGCGTCAATTACTCAGCTGCGGCTACCGGAGCTTCTTCAACGAACTGCTCGGTACCACCAGCAACGTGGTTACGACCACGGATTACAGCGTCAGCCATCGAACCCATGTACAGCTGGATAGCGCGGATTGCGTCATCGTTGCCTGGGATGATGTAGTCAACGCCTTCCGGGCTGCTGTTGGTATCGACTACGCCGATAACAGGGATGCCCAGCTTGTTGGCTTCGGTGATCGCGATGCGCTCGTGATCAACGTCGATAACGAACAGTGCGTCAGGCAGACCGCCCATGTCCTTGATACCACCCAGGGAACGATCGAGCTTTTCCAGGTCACGGGAGCGCATCAGCGCTTCTTTCTTGGTCAGCTTGGCGAAAGTACCGTCTTCGGCTTGCACTTCAAGGTCACGCAGACGCTTGATGGAAGCACGGATGGTTTTGAAGTTGGTCAGCATGCCGCCCAACCAGCGGTGATCGACGTACGGCGAACCGCAACGTGCTGCTTCTTCAGCAACGATCTTGCCAGCGGAACGCTTGGTGCCGACGAACAGAATCTTGTTTTTGCCCTGGGCCAGGCGCTCTACGAAAGTCAGAGCTTCGTTGAACATTGGCAGGGTTTTTTCAAGGTTGATGATGTGGATCTTGTTACGCGCGCCGAAAATGTATTTACCCATTTTCGGGTTCCAGTAACGGGTCTGGTGACCGAAGTGCACACCGGCCTTCAGCATATCGCGCATGTTGACTTGGGACATGATAGTTCCTTAATAAGTCGGGTTTGGCCTCCACGTATCCCAATGACCAACCAGCGGCATCAAGGCCTCCGGCACCCAGGTCATCGTGTCGACACGTGTGTGGATTTAAGCTCTTCGGGGCATCCCCGGAAAGCGGCGCATTTTATACCACACGAAGGGCGAAAACGGAACCCGCAATCACATTTGGCGTGCGCGAGTGATACGCAACCCTTTGAATAGAGCGGATATAGCCCCACCTCATAGATAGAAGCGATCGTCAGGGGCTCATGATTTGCCGCCCGCGTCTGTTAGAATCGCGTTTTTTGGGGCTTGTGCGAATTCTGTAACCTTTTGTCGCGCGCCCGTAAACCGTATTGATTTCAGCGCGCCGCGCTAGAGAGAGCCTGTATGACTGTTAGTTTGAAAACCGCCGAAGACATCGCCGGCATGCGCATTGCCGGCAAACTGGCTGCCGACGTACTGGAAATGATTGCCGAACACGTCAAGCCAGGCGTCACCACCGACACCCTGAACCAGATCTGCCATGACTATATCGTCAATGTGCAGGGCGCCATTCCTGCGCCGCTGAACTACAAGGGCTTCCCCAAGTCGATCTGCACCTCGATCAACCACGTGGTCTGCCACGGCATCCCGTGCGACAAACCCCTGAAAGACGGCGACACCCTTAACATCGACGTCACCGTGATCAAGGACCGCTACTTCGGCGACACCAGCCGCATGTTCCACGTCGGCAACGTGCCGGTCTGGGCCGAGCGCCTGTCCCAGGTCACCCAGGAATGCATGTACAAGGCAATCGAAATCGTCAAGCCCGGCTGCCGCCTGGGCGATATCGGTGAAGTGATCCAGAAACACGCTGAAAAGAACGGTTTCTCGGTGGTACGTGATTTCTGTGGCCACGGCATCGGCACCGTATTCCATGAAGAACCGCAGATCCTGCACTACGGGCGCGCCGGCACCGGCATGGAGCTCAAGGCAGGCATGACCTTTACCATCGAGCCGATGATCAACCAGGGCAAGGCCGACACCAAGGTGCTGGGCGACGGCTGGACCGCCATCACCAAGGACCGCAAGCTCTCGGCCCAGTGGGAACACACCCTGCTGGTCACCGAAACCGGCTACGAGATCTTCACCCTGCGCGCCGACGACACGATCCCTCGCATTTCGGCTTGAAGGTTGCCCAGGTTTTCCCACAGCGTGTTGTGACTGACTATAGATAGAAAGGAAAGCCGATCGATGCCCCAGGTGGATCCCGAACTCTTCGACCGTGGCCAGTTCCAGGCCGAACTGGCCCTGAAGGCAAGCCCCATCGCCGCTTTCAAGAAAGCGATCCGCCAGGCCCGCGAGGTGCTCGATGAGCGCTTTCGCAGCGGCCGGGACATCCGCCGACTGATCGAGGACCGCGCCTGGTTCGTCGACAACATCCTGCAAAAGGCCTGGGAACAGTTCAACTGGAGTGAAGACGCCGACATCGCCCTGGTGGCCGTCGGCGGCTATGGCCGTGGCGAACTGCACCCCTACTCCGACATCGACCTGCTGATCCTGCTGGACAGCGCCGACCATGAGACCTTTCGCGATTCCATCGAGCGTTTTCTGACGCTACTGTGGGACATCGGCCTTGAAGTCGGCCAGAGCGTGCGCTCGGTGGACGAATGCGCCGAAGAGGCCCGCGCCGACCTCACCGTAATCACCAACCTGATGGAAAGCCGCACCATCGCCGGCCCCGAGCGCCTGCGCCAGCGCATGCTGGAAGTCACCAGCACCGCGCATATGTGGCCGAGCAAGGAGTTCTTCCTGGCCAAGCGCGCCGAGCAGAAGACCCGGCACCACAAGTACAACGACACCGAATACAACCTGGAACCCAACGTCAAAGGCTCGCCGGGCGGGCTGCGCGACATCCAGACGATTTTGTGGGTAGCCCGTCGCCAGTACGGCACCCTGAACCTGCGCGCCCTGGCTGGCGAAGGCTTTCTGGTAGAAAGCGAAAACGCCCTGTTGGCCTCATCCCAGGAATTCATCTGGAAAGTGCGCTACGCCCTGCACATGCTCGCCGGCCGCTCCGAAGACCGCCTGCTGTTCGACCATCAACGCTCCATCGCCACCCTGCTGGGCTTTGAAGGCGAAGACGCCAAGACCAGCATTGAAAGCTTCATGCAGCAGTACTACCGGGTGGTCATGAGCATTGCCCAGCTCAGCGACCTGATCATCCAGCACTTCGAAGAAGTGATCCTCGCCCCCGAAGACGAAGCACCGCCGCAGCCAATCAATTCGCGCTTCCAACTGCACGACGGCTATATCGAGGCACGCAACGACAACGTGTTCCGCCGCACCCCGTTCGCCATGCTGGAAATCTTCGTATTGATGGCCCAGCAGCCGGAAATTAAAGGTGTGCGCGCCGACACCATCCGCCTGCTACGGGAAAACCGTCACCTGATCGACGATGATTTCCGCAATGACATCCGCAACACCAGCCTGTTTATCGAGCTGTTCAAGTGCAAGATCGGTATCCATCGCAATCTGCGTCGCATGAACCGCTACGGCATTCTCGGGCGCTATCTGCCGGAGTTCGGTTTTATCGTCGGGCAGATGCAGCACGACCTGTTCCACATCTATACGGTGGATGCGCACACCCTGAACCTGATCAAGCACCTGCGTAAGCTGCAGTACACCCAGGTGTCGGAGAAATTCCCGCTGGCCAGTAAGCTCATGGCCAGGCTGCCCAAGCCGGAACTGATCTACCTGGCCGGCCTGTACCACGACATCGGCAAGGGCCGGCATGGCGACCACTCCGAAGTCGGCGCGGTCGACGCGGAGGCCTTCTGCCAGCGCCACCAACTGCCGCAATGGGACAGCCGCCTGATCGTCTGGTTGGTGCAGAACCATCTGGTCATGTCGACCACGGCCCAGCGCAAGGACTTGTCCGACCCGCAGGTGATCCATGACTTCGCACAGGCGGTCGGCGATGAAACCCGCCTCGACTACCTGTACGTGCTGACCGTCTCCGACATCAACGCCACCAACCCGACGCTGTGGAACTCGTGGCGCGCCAGCCTGTTGCGCCAGCTGTACACCGAGACCAAGCGTGCGCTGCGCCGTGGCCTGGAAAACCCGGTGGACCGCGAAGAGCAGATCCGCCGCACCCAAAGCGCGGCGCTGGATATCCTGGTGCGCGGCGGCAACGACCCGGACGACGTCGAGCAGCTGTGGTCGCAATTGGGTGATGATTACTTCCTGCGCCACACTGCCGGCGATGTAGCCTGGCACACTGACGCGATCCTGCAGCAGCCCGCCGATGGCGGCCCGCTGGTACTGATCAAGGAAACCACCCAGCGCGAATTCGAAGGCGGCACGCAGATTTTCATCTATGCGCCCGACCAGCACGACTTCTTCGCCGTGACCGTGGCGGCCATGGACCAGCTCAACCTGAACATCCACGATGCCCGGGTGATCACTTCCAGCAGCCAGTTCACCCTCGACACTTATATCGTGCTCGACACCGAAGGCGAGTCCATCGGCGACAACCCGGCACGGGTGAAAAAGATCCGCGAAGGCCTCACCGAGGCCCTGCGCAACCCGGACGACTACCCGACCATCATCCAGCGCCGGGTGCCGCGCCAGCTCAAGCACTTTGCATTTGCGCCCCAGGTGACCATCTCCAACGACGCGCAGCGCCCGGTCACCGTGCTGGAACTCAGCGCGCCGGACCGCCCGGGCCTGCTGGCACGTATCGGCGGGATCTTCCTGGAGTTCGACCTGTCATTGCAGAACGCCAAGATTGCGACCCTCGGCGAGCGCGTGGAAGACGTGTTCTTTATTACCGACGCCGACAACCAGCCACTGTCCGATCCTGAGCTGTGCCTGCGATTGCAGGAAGCCATCGTGCAGCAGTTGAGCGTGACTCAGGAACCCGGCGTCGAGCTGACGCGCCTGACGATCTAAACCTCATTCCAGTTTTTAACGCCTTGCACGAGATTCCCATGAACAACGCCCTGAACCAGCTGCAACCCTACCCGTTCGAGAAACTGCGCGCACTGCTGGGCAGCGTCACGCCGAACCCGGACAAGCGCCCGATTGCGCTGTCCATCGGCGAGCCCAAGCACAAATCCCCGACCTTCGTGGCCGAGGCACTGAGCAGCAACCTCGACCAGATGGCGGTGTACCCTACTACCCTGGGCATCCCGGCGCTGCGCGAGGCCATCGGCGCCTGGTGTGAACGTCGCTTCAACGTGCCCAAGGGCTGGCTCGACCCGGCGCGCAATATCCTGCCGGTCAACGGCACCCGCGAGGCGCTGTTCGCCTTCACCCAGACAGTGGTCAACCGTGGCGACGATGCCCTGGTCGTCAGCCCGAACCCGTTCTACCAAATCTACGAAGGCGCCGCGTTCCTGGCCGGGGCCAAGCCGCATTACCTGCCATGCCTGGATGAGAACGGCTTCAACCCGGACTTCGACGCTGTGACGCCGGATATCTGGAAACGCTGCCAGATCCTGTTCCTGTGCTCCCCCGGTAACCCGACCGGCGCGCTGATCCCGGTCGAGACCCTGAAAAAACTGATCGCCCTGGCCGACGAATACGACTTCGTCATCGCCGCCGACGAGTGCTATAGCGAGCTGTACTTCGACGAACAAACCCCGCCGCCGGGGCTGCTGAGCGCCTGTGTCGAACTGGGCCGCCAGGACTTCAAGCGCTGCGTGGTGTTCCACAGCCTGTCCAAGCGCTCCAACCTGCCGGGCCTGCGCTCCGGTTTTGTGGCCGGCGACGCGGACATCCTCAAGGCCTTCCTGCTGTACCGCACCTACCATGGCTGCGCGATGCCGGTACAAACGCAACTGGCCAGCATTGCGGCCTGGCAGGACGAAGCCCACGTGCTGGCCAATCGTGACTTGTATCGCGAGAAATTCAACGCTGTGCTGGCGATTCTCAAGCCGGTGCTCGATGTGCAACACCCCGATGGTGGTTTCTACCTGTGGCCGAATGTGAATGGCGACGATGCCGCGTTCTGCCGGGATTTGTTCGTGCAAGAGCACGTGACCGTGGTGCCGGGCTCGTACCTGTCGCGGGAAGTCGATGGCTTCAACCCTGGGGCCGGCCGTGTGCGCCTGGCGCTGGTTGCGCCGTTGGCGGAGTGTGTGGAAGCGGCTGAGCGGATCCGGGCGTTCATTAACCGCCGAAAATAAACGCTATGGCCCGTGGTATCCGACAGATATCACGGGCCAAGTTAAACATTACATACACTCCATGCTGGAACTTCCCCTGCGTTCAGGACAAATCAGTCAACAGATTCGTCACTGACTCCAACGGGAAAAAGCCATGATCTCAGCCACCGTTTTTACCCCCTGCTCCCCTCCCCCCACTGATCGCTCGAACGATGGCGTCGATCAACCCGAACGCCTTTCCAGAAGTCGACGCAACGTGGGTGAGCCCGCTAAATACTGGCCGCAAAACAGCACTATCAAGATCGCGATGTACGATTACCCGATGGATGACCCCTATGTGCGGGCAGTCAAAAACGCCGCCAACGAGTGGTCAACCCATATCAACCTCACATTCGAGTTCGTATCGGGCGACGAGGGCGACGCTAAAATTACGCAGAACATGGTAGGCGACGCGGGCGGCTCCTCACGGATAGGTAACGACGCTCAACGTGCTTTGTATGGCGCCCCAACGATGAGCCTGCCGAGAGATCATACGTTACCGTCATTCAACCAAACCGTGCTGCATGAGTTCGGGCACATGCTGGGCGCACACCACGCGCATCAACATCCCGATGCCAATGTCCAATGGGATCACGCTGTTCTTGACCTGAACTACCCACAACCCGATCAGCAAACCAACTTTCTACCGCTACCGCGCAGCGAGTCCTACGATTTTTTGCCCTACGATCCAGACTCGATCATGCATTACGCCATCGACCCCGGCTTGACCACTAGCAACGTGTACCACTCAGGAGGCTCGACACTCAGTGCGGGGGACATTGCCTGGGCGAAAAAAACCTACCCCAGACCCGATAAGGGCGAAGACGCTACTTTCTCAATCCCAGGTTCGCCTCACTCATATCAAGCTCCGCCAACGCCTCCCGCAATACATCGTCCGCGATTTCGTGATGCTGACTCAGACTGCATAACTCAAGGCGTTGCGCACGCAGGGCTTTGAGCCGAAGCTTGCGCTGCAACAATAGGCCCCCCCTGCCCATCGCTCATTGTTTATAAACTAATGCGTCAACCACAACGCCAAATGCGGATGAATGCTCACGTCGATTCGGATAGTAAAGATGGTAGCCCGCGAACGGCTGGCACCAATCTTCCAGAACCCGCACGAGACTGCCCTCCGCAAGTTCGTTGGCCACCATGTCTTCTGGAAGAAACGCCAAACCACATCCCGCCACAGCCGCACGCAACATTGGCACGCTGCTGTTGAATGTCCATTGCCCTTCTACGCGTGCCTTGAGTTCGTGACCGTTCTTCTCGAAATCCCACTGCATGAGGCTCCCATGAGTCGGGAGACGCAGATTAATGCAGTTGTGCGCGGCCAGATCCGCCGGTTCCATGGGGATTTGCCGCCATCAATGAGATAGCTTGTTGGGTGTCCGTAGCGGGGCCGTAGCCATGGCTCAAGCCCATGCAGCCTAAACCCAAGGCGCAGACTTCAAGTGAACTGGTTCCGAGCGCGCGCTTGTGCATTTCGATCTCCCGACATTTAACGTTGGCAGAACAGTAAGCGCGCTGGCGAATATGGACTAGACGGGTAAATCGGCAAGGGCTCATGAGGCACACTCATAAACCCCAGCTCGATACTTTGATAGTCGTGATAGCTTCGTCCGAATGCCGTGATCCTGGTGCAGGCCGGGAAATGAATAAGAACGGTGCAGGCGGTTTGCCTAACGCGGTTTTCCCGGACAATCGACTTGCAACGACACACATCAGGCAACAACTGGCCACTGAAGTGCCATATTAACCGGCTATGTTACGCGCTGGCTTTTGCACAAAAGTCGCACAGCGCAGGACGACCGGCACCCAAACCCGCTGGTCGTGGCATAATCCCGGACCTTTCGTTTTGAGCATCCTAAAAGGGGGCAATTCCTTGACCGCTTCAAGCAAAACGTTGCACCTTTTCGGCATCAAAGCCTGCGACACCATGAAAAAGGCGCGCACCTGGCTCGATGAGCACGCTGTGAGCTATGAGTTCCACGACTACAAAACGGCCGGTATCGACCGCGAACACTTGACCCAATGGTGCGACGAGCACGGTTGGCAGGTGGTTTTGAACCGTGCGGGCACCACCTTTCGCAAACTCGAAGACGAACGCAAAGCCGATCTCGATCAGTCGAAAGCCATTGAATTGATGCTCGCGCAACCTTCGATGATCAAGCGCCCGGTGCTTGATCTCGGTGACAGAACCCTGATTGGCTTCAAGCCAGATAGTTATTCGGCGGCCCTCAAGTAGGCCAGCCCTTCCATTTTTGTAGAGGTAACAGCATGTCCCATTCCCTGTTCAGCCTGGGCTTCGGCGTTGGCACTCAGAACCGCCAAGGTGCTTGGCTGGAAGTGTTTTACGCACAACCGCTGCTTAATCCATCGGCTGAAATCGTCGCGGCCATCGCGCCGATCCTCGGTTACACCGAAGGTAACCAGGCGATCACCTTCACTGTGACCCAGGCGCTGCAACTGGCCGACGCGCTCAAGGGCGTCGACGCCACCCAAGCCGCTCTGCTGAGCCGCCTGGCGGAAAGCCACACGCCGCTGGTCGCCACCCTGCTGGCCGAAGACGCCGCACTGACCTCCACGCCTGAGGCCTACCTCAAACTGCACTTGCTGTCCCACCGCCTGGTCAAGCCCCACGGCCTGAGCCTGGCTGGCGTGTTCCCGCAGCTGCCGAACGTGGCCTGGACCAGCCAGGGCGCGATCGACATCGGCGAACTGGCCGAACGCCAACTGGAAGCACGCCTGCGTGGCGAGCTGCTGGAAGTGTTCTCGGTGGACAAGTTCCCGAAAATGACCGACTACGTGGTTCCGGCCGGCGTGCGTATCGCTGACGCGGCACGTATCCGCCTGGGCGCCTACGTGGGCGAAGGCACCACGGTGATGCACGAAGGTTTCGTCAACTTCAACGCCGGCACTGAAGGCCCGGGCATGATCGAAGGCCGCGTGTCGGCAGGCGTGTTCGTCGGCAAGGGCTCGGACCTGGGCGGCGGCTGCTCCACCATGGGCACCCTGTCGGGCGGCGGCAATATTGTGATCAAGGTTGGCGAAGGCTGCCTGATCGGCGCCAACGCCGGTATCGGTATCCCGTTGGGCGACCGCAACACCGTGGAATCGGGCTTGTATGTGACTGCCGGGACCAAGGTTGCGCTGCTGGATGAGCAGAACCAATTGGTCAAAGTGGTCAAGGCACGTGAATTGGCCGGTCAACCGGACCTGCTGTTCCGCCGCAATTCCGAGACGGGTGCCGTGGAGTGCAAAACCCACAAATCGGCCATCGAACTGAACGAAGCGCTGCACGCTCACAACTAAGCAGCCACTCGATGCCACTAGCGGGCCCCGATCCTGGGGCTCGCTTATACGAGTCTTGACCACCATGCTTGTGCCCTCCCCCTGGCGCGCCGATTTTCCGGCCATTGCCACCCTGCAACGGCAAGACCAGACCTATCTGGACAACGCCGCTACGACGCAAAAACCCCAAGCCTTATTGGATGCCATCAGCCATTACTACGCCAACGGCGCAGCCAATGTGCACCGTGCCCAGCATTTACCGGGCGCCCACGCGACCCAGGCCTTCGAGGACAGTCGCAGCAAAGTTGCGCAATGGTTGAATGCAGGTGACACCGGGCAAATCGTGTTTACCCACGGTGCTACCTCTGCGCTGAACCTCCTGGCCTACGGCCTTGAGCACTTATTCAATGCGGGCGATGAGATTGTCATCAGCGCCCTGGAACACCACGCCAACCTGCTGCCCTGGCAGCAACTGGCCAAACGTCGCGCGCTCACGCTGGTGGTATTGCCACTCGGTGATGACGGCGTGATCGACCTGCACGCCGCCGCCGAATTGATCGGCCCACGCACGCGCCTGCTGGCAGTGAGCCAGTTGTCCAACGTGCTTGGCGCCTGGCAACCGCTGCAAGCCTTGCTGGCTTTGGCGCAGCCCCACGGCGCCCTGACCGTGGTCGACGGCGCCCAAGGCATCGTCCACGGTCGCCATGACGTGCAAGCGCTGGGATGCGACTTTTATGTTTTCTCCAGCCACAAACTCTACGGCCCGGACGGCGTCGGCGTGCTCTATGGCCGCAACGAAGCCCTGCATCACCTGCGCCACTGGCAGTTCGGCGGGGAGATGGTGCAGCAGGCGGACTACCACAGCGCGAGCTTTCGCCCCGCGCCGCTGGGCTTCGAGGCGGGTACTCCGCCGATTGCCAGCGTGATCGGCCTGGGCGCCAGCCTGGATTACCTGAGTTCCCTGGACCCGCAAGCGGTCATCGCCCATGAAGCGGCCTTGCATGACTACCTGTTGCACGGCCTGAAGGCGCGCAACGGCGTGCGGGTGCTGGGCTCGCCGCAGGTGGCGCTGGTCAGCTTTGTGGTCGAGGGCGTGCACAACGCCGACCTCGCGCACCTGCTGACCGAGCAAGGCATTGCGGTACGCGCCGGCCATCATTGCGCTATGCCGCTGCTCAAGGCGATGCAACTGTCAGGAGCGATCCGCGTTTCCCTGGCGCTGTACAACGATTCCGACGATCTTGAGCGCTTTTTTGAAGCGCTGGATCAGGCACTGGACATGTTGCGATGAGTTTGCCCGTGGATGCGATTGCCGCCTTGGAAGCCTTCCAGGCCGTAGGAAGTTGGGAACAACGCGCGCGGATGCTGATGCAGTGGGGCGAGCGCCTTCCCGCCTTGGCCGATGAAGAGAAGGTCGACGCCAATCTTGTGCACGGATGCGAAAGCCAGGTGTGGTTGCTGGGGCGCTTGCACGACGGCCATTGGCAGTTTTCCGCCAGCAGTGATGCGCGAATGATCCGGGGGCTGGTGGCGTTGCTGCTGGCGCGGGTCAATGGGTTGTCGGCTGCTGAGTTGCAGGCAGTTGATCTGCCGGAGTGGTTCAATCAACTTGGGCTTTCGCGCCAACTCTCCCCGTCACGCAGCAACGGTTTGAATGCAGTTCTGCAGCGGATGCGCGAACTCAGCCGAACACAAAGCTGAATGTGGGAGGGGGCAAGCACCCTCCCACATTTTGAACTGTGTAAAGTCCTGAGATTCAGGCGGGCTTGACCCGCTCCGAAGGCCGACGCACCCCAGCCACAATCTTGTCCACCGCCTTGGTCGCCGCCACCATACCGAACGTGGCCGTGACCATCATCACCGCGCCAAACCCACCGGCGCAGTCCAGCTTCACCCCATCACCCACAAAACTTTTCTGCAAACAGATGCTGCCGTCCGGCTTGGGATAGCGCAGCTGCTCGGAAGAAAACACACACGGCACGCTGTAATGGCGGGTCACGGTGCGGGAAAAATTGTAGTCACGACGCAGGGTGGAGCGCACTTTCGACGCCAATGGATCATTGAAGGTGCGGTTCAGGTCGCACACCTGGATCAGCGTCGGGTCAATCTGCCCACCAGCGCCACCGGTGGTGATGATCTGGATCTTGCGACGCTTGCACCAGGCAATCAGCGCGGCCTTGGCGTTGACGGCGTCGATGCAGTCGATCACGCAATCAATATTCGGCGTGATGTATTCGGCCATGGTGTCGCGGGTCACGAAGTCCGCCACCGCGTGCACGGTGCAGTCCGGGTTGATGCCGCGCAGGCGCTCGGCCATTACCTCGACCTTGGGCTTGCCCACGGTGCTGTCCAGGGCGTGCAACTGGCGGTTGCTGTTGCTGACGCAGACATCGTCCAGGTCAAACAGCGAAATCTCGCCGACCCCACAACGGGCCATGGCTTCCGCCGCCCAGGAGCCCACGCCGCCGACGCCGACGATCGCCACATGGGCCGCTTTCAAGCGTTCCAGGCCTTCAATGCCATACAAGCGGGCGACGCCTGCAAACCGCGGATCTTCTGTACTCATGACCATTACCCCAAAAACCGGCGCGCATTATAGGGCTACGCAGCGACAAGTTCGAAGCTTCAAGCTACAAGTAAAGAACTTAGATGGCCTTTTGCTGACTAACGTCCGGCTTTTCTCTGTCTGCTGTACGCTCGGGGAAAGGCCGGTGTAGGATGCGCGCCGTTCGGTGCAGGCCGACACCTCTTTTCGTTCCACACCCTTTGGAACCCGACATAACCATGGCATCGCGTAAATTTGGACTCAACCTGGTGATCGTGCTGGCAATTGCCGCGCTGTTCACCGGCTTCTGGGCGCTGGTCAACCGCCCGGTCACTGCTCCCAACTGGCCTGAGCAAATCTCCGGTTTTTCCTACTCGCCGTTCCAGCAAGGCCAGTTCCCGCAAAAAGACCAGTACCCCACGGACGAGCAGATGCGTCGTGACCTGGAGATCATGAGCAAGCTGACGGACAACATCCGTACCTACTCGGTCGACGGCACCTTGGGGGATATCCCTAAGCTGGCGGAAGAGTTCGGCTTGCGCGTCACCCTGGGAATCTGGATCAGCCCGGACCTGGAGCGTAACGAGCGCGAAATCCAGCGTGCCATCGAGATCGCCAACAGCTCGCGCAGTGTCGTGCGCGTGGTGGTCGGCAACGAGGCGCTGTTCCGCGAAGAAATCACCCCTGAAGCGCTGATCGTGCTGCTCGACCGGGTGCGCGCTGCGGTGAAAGTACCGGTGACCACCTCCGAGCAGTGGCACATCTGGGAAAAGAACCCGAAACTGGCCAAGCACGTCGATCTGATCGCCGCGCACATCCTGCCGTTCTGGGAATACATCCCCATGGACAAGGCTGGCCAGTACGTACTGGACCGGGCCAAAGACCTGAAAAAACTCTTCCCGAAAAAGCCGCTGCTACTGTCGGAAATTGGCTGGCCGAGCAACGGACGTATGCGCGGGGGTAACGAAACATCCCCGGCAGACCAGGCGATTTACCTGCGCACGCTGGTGAACAAGCTCAATCGCCAGGGCTACAACTACTTTGTGATCGAAGCGTTCGACCAGCCGTGGAAAGTCAGCGACGAAGGATCTGCCGGCGCCTATTGGGGCGTGTTCAACGCCGCACGCCAGCAGAAATTCAACTTTGAAGGGCCTGTCGTCGCGATCCCGCAATGGCGCGTGCTGGCCATCGGTTCGGTGGTGCTGGCACTGCTGTCCCTGACCCTGCTGATGATCGACGGCTCGGCCCTGCGCCAGCGTGGCCGGACCTTCCTGACCTTTATCGCGTTCCTGTGCGGCTCGGTACTGGTGTGGATCGGCTACGACTACAGCCAGCAATACAGCACTTGGTTCAGTGTCACCGTGGGTATCCTCCTGGCGCTCGGGGCCCTCGGCGTGTTTATCGTGTTGCTGACCGAGGCCCATGAACTGGCCGAAGCCGTCTGGACCCACAAGCGTCGTCGTGAATTCCTGCCGGTCGAGGGGGATTCGGACTACCGCCCGAAAGTCTCGATCCATGTGCCGTGCTACAACGAGCCGCCGGAGATGGTCAAACAGACCCTCGACGCCCTGGCCGCCCTCGATTACCCGGACTACGAAGTCCTGATCATCGACAACAACACCAAGGACCCGGCGGTTTGGGAACCGGTGCGCGACTACTGCGAAACCCTCGGCCCGCGCTTCAAGTTTTTCCACGTCGCGCCCCTGGCCGGTTTCAAGGGCGGCGCGCTGAACTACCTGATCCCGCACACCGCCAAGGATGCCGAAGTGATCGCGGTGATCGACTCGGACTACTGCGTGTCGCCGAACTGGCTCAAGCACATGGTGCCGCACTTCGCCGACCCGAAAATCGCCGTGGTGCAGTCGCCCCAGGATTACCGCGACCAGAACGAAAGTACCTTCAAGAAGCTCTGCTACGCGGAATACAAAGGCTTCTTTCATATCGGCATGGTCACCCGTAACGACCGCGATGCGATCATCCAGCACGGCACCATGACCATGACCCGTCGCTCGGTGCTCGAAGAACTCGGCTGGGCCGACTGGTGCATCTGCGAAGACGCCGAACTGGGCCTGCGGGTGTTCGAGAAAGGCTTGTCGGCGGCGTATTACCACGACAGCTACGGCAAGGGCCTGATGCCCGATACCTTTATCGACTTCAAGAAACAGCGTTTCCGCTGGGCCTACGGTGCGATCCAGATCATCAAGCGCCACACCGCCAGCCTGCTGCGCGGCAAGGACACCGAGCTGACCCGTGGCCAGCGCTACCACTTCCTCGCGGGCTGGTTGCCGTGGGTGGCGGACGGCATGAACATCTTCTTCACCGTCGGCGCACTGTTGTGGTCGGCGGCGATGATCATCGTGCCAACGCGGGTCGATCCGCCGCTGCTGATTTTCGCGATCCCTCCGTTGGCGTTGTTCGTGTTCAAGGTCGGCAAGATCATCTTCCTGTACCGCCGTGCGGTGGGCGTGAACCTCAAGGACGCATTCTGCGCGGCCCTTGCAGGCCTGGCGTTGTCCCACACCATCGCCAAAGCGGTGCTGTATGGCTTCTTCACCACCAGTATTCCGTTCTTTCGTACACCGAAAAACGCGGATAACCACGGCTTCTGGGTGGCGATTTCCGAAGCCCGCGAAGAAATGTTCATCATGCTGCTGTTGTGGGGCGCGGCGCTGGGGATCTACCTGGTGCAGGGCCTGCCAAGCAACGACATGCGCTTCTGGGTGGTGATGCTGCTGGTGCAGTCGCTGCCGTATGTGGCCGCGTTGATCATGGCGTTTCTGTCGTCGCTGCCCAAACCGGTAGCGGCGCCTGAGCCAGCGCCTGCGGCGTAAAAACTTGCGCAATGCACTAAACGGCGGCCTCTGGTCGCCGTTTTGCTATAAGATAACGGCCGTTTTGTTGGATCAGGCAAGCACCGATTGCCTTATGTGGGAGGGGGCTTGCCCCCGATAGCGCCGTGTCAATCAGCTAAATTTGTTGCTGAGACACCGCCATCGGGGGCAAGCCCCCTCCCACATTGAATCTGCGCCCATACACGCTTCCGGAGTTTTCCCATGACGGCCCATGCCGACCTTTCGCCGACCCTTCAACTTGCCATCGACCTGATCCGTCGCCCCTCGGTCACGCCGATCGACGCCGATTGCCAGAAGCTGATGATGCAGCGTCTGGGCGACGCCGGTTTTGCGCTGGAGCCGATGCGCATTGAAGACGTGGACAACTTCTGGGCCACCCACGGCAAGCACGATGGCCCGGTGCTGTGCTTCGCTGGTCACACTGATGTGGTGCCGACCGGCCCGGTGCAAGCCTGGCAGAACGATCCGTTCGACGCGCTGATCGACGAAAACGGCATGCTCTGCGGGCGTGGCGCGGCGGACATGAAAGGCAGCCTGGCCGCAATGCTGGTGGCAGCGGAGCGTTTCGTCACCGATTACCCGGACCACAAGGGCTCGGTGGCCTTCCTGATCACCAGCGACGAAGAAGGCCCGGCGCACCACGGCACCAAGGCCGTGATCGAGCGCCTGGCCGCGCGCAAAGAGCGCCTGGACTGGTGCATCGTCGGCGAACCGTCGAGCACGACGCTGGTCGGTGATGTGGTCAAGAACGGCCGTCGCGGTTCCCTCGGCGCGACCCTGACCGTGCGCGGCGTGCAAGGTCATGTGGCCTACCCGCACCTGGCGAAGAACCCGATCCACCTCGCCGCACCGGCCCTGGCGGAATTGGCCGCCGAGCATTGGGACGACGGCAACACGTTCTTCCCGCCGACCAGCTTCCAGATTTCCAACCTCAATTCCGGCACCGGCGCCACCAACGTGATTCCTGGTGACCTGACGGCGGTGTTCAACTTCCGTTTCTCCACCGAATCCACCGTCGAAGGCCTGCAGCAGCGCGTGGCGGCGATCCTCGACAAACATGGCCTGGACTGGCATGTGGAGTGGGCGCTGTCGGGCCTGCCGTTCCTCACCGAACCGGGCGCCTTGCTCGATGCGGTGTCCGCCAGCATCAAGGCGATTACCGGTCGCGAGACAAAGGCGTCCACCAGCGGCGGGACGTCGGATGGCCGTTTCATTGCCACCCTCGGTACTCAAGTGGTCGAGCTGGGCCCGGTCAACGCGACAATCCATCAGGTCAACGAGCGCATCCTCGCCAGCGACCTCGATGTACTGACCGAAATCTACTACCAGACCCTGATCAAGTTGCTCGCCTGATGCTTGCCTGCCCCATTTGCAGCGCCCCGCTCAACGCGGTAGACAATGGCGTGGCGTGCCCGGCCGGGCACCGTTTCGACCGGGCTCGCCAGGGTTACCTGAACCTGTTGCCGGTGCAGCACAAGAACAGCCGCGATCCGGGCGATAACCTGGCGATGGTCGAAGCGCGCCGCGACTTCCTCAACGCCGGGCACTACGCGCCGGTGGCCAGGCGCCTGGCCGAGCTGGCCGCTGAACGCGCGCCGCAGCGCTGGGTCGACATCGGCTGTGGCGAGGGTTACTACACCGCGCAGATTGCCGACGCCCTGCCCCACGCCGACGGCTATGCGCTGGATATTTCCAGAGAAGCGGTCAAGCGTGCGTGCAAGCGCAACCCGGCGCTGACCTGGTTGATCGCCAGCATGGCCCGCGTTCCATTGGCGTCAGGCAGTTGCCAGTTTCTCGCCAGTGTTTTCAGTCCATTGGATTGGCAAGAAGCCAAGCGCCTGCTCAGCCCCGGCGGCGGTTTGATGAAGGTCGGTCCTACACGTGGCCATCTGATGGAACTGCGCGAGCGCCTGTATGACGAAGTGCGTGAATACACCGACGACAAACATCTGGCCCTGGTGCCGGACGGCATGAGCCTGGCCCACAGCGAGACGCTGGAGTTCACCTTGAGTCTGGCCGAGCCTCAGGACCGCGCCAACCTGCTGGCCATGACACCCCACGGCTGGCGCGCCAGCGCCGAGCGCCGTGCCGAGGTGATCGAAGCCGCTGAGCCGCTGCTGGTCACCGTGTCGATGCGCTACGACTATTTCGTGCTTCAATAACCGACTTTTAAGCATCCGCGAATGGATTTTCGAATCCCGCAACGAGGAATATCCATGCGCCAACCTGATATCGAGATTTACCTGAAGGACGCCGACGTCGACTACAAGGCCATCGCCGCGTGGCTGGGCACCGCGTTGGGCCCGTGCACCGACTGGGCCCAGAAGGGCCAGACCTACAAGTGCAAGGCCGGCGATGTGCCGGTCACCTGGTTGCCCAAAGCGGTAGGCAAATGGAACAGCCTGTTCTTGGAAAGTGACCAGACGCCGTGGGACGACGACATCGCCTGCGCCCGTGCGGCATTTGCTGCACTGAACGTCGAGGTGCGCTGCGCGCCGGGGACGTGGGTCGAGGAAGAAGGTGAGGAAAGTGCCGACACCTGGATTCGCATCAGCGCAGACGGTGAAGAGCAGATCACTTGGAAAACTGCGTAACCTGAATTGCAAATGCCGTCAAAAATGTGGGAGGGGGCTTGCCCCCGATAGCAGTGCGTCAGTCAGCTAATTTGTTGCTGATACACCGCCATCGGGGGCAAGCCCCCTCCCACATTTGATCTGCGATGGGCCTACAGGCCAACCACATCCTCTGCCTGCAACCCCTTCTCGCCGGTCACCACGGCGTATTCCACCTGCTGGCCCTCGGCCAGGGAACGGTGGCCATCACCGCGAATGGCGCGGTAGTGCACAAACACATCCTTGCCATCTTCACGCTGAATGAAGCCATAGCCCTTTGCATCGTTGAACCACTTCACATTGCCGGTTTCGCGCGTTGCCATTTGTATTACTCCCACGTACGTTTTTTATTGTTGAGTCGCTTGCGTTGAACTGCCGAGTATAAGACAGGCTCAAAAGCGATCAACTCAAGTTTACATCGCTGCTTTTTTGCCGATTTTCGGCGAATACGGCACACTACCCGCCCGAGCGCCTGCTCGGTTTTTTCCACTTCAAGCAGCTCGCCTATGACCCGCTCCCCGTTCCGCCGTCTGGTGTTTGGCACCTTGCGCCGACTGTTGTACCTCTGGGTTCGCTCGGAGACGATCAACCAGTCGTCCCTTACCCTCAACCTGGACCGCAGCCGGCCGGTGTTTTACGTCCTGCAATCGCCCTCTCTCACCGAATTGGCCGTGGTCGATGCCGAGTGCACCAAGGCCGGCCTGCCGCGCCCGGTGCTGCCAGTCTCCGTAGGCCCGTTGATGGAGCCGGCGGCGTTCTTCTACCTCACGCCGGAGCCGGACTGGCTCGGCCGCCAGGACAAGCGCGGCGCACCGCCGACCCTGACCCGCCTGGTCAACACCCTGAGCGAGCACGCCGAAGAGAATGCACAAATCATTCCGGTCAGCGTGTTCTGGGGGCAAACCCCGGCGAGCGAGTCGAGCCCTTGGAAACTGCTGTTTGCCGACAGCTGGGCCGTCACCGGCCGCCTGCGTCGGTTGTTGAGCATCCTGATCCTGGGTCGCAAGACCCGTGTGCAATTCTCCGCGCCCATCAACCTGCGTGAGTTGATCGAGCACAATAAAGGGCACGAACGCACCGTGCGCATGGCCCAGCGCATCCTGCGTGTGCACTTTCGTAACCTGAAGACCGCCGTGATCGGCCCCGACCTGTCGCACCGCCGCAACCTGGTCAAGGGCCTGGTGAATATGCCGTTGGTGCGCCAGGCCATTCTGGATGAAGCCGAACGGGAAAAAATCAGCCCGGAAAAAGCCAAGGCCCTGGCCCTGCGCTACGGCAACGAAATCGCATCGGATTACACCTACACCGCGATCCGCTTCCTGGAAGTGGTGCTGAGTTGGTTCTGGAACAAGATCTACGACGGCATCAAGGTCAATAACGTCGAAGGTGTGCAAAAGGTTGCACAAGGCTACGAGGTGATTTACGTGCCTTGCCACCGCAGCCATATCGACTACCTGCTGCTGTCCTACCTGCTGTTCAAGAACGGCCTGACCCCGCCGCATATCGCCGCGGGCATCAACCTGAACATGCCGGTGATCGGCAGTTTGCTGCGCCGTGGCGGGGCGTTTTTCATGCGCCGCACCTTCAAGGGCAACCCGCTGTACACCTCGGTGTTCAACGAATACCTGCATACCCTGTTCACCAAGGGTTTCCCGGTGGAGTACTTCGTCGAAGGCGGACGCTCACGCACCGGGCGCATGTTGCAGCCAAAGACCGGGATGCTCGCGATTACCCTGCGCAGCTTCCTGCGCTCTTCGCGCATGCCGATCGTGTTTGTGCCGGTGTATATCGGCTATGAGCGTGTGCTCGAAGGCCGCACCTACCTGGGCGAACTGCGCGGCGCGAGCAAGAAGAAAGAGTCGATCTTCGATATTTTCAAAGTGGTCGGCGCGCTCAAGCAGCGGTTTGGCCAGGTCGCGGTCAACTTCGGCGAGCCGATCAAGCTGGCGGAATTTCTCGACGGCGAACAACCCGACTGGCGCACCCAGGAGCTGGGGCCGAACTACAAGCCGGCATGGCTCAACGAAACCACCAACCGCCTCGGCGAACGGGTGGCCCGCCACTTGAACGAAGCGGCGGCGGTGAACCCGGTGAACCTGGTGGCCCTGGCGCTGCTGTCCACCACACGCCTGGCCCTCGACGAACAGGCCATGGCCCGCCAGTTGGACCTGTACCTGGCGCTGCTGCGCCGCGTGCCTTACTCGCCCCACACCACCCTGCCCGAGGGTGATGGCCTGGCGCTGATCAAGCACGTCAAGGACATGGACCTGCTGTCGGAACAGAGTGACGCCCTCGGCAAGATTGTGTATCTGGACGAGCAGAACGCCGTCCTGATGACCTACTACCGCAATAACGTGCTGCACATCTTTGCCCTGCCGGCGCTGCTGGCGAGCTTCTTCCAAAGCAGCTCGCGGATGAGCCGCGAACAGATTTTGCGCTACACCCACGCGCTGTATCCGTACCTGCAATCGGAGCTGTTTATCCGCTGGTCGCTGGAAGAGTTGGACACGGTTGTCGACCAGTGGCTGGAAGCCTTTGTCGAACAAGGCCTGCTGCGCTTCGAAAACAACGTGTACCTGCGCCCGGCGCCAAGCTCGCGGCACTTTGTGCTGCTGACGCTGCTGTCCAAGAGCATCGCCCAGACGCTGCAACGCTTCTACATGGCGATCTCGCTGCTGCTCAACAGCGGCCAGAACAGCATCAGCGCCGAAGAACTGGAAGACCTGTGCACGATCATGGCCCAGCGCCTGTCGATCCTGCATGGTCTCAATGCACCGGAGTTCTTCGACAAGAGCCTTTTCCGACATTTTATTCAGACATTGCTGGAGCAAGATGTGCTGCGCCGCGACGAGGCCGGCAAATTGAGCTATCACGATCTGCTCGGTGAGCTGGCGGAAGGCGCGGCCAAACGTGTGTTGCCGGCCGAGATTCGCCTGTCGATCCGCCAGGTCGCCCTGCATCGTGTCGATGGCGCAGCCGAACAACCGGATGAGCCTGAAGAAACCCGCTAGATTGAATAAGGCGCCAGTGGGATGCTGGCGCCGCTGACAAGGAGCCGCACCATGAAAAAGATCATCCTCCTGGGCCTGACCGCCCTGCTCGGAGCCTGCCAATCCATGACCCCTGCTCCCAAGGCCAGCCTTGATGGCGAAGTGTTCTACCTGCAACGCATCGCCCTGCCGCCGACAGCAACCTTGAGCGTCAGCCTGCAGGACGTATCCCTGATGGACGCCCCGGCCGTGATCCTTGCCGAACAGAAAGGTCCGATCAAAGGCCAGGTGCCGCTGCCGTTTCACTTGAATTACGACCCGGCCCAGGTCAAGCCGGGCCATAGTTATGCGGTGAGTGCTCGCATCGAACAGGATGGCAAGCTACTGTTTATCACCACTGAACGGCACGCTGTGCAGCTCAACGGCCAGGATCCACAGCCGCTGCGCCTGCGAGTTGATGCGGTCGCACACTGATATTCTCCAGATCATAAGGAAGCGCCCATGCTCCGTAACTCCCTTCGCCTCACTGCCCTGTGCGCCGGCCTGCTGTTCGGCGCCAATGCCATGGCCCTGGACCTGAGTAGCCTGTCCCAGGGCGATGCCAGCGGCGGTCTCAAGGACGCCCTGACCCAGGGCGCGCAGATCGCGGTGAAACAACTGGGTGTGCCCGGTGGTTTCAGCAACAACCCCGAAGTAAAAATCGGCCTGCCAGGCAAGCTCGGCAAAGTCGCCGACAAACTGAAAATGTTCGGCATGGGCGACCAGGTCACGCAACTGGAAGACAGCATGAACAAAGCGGCCGAAACCGCCGTGACCCAGGCCCAGCCGATCCTGGTCAACGCCGTGAAGAACATGAGCGTGACCGACGCCAAGGGCATCCTCAGTGGCGGCCAGGACTCGGCCACCCAATACCTGAACAAGAGCAGTCGCGAACAGATCCGCGCCAAGTTCCTGCCAATCGTCAAGGCTGCCACCGATAAGGTCGGCGTGGCCCAGCAGTACAACGCGCTGGCCGGCAAGGCGGCAGCCTTCGGTGCCGTGGATGCCAAGAGCGCCAACGTTGAAAACTACGTGACCGAGCAGGCGCTGGATGGTTTGTTCAAGATGATTGCGCAGCAGGAAGAGACGATTCGCAAGAACCCGGCGGCAGCAGCGACCAGCTTGGCGAAGAAAGTCTTTGGGGCGCTATAAAAGCTGATTAAAAAAACGCCCTGACTTTGTCCGGGCGTTTTTTGTTGCATGTACTTTTTAACACCCCTTGCTCTAATGCACAGCCTAGAAACGGTAGTGCGGCAATGGCCGGGATGAGCCATACGAAACACTGGTATTGCCGTTCGAGCTGGACGAGTTCGAATTGACGTTGTTGTTCTCGTTGTTGTTCTCGTTATTGATGTTGATATTCACGGGTTGCTGCTGGCTCTTTCCACAACACCGACCAAGGCCCATCATCGCCCCCATCATTTGTAGCGGTAACGTCAGTATTGGCAGAATCATCTACATTCCTTCCTAATTAAATTCACACAATAGTCCAGACCGCTGCACTCCAAACGCCAGTACTTTTCGGCCAGGTAATTCTGTGTGGTGCGTTAGTTGAAATAGTTCCTGCCTATGCGTTGGAACGAGCCGCTACCCAGTCAGCGCGTCCATCGCCTGGGGCCTGAGCGGAATGCGCAAGCCTGACGCCCCTTCGGATTGATAGCGTCAGTGGAGGATCGAATCAGCCACGCGGCCGAGCAGGACAGTAGCGAAACAACCAATGGCGATTGCAGTGACGCGATTGATCGTAAGTGAACTCAACCAGCGAGAGTGGCGCCCGACTACCCCGGCACCGAAGCCTATCCATGCCATTCCAATCGGCACTACCACCAGGGCCAGGAGGGTCATAAACGCCATATAGTCAGTCCAGTTGCTGAACGTATTGGCGGGGGCGATCAAAGATGCGATCAACAACCCTTTGGGGTTCATTACCGTCAACGAAAAAAAATAGATGCCTGAAAACCGATCCCCGACAGCCTCATCCGGAGCCTGTTTGCGGCGCCACAACTGATAGGACGCCAGAAGCAAGTAACAACCGGCGGCCAACTGAGTCAGTTTAAGCGCCCACGGCGAATACACCGCGATGTAGAGCAAGGCCGCGCCCCACAGTGTTACCTGTAGCAAGTAGGCCAGACACTCGATGAAGGCCAACTTCCACGAAGCCCGAAACCCGAACAACACCCCTGCGCGCAATAGCAGGGTGTTGGTCGGACCAGGGGCAAGCAACAACAACATCAGGGCAGAAACAGTGGCCAACATGATTACGCGACGTCCTTCCTCACTCGGAACCACGCAGCATACAGGGCCGGCAAGAACAATAGGGTCAACGCCGTCGCCACAATCAACCCACCCATGATCGCCACCGCCATCGGCCCGAAGAACACACTGCGCGACAGCGGGATCATCGCCAGTACAGCGGCGAGTGCCGTCAGCACAATCGGGCGGAAGCGTCGGACGGTGGCTTCGATAATCGCCTGCCACGGCGCCAGGCCGGCCTTGATGTCTTGTTCGATCTGGTCCACCAGGATCACCGAGTTGCGCATGATCATGCCCGACAAGGCAATGGTCCCCAGCATGGCCACGAAACCAAAGGGCTGGCGGAACGCCAGCAGGAACAGCGTGACGCCGATCAAGCCCAGCGGCGCCGTGAGAAACACCATTGCCGTGCGTGAGAAGCTGCGTAGTTGCAGCATCAGCAGGGTCAGCACCACCACAATAAACAGCGGTACACCGGCCTTCACCGAGTTCTGCCCGCGCGCAGAGTCTTCGACGGTGCCGCCTACCTCCAGCAGGTACCCGTCCGGCAACTCGGCGCGTACGTCCGCGAGGGTCGGCAGAATTTGTTGAACCAGGGTCGCCGGTTGGTCCTTGCCGTAGATGTCGGCGCGCACGGTGACTGTCGGCAGGCGGTTACGGTGCCAGATGATGCCTTCCTCGAATCCGTATTCGAGGGTGGCGATCTGGGACAGGGCCACGCTTTTACCGTTGTCGGTCGGCACCGCCAGGCTAGGCAGCAGCGACAGTTCGGTGCGCTCGTGAACGGTGCCGCGCAGGAGGATCTCGATCAATTCGTTGTCCTCCCGGTATTGGCTGACGCTGGAGCCGGTGAGTGAACTCTGCAGGAATTTCGACAGGTTGGCAGTGCTCACGCCAAGGGCGCGTGCGCGATCCTGGTCGATATTGAGGTAGACGATTTTGCTCGGCTCTTCCCAGTCCAGGTGCACGTTGACCACATGGGTGTTTTCGCGAACCTTGGCCGCGACTTTACGTGCAAGGGCGCGGACTTCTTCGATGTGCTCGCCGGTCACGCGAAACTGCACCGGGTAGCCCACGGGCGGTCCGTTTTCCAGGCGTGTGACGCGCGAACGCAGGTCGGGGAATTGTTCGTTGAGGGTTTCGATCAGCCAGGTGCGCAGGCTTTCACGCTCCTCGATAGTGTTGGCCAGTACCACAAATTGCGCGAAGCTGGCGGCCGGCAGTTGCTGGTCCAGCGGCAGGTAGAAACGCGGCGAACCGGTGCCGACGTAGGCCACGTAGTTCTCGACGCCGGCATGGTCTTTGAGCATGGCTTCCAGGCGTTTGACCTGATCGGCGGTGTTGCTCAGGGAGGCGCCTTCGGCCAGTTTCAGGTCGACCATCAGTTCCAGACGGCCAGAAGCCGGGAAGAACTGCTGCGGCACAAAGCGGAACAACGCCACCGAGCCGATAAACAGCAGCAGCGTCAGCACAATCACCGTTTTGCGTCGACTGACGCACCACTCCACCAAACGTCTTACACGCTGGTAAAACGGCGTTCCGTAGGGATCCGGGCCATCAGCGCCGTGTTTGGCCGCATGAATCTTCGCCAAGTCCGGCAGGAGTTTTTCCCCCAGGTAGGGCACGAACACCACGGCGGCGACCCAGGAGGCCAGCAACGCGATGGTGACCACTTGGAAGATCGAACGGGTGTATTCGCCGGTGCTCGACTGCGCAGTCGCAATCGGCAGGAAGCCAGCCGCCGTGATCAGCGTGCCGGTGAGCATCGGGAAAGCGGTGCTGGTCCAGGCGAAACTTGCGGCCTTGAGCCGGTCGTAGCCCTGCTCCATTTTGATTGCCATCATTTCCACGGCAATGATCGCGTCATCCACCAGCAAACCTAGCGCCAGTACCAGTGCGCCAAGGGAAATCTTGTGCAGACCAATGCCGAGGTAATACATGGTGGCGAAGGTCATCGCCAATACCAACGGAATCGCCAGGGCCACCACCATGCCGGTGCGTACGCCGAGGGAAAAGAAGCTCACCAGCAATACGATCGCCAGCGCCTCGGCCAACACCTGCACGAATTCTCCGACACTGGTTTTCACCGCTGCCGGTTGGTCCGACACCTTGCGCAGCTCCATGCCAGCCGGAAGGTTCTTCTGCAAACGTGCGAATTCGCCTTCGAGCGCCTTGCCCAGTACCAGGATATCGCCGCCGTCGCGCATCGCCACGGCCAGGCCGATTGCATCAGCGCCCATGTAACGCATACGCGGTGCCGGTGGATCGTTGAAGCCACGGTGGATGTCGGCTACGTCGCCGATCCGAAAGGTTCGGTCGGCGACTCGAATGGGAAAGTCGCGGATCTGCTCCACCGTCTTGAAGTTGCCCGACACGCGCAGTTGCACGCGCTCGCTCGGGGTTTCAAAGAAGCCGGCGGTGGACACCGCGTTCTGCTCCTGCAACGCCTGCTGCACAGCGGCCAGGGGCAATCCCAGGGTGGCGAGTTTGAGATTGGACAGCTCGATCCAGATCTTCTCGTCCTGCAGGCCGAGCAACTCGACCTTGCCCACATCCGCCACCCGTTGCAGCTGAATCTGGATGCGGTCCGC
Source organism: Pseudomonas sp. 2822-17 (assembly GCF_002742485.1). Classification (NCBI taxonomy): domain Bacteria; kingdom Pseudomonadati; phylum Pseudomonadota; class Gammaproteobacteria; order Pseudomonadales; family Pseudomonadaceae; genus Pseudomonas; species Pseudomonas sp. 2822-17. The sequence goes on from NZ_LJRZ01000295.1 coordinate 131,246, forward strand.
GTAATCCTTGAGTACGGCATAGTCGAAACCGTCGCCGGTCAGGGCGTAGATATTGCCGAAGGTGGTGCCAAATTCATCATTGAAAAACGGGCCCTGGATATCTGGCGGCAAGGTCTGGCGGATGTCGCTGATCTTCTTGCGCACTTGGTACCACAGCTCGGGAATCTGCGCCGAGTGCATGGAGTCGCGGGCGATGAAGGTCACCGTGGACTCACCAGGGCGCGAGAACGAGACAATGCGCTCGTACTCGCCGGTTTCCATCAGCTTCTTTTCGATGCGCTCGGTGACCTGGCGCGAGACTTCCTGGGCGGTAGCGCCCGGCCAGTTGGTCTTGACCACCATGGCTTTGAAAGTGAACGGCGGGTCTTCACTTTGTCCCAGCTTGGTGTAGGACAACGTGCCGACAACGGCCAGCAGGATCATCAGGAACAGTACGATCTGGCGATTACGCAACGCCCATTCGGAAAGATTGAAACCCATCGGGGACTACTCCTTGGCCGCCAGATTCACGACACGGTTGGAGCGATCCACAGGGCGCACTTGCTGGCCTTCGTGGAGCACATGCACGCCCGCGGCGATCACCCAATCGGTGGGCGTCAAGCCTTCCAGCACCGGTACGGTTTTTTCGCCGAAGGCACCGATGCGCACCGGCGTGCGCTTGAGGGTATTGTCCGGCTCCACACGCCAGACGTAGGACGCCCCATTCTCTGCACTGAGGGCAGACAGCGGCACCGACAGCGCAACAACGCCATCGGCCTGAATGAATACGCGGGCACTCTGGCCAAGTTCCGCCGGGACTTTGCCTGCGGTAAACGCCACGCGGGCGGCAAAAGTGCGTGATTTTGGATCGGCCGCCGGGGACAGTTCACGAATGCGTCCGGTAAACCGCTGGTCGGGCTGGCTCCACAATTCCACAGCTACCGGCTGGCCGACCTTGAAGCGACCAAAGCCCTGTTCAGGCAGGCTGATGAGCACTTCACGCTCGCCATCGGTGGCGAGTGTGAACACGGTTTGGCCAGCCGACACCACTTGGCCGACTTCCACCGCACGCTTGGCAACGACCCCGTCCTGGGGGGCACGGAGCACGGCGTAACCGGCTTGGTTGCTGGCCACATCGAATTCGGCCTTGATCTGCTTAAGGCGCGCTTCGCCGGATCGGTAGAGGTTTTCGGAATTATCGTACTGGGAACGACTGACCATCTGACGGTCCATCAGGGTCTTGTAACGGTCGCGCTCAGCACGGACCAGGCTCAGATTGGCCTCGGCGGCGGCGACCTGGGCGCGGGTGGCCTCCAATTGCAGGCGTACATCCTGAGGGTCGAGTTCCGCCAACGGTTGGTTGGCTTTGATCCGCTCCCCCTCTTCCACCAGGCGCTTACTGACTTTGCCACCGATGCGAAAGGCCAGGTCCGGCTCGTAGCGAGCCCTTACTTCGCCGGGGTAGCTGTCCATCGACTGGGCCGACGGTTGCGGTTGCACCACCATCGCTGGACGGACGGTGATCTGGGCCGGTTCTTCATGGCCGCAGGCGGCCAACAGGAAGACCAGACTGACAGGCAACGCAAAGGGCAGGAAAGTGCTGCGCATGCTGAAGGACCTTTCGCAAATGAAGCTAGGAATAATTATACTGGCCAGTATGTTATTAATACCAAACTCACCAGTCCAGTATTAAAGGTGAAAATGTCCGACAATCGCGTTAACACCAATAGCCCCGGGCGTCCCAAGGACATGGCAAAACGCCAGGCAATTCTCCAGGCAGCGAAAACCCTGTTTTTGGGGAATGGTTATGCCAGTACCAGCATGGATGCCGTGGCCCTTGAGGCGGGCGTGTCTAAACTGACCGTCTACAGCCACTTCACCGACAAAGAGACCTTGTTCACCGCCGCCGTGGTGGCGACGTGCGAGGAGCAGTTGCCGGTGATGTACTTCGAGCTGCCTGAGGGCATGCCGGTCGAGACTGTGTTGCTGAATATCGCGCGGGGGTTCCATCGGCTGATCAACAGCGAGGAGTCGGTAAACCTGCACCGCCTGATGATGACCACCGGCAATCAGGACGTGAAACTCTCCCGGATTTTCTTCGACGCCGGACCGATGCGCATGCTCCAGGGCATGGAACGATTGCTCAGCAAAATCGACCAGAGTGGCGCCCTGAGCATCGATAAACCGTTTACCGCAGCCGAGCACTTCTTCTGCCTGCTCAAGGGCACGGCAAATTTTTGCCTGCTGTATGGCTGCGGCGGGCAACTGAGTGAAACCGCCGCCGAAGCCCATGTGCAGGAGGTGGTGGGGTTGTTTATGCGGGCTTACAGGCCTTGAACATCAGGGCTTGAGCGCTTTCTTGGGATAGATGTCATACCGGCTGGACTTGCCATCCAGCGCATGGCTCGGCTTTGGCCCTTCGATGCACGGCGCCTTGCGCGGGCGCTTGACCACTACACGGTGGCTGGCCAGGGCCAGGGCGGCGGCCAACAAGGCCGGTGCGTCCGGGTCATCGCCTACCAGCGGGCGGAACAGGCGCATTTCCTTCTTCACCAAGGCGGTTTTCTCACGGTGAGGAAACATCGGGTCGAGGTAGATCACCTGCGGCGGCTCGCCTTCCCAGTTGAGCATCACGTCGATGGAGTTGCCCTTGAGCAGCTTCATGCGCGCCACGATCGGCGCCACCTCAAAATCCTCTGCACCGCGCGCCAGGCCATCTTCGAGCAAGGCACCGATCAACGGTTGGCGCTCGATCAGGCTCATCTGGCAACCCAGGCTGGCCAGCACAAACGCGTCCTTGCCCAGACCGGCCGTGGCGTCCAGCACCCGTGGGCGCACGCCTTGGGCAACGCCTACGGCTTTGGCAATCATCTGCCCGCTGCCGCCACCGTAGAGCCGACGATGGGCCGCACCGCCTTCAACAAAGTCCACCCGCACCGGCCCTGGCGCGTCAGGCCCGAGCTGTTGCAGCTGTAGGCCCTGCTCGCCAACTTGCAGGGAAAAGTCCGCTTCCGCGAGCTGTAAAGGCAAGCCAAGCAGCGCTGCCCATTGCTCGGCGCGGGCCTTGAAACCTTCGCCCAAGGCCTCGACCTGAATGCGGCTGGCCGCTGGTTGTTCGCTCATCAATCACTACGCTCAAAAATATTAAGGATCGGCAAACAACGGCCGATAAAAATAACAGTCAGGTATTTTGCCAGAGCTGAGCGTCGACCGAGAAAAATGTCAGACATTCTCCCCCTAACCATCGGTGTACTGCCGACCCACAACCACTACGGCCTGCGCAATACTCAAGCGCTGGCCGGGGTGAGTCATGTGTGGCAGGATTTCTTCGCCCGTGCGCTGGCCGAGCAGCTTGGCGATACGCCGGGCGCGCTCGCCGTGCAGGCGCCAGCACCGGTGGACCCAGCGGTAGAACCTCACGAAGGCGCCGACCTGCTGTCGCAGATCCTCACGCAGCGTGAGTGCGACGTGAAAGACACCGAAATCGCTCCGCCTGAGCCACTGTTCCTGCCGATCGCCGAATTCGAAACCGAGTTGCTGCCACCGGCTGCGACGCCGTTCCCGGACGCAGAGATCGTCGCCCAGCAACGCCAGCAGAACTTCGAAAGCGGCTGGGTACGCCCCATCGTGCTCACCGCAGGCCAACCACTGCCCGAGCCAAGCCCGGCGCCGCAACCTCGCCCACTGCATTTGCCGATTGCCGAGTTCGAACTGGACCTGCTGCCGCCGCCCGCCACGCCGTACCCGACTGAAGAGCTGGTGGCCCAGCAAAAGGCCCTGGACTTCGACTACTACTGGGCACGCCCATTGATCGCCAACAACCTGCGCCTGGCCGCCTGAGCCTCAGCGACAGACCCACCAGCGCCCCATGTCCAGATGGAAGTGGTTGCGGTGCGCGGCATTGTAGTCCGGGCTCAACACCACGTTGAAATCATCACAGGCGCTATCGCGCACCTGACGCAAAAACCGTGCGCTGTCGCCCTCCCCCGGCCAATCCTTGAGCACGCTGATACTGCGCCCATCCGCCAGCCGAAACCCGGCGATATCCAAAGCATTGGCAGACGCATGCTGACTGAGGCGCCCCTCGGCACGACCATAGATATTGCGACAGGCGAAGCTGCCCAGATGATCGACCCGCGTGACCGCCTGGCCGAACACCGCCTGCGCCGCCGGTTGCAGGCTGTGACGCTCAAACAGCGCGAACGCCACCGCCAACGGGCAACTGGCGAGAAAGCTGCTGCTCAAGGCCACGTCGGCGCCCTGCACGCGCAAGGTATTGCGCAAAGGGCAAGCGGCGTCGGCGGGCGTGTCGGCCTGATGGCTGACGCGCAGGCCGGAGGTTTTCAGCACCTGGTCGCACAACGCCGGATCCTCCTGCAAACGCCCCAGCTTGTAGCGGGTCAACAGGTTAGGGCTGGCGCGCACATCCAGCGGCGCCCAGGGGTTCCATTCAGCCGGCAGCGGTACCCAGCCTCGCCATACGCCCACGCCAATCGCGCCGCCGAGCAGCAGTAACACGGCCAGTACTTTGAAAAAGCGCACCGCTTAGTCCTTGAAGAACTGATTGGCTTGGCTGAAGGGCATCGAGCGTTCGGTGAAGGTAAAGGTGCCGAGTTCATAGACTTCCTGGGCCGCCCGGTAGAACTCACCATAGGCCGCCAGCGCCATGGCCGATCCCACACTGATGCGCTTGACCCCCATCGCGCTCAGTTGCGCCACGCTGAGTTTCAGCCCACCGGACATCAACACATTCACCGGTTTTGGCGCCACGGCCTTGACCACCGCCAACACCTCCTCGGCGCTGCGCAGGGCCGGCGCATACAGCACGTCGGCACCTGCTTCGGCGTAGGCTTGCAGGCGGCGAATGGTGTCAGGTAAATCCAGGCGACCATGCAGGAAGTTTTCCGCACGGGCCGTCAGAGTGAAAGGGAATGGCAGACTGCGCGCGGCGGCGACGGCGGCTCCCACACGTTCGACGGAGAGGTCGAAGGCATAGATCGGGTCAGCCGCGATGCCCGTGGCATCTTCGATGGAGCCGCCGACGATGCCGCTCGCAGCCGCGCGCAGAATGGTCTGGGCACAGCCTTCGGGGGTGTCGCTGAAGCCGTTTTCCAGGTCGGCCGCCACCGGCAGTGCGGTGGCCTTGGCGATCATGGCGGCATTGAGCAAGGTGTCTTCCAGGGACAGCGCGCCTTCCGCATCCGGGCGCCCCAGGCTGAACGCATAACCCGCACTGGTGGTGGCGAGGGCTTCAAAGCCGAGGCTGGCGAGCATCACGGCGGAGCCCGCGTCCCAAGGGTTGGGCATCACGAAGGCGCGGTCACGCTCGTGCAAGGCCTTGAAGGTTTCGGCGCGTCGGGTTTGGGCATCCATGACTGACTCCTGGCGGGAAAAGGAGCCCTAGAGTAACCCCAGTTGTTCGGCTTCGGGTTGCCGATCCAGCGTTGGCAGCGCAGGCAGGCCGGGCAGGCGTGCCATCAACTGGTCGTGGAAGCGCAGGGCCAGTTGTGCGGCGAGGCGGTTGTCCGAGGTGTGCAGAAATACATAGGGCGTGCGGCCCTCTTCGATCCAGCCGGCAACTTTTTCCACCCACGGGCCCAGGAACGGGTCGTTGGCCTCAAGCTCCGGATGGCCGATAAAGCGCACCTGGGGAAACTGGGTCAGCGCTGCCGGGCGCGGTGGTACCTTGGGCTTTTTGGATTGGGCATGCAGCACCGCTGCCGAGGTGGACGTGCAACTGAACAACGCACGCGGATCGAGGCAGATACGTTCGACGCCCCGGTCACGCAACAGGCGGTTGAGCATGCGCTCGGCATCGCCCTTGGCGAAGAACTCCGGATGACGCACTTCAACGGCCAACGGGCGCGTCAGGCCATCAATAAAACCGGCCAGTTCCGCCAGGCGTTGTGGCGAGAAACTCGCCGACAGTTGCAGCCACAACGGCGAAACCCGCTCACCGAGCGGGCTCATCAAACTGACAAAACTTTCGGCCGCAGGCAATTGCTCACGCAAGTCGCCGCCATGGCTGATATCACCGGGGAATTTGGCGGTGAAGCGAAAATCGTCAGGCATGATTTCAGCCCAGCGCTGCACGGTAGCGACGGAAGGTCGGGCATAAAAAGTAGTGTTGCCTTCAACGGCGTTGAAGACTTGGGAATAGAGGGCCAGATAGTCGCTGGAACGCGCATCGGCGGGATACAGGTACTCGCGCCAGGCGTTTTCACTCCAGGACGGGCAACCGAGGTAGTAAGGCAGGCGCATCAGATGTGGATGTCGAGGCCCAGCACTTCCATATCCCATTCGACAAAGCCGGCGGTGGTCAGGTAGCTGGCCAGGGCGGTGGCAACGCTTTTGCTCATGGAGCGCGGGAAGACCATATCTTGTTGGCGGGCCGGAAGGCCGCTGATGCGTGCCTGGGAGTTAGGCTGTGCATCGGGCTGGACTTCGATGAAGTCCGGTGAGTCTTCGACGGACTCGTCTACCGTGACGTTTGCCTTACGCGGCTTGCGCTTGATTGGGTAGGACTGTGAGGAAAAGCCGTCTATACGCATCGATGCGAACTCGGTATCGGTGATGGCATTTTAGTGGCGCAATCCGTAGCGCGCAAATGCTCTGGTGATAACTAGAACACATAATTTGAAAAAGGTTTAAAAGCAGGGGCAAATTCTGACGATTGGCGCCGGATTGCATCAAATTGCCACCACTTTTGATGTCACACGATCCCGCGTTCTGCTTTGGTTTGTGCCACTTTATCGCGCAGATAAACCGGTGCAGCCAGATCGGCAGCAATTGCCTCACCGCGCTCGAAAGCAAAACGCGCAAGGCTCAACAAGTCTTCGGCGTGAGGCAACATGGCGGCGTCCTGGCCAACCAACCGAACGCCGATACGCTCGCCATAACCCCAGCCAGTGCCGGCACCGAACCAATCGCCGCTGGCATCGTCCGGCAAGACCGACGACTCCGGTGGCTGCACAGCCTCAACACCCACCAGGCGCATTTCGCCAGCCGTTTCGCGGTAGCAGCCCCAGTACACCTCATCCATCCGCGCATCAATGGCCGCTGCCACCTGCGAAGCACCGTGTTCACGCCATGCGCGCTGAGCCAGGACGGCAAGGTTGGACACCGGCAGGACCGGGCGATCCAGCGCAAATGCCAGGCCTTGCACAACGCCAATGGCGATCCGCACACCAGTAAATGCACCCGGACCGCGGCCAAAGGCGATGGCATCGACGGCGGCCAGGGTGGTGCCCGCCTCGTCCAGCAGTTGCTTGATCATCGGTAACAGCTTCTGCGCGTGCAGGCGCGGGATCACCTCGTAGTGGCTCGTAACGGTGCCATTGTGCAGCAAGGCAACGGAGCAAGCTTCAGTCGCGGTGTCCAGGGCCAGCAGGGTGCTCATCGGTGTGGGTGTCCAAGTCGAAAAAAAGTGCGCCAGTATAAACAACAACGGCCCGCAAGCGGGCCGTTGTGTCGCAAGCCGATCGAAGGATCAGCTCAGTGCTTGCAGCACCTTGGCGGTGATGGCTTCTACCGAGCCAACGCCAGGGATGTGGCTGTACTTCGGCTTGCCCTGGGCAGCGGACAGCTTCTGGTAGAAGTCCACCAGCGGCTTGGTCTGCGAGTGGTAGACCGACAGGCGATGACGCACGGTTTCTTCAGTGTCGTCTTTACGCTGCACCAGGTCTTCACCGGTGACATCGTCCTTGCCTTCAACCTTCGGCGGGTTGTAGACGACGTGGTACACGCGGCCCGAGCCTTCGTGAACGCGACGACCGGCGATACGCTGGACGATTTCTTCGTCTTCAACGGCGATTTCGACCACTGCGTCCAGCTCAACGCCGGCCTTCACCAGGGCTTCAGCCTGGGGAATGGTGCGTGGGAAGCCGTCGAACAGAAAACCGTTCTTGCAGTCGTCCTGGCTGATACGTTCCTTCACCAGGTTGATGATCAGGTCATCGGAAACCAGGCCGCCGCTGTCCATCACGCTCTTGGCGATCAGGCCCAGCTCGGTGCCGGCCTTGACGGCCGCACGCAGCATGTCGCCGGTGGAGATTTGTGGAATGCCGAATTTTTCAGTGATGAACTTTGCCTGAGTACCTTTACCGGCCCCGGGAGCTCCCAGCAGAATGACGCGCATTGATGTGCTCCTCAATTTTTATATAGAGATGACGCTCGGATTCACCGCGTTGGGGCAAATCTCGTAGAAGTGTGGCTCGTAGCAATAGGATTCGGGCCGCCCAAACGGCCAAAGGCTGATCAAGATACACAGCAGGCCTTAACCACACAAGCCGCCAAAAGTCGCAGGAACCGCGCCCGGCATGCGTCATAGGTAGGGTGTGCCTGAGTGCAACCCGGCCCTGTAAACGCCGACCGCCCTGTTCCGGGCGGTCGTTGTGGTTTATCTGCAAGCCGTTGAGAACACGCAAAAAACCTCAGCCGGTATTACGTAAACCGGCGGCAATACCGGCCACGGACACCAGCAGCGCTTGTTCCAGAGGGCTGTCCTGCGCCGCTTCCTGCTGGCGCGAGCGTGCCAGCAACTCAGCCTGCAACAGGTGCAAGGGGTCGAGGTAGGTGTTGCGCAGGCGGATGAACTCCAGGGTGTCAGGGCTATGGGCCAGCAGTTGCGACTGGCCAGTCAGGCCAAGCACCACGCCACAGGCCTGCGACAATAGGTCGCGCAAGTGCACACCCAATGGCAACAGATCCGGCTGGACCAGGCGCTCGTCATACAGGCGCGCGATATCGGCATCTGCCTTGGCCAGCACCATTTCCAGCATATCAATGCGGGTACGGAAGAACGGCCATTGCTCACGCATCTGTCCCAGCAGTTCGCCCTCGCCGCGCTCCAGGGCCTTGCTCAACGCGGCTTCCCAGCCCAACCACGCCGGCAGCATCAGGCGGGTCTGGGTCCAGCCGAAGATCCAGGGGATGGCGCGCAGGCTTTCTATACCACCGGCGCGGCGCTTGGCCGGACGACTGCCCAGCGGTAAACGGCCAAGCTCCTGCTCGGGGGTAGATTGGCGAAAATACTCGACGAATTGCGGATTTTCCCGCACCACGGCACGGTAAGCACTGACACCATCGGCGGCCAATTCGTCCATCAAGTGGCGCCAGGCCGGCTCGGGTGGAGGCGGTGGCAGCAGCGTCGCTTCCAACACGGCGGCCAGGTACAGGTTGAGGTTCTGCTCGGCAATGTCCGGCAGGCCGAACTTGAAGCGGATCATCTCGCCCTGTTCAGTGGTACGGAAACGCCCAGCCACCGAACCCGGCGGCTGCGACAGGATCGCCGCGTGGGCCGGGCCGCCGCCACGGCCGACGGTGCCACCGCGACCATGGAACAACAGCAATTCCACCTGCTGCTCACGGCAGATATCGACCAACCGTTCCTGGGCGCGGTATTGCGCCCAGGCGGCTGCGGTGGTGCCGGCGTCCTTGGCCGAGTCGGAGTAGCCGATCATTACTTCCTGCGGGCCCTGCAAGCGCGCACGGTAGCCCGGCAGCAGCAACAGTTGCTCGATCACCGGGCCGGCGTTATCCAGGTCGGCCAGGGTTTCGAACAGCGGCACCACGCGCATCGGCCGCTGAACGCCCGACTCTTTGAGCAACAATTGCACGGCGAGCACGTCCGACGCAGACCCGGCCATGGAGATGACATACGAGCCCAGCGATGCAGCGGGCGCGGCGGCCACTTCCTTACAGGTGTTGAGCACTTCGGCCGTGTCCGCCGATGGTTTGAAATAGCTCGGCAGCAGCGGTCGACGGTTGGCCAGTTCCTTCATCAGAAAGCTGATGCGTGCGTCTTCGTCCCACTCTTCGTAACGGCCCAGGCCCAGGTAATCGGTGATTTCGGTCATGGCCGCCGAATGGCGACTGGAGTCCTGGCGCACATCCAGCCGCACCAGGAACAGGCCAAAGGTGACGGCCCGGCGTAGGCAATCGAGCAGCGGACCGTCGGCGATCACGCCCATGCCGCACTCATGCAGCGACTGGTAGCACAGTTCCAGCGGCTCCAGCAGATCGCGGTTGTTCTGCAACACCTCGGCCGGTGCCGGCGTGTTGCTGCTCAACGCGGTGTGCGCCCACTGGCGTGTGGCGCGCAGGCGTTCGCGCAGTTGCTTGAGCACGGCGCGGTAGGGTTCGACACTGTCGCCCACTTTGGCCTGCAATGCCGGGCTGGCGCGTTGCATCGACAGCTCGGAGGCCAAATGATCGATATCGCGCAAATACAGATCGGCGGCCATCCAGCGCGCGAGCAATAGCACTTCGCGGGTGACCGGCGCAGTGACGTTCGGGTTGCCGTCGCGGTCGCCGCCCATCCAGGAGGCAAACCGAATCGGCGCGGCTTCCAGCGGCAGGCGCAGGCCCGTGGCAGCGTGCAAGGCCTGATCAGCCTTGCGCAAGTAATTGGGGATGGCGTGCCACAGCGAATGCTCAATCACCGCAAAGCCCCACTTGGCCTCATCCACCGGCGTGGGTCGGGTGCGGCGGATTTCTTCGGTGTGCCAGGCTTCGGCAATCAACCGTTGCAAGCGTTGGCGGATCTGCTCGCGCTCGGCGGTAGTGAGGTCGCGGTGATCCTGCAGCGCCAGTTGCGCGGCGATGGCATCGTATTTCTGGATCAAGGTGCGGCGCGCCACTTCGGTGGGGTGGGCCGTGAGGACCAGGTCAATCTCCAGGCGCCCCAGTTGGCGGGCCAGGGATTCGTTCCTGTGACCCTCGCTTTGCAGGCGGGCCAGCAACTCCGGGAGTACGCGCGATTCGAAAGGCGCCGGCTGCGACTCATCGCGCCGGTGAATCAATTGGTACTGCTCGGCGATATTGGCCAGGTTGAGGAACTGGTTGAAGGCCCGGGCTACGGGCAGCAGTTCGTCTTCCTGCAATTGGTTGAGGCTGGTACTCAGCTCATCGCCAGCGCCGCGACGATCGGCCTTGGCGCCTTTGCGGATCTGCTCGATCTTGTCGAGGAAATCATCGCCGTACTGCTCTCGAATCGTGTTGCCCAGCAGTTCACCCAGCAGGTGAACATCCTCACGCAAGCGTGCATCGATATCACTCATCAGCCAATCTCCAGCCAGAAATCCGGGACGCGCAGGCCTGCCAGAGTGCCGTCAGCATCGTTTTATGACAAGACTTTAAACCTTGCCGCTTGCAGCTAGTCTCAACTGTGAGCCGCCGCGTTATCCATGCGCGCGACTGGTCACTCATCACCGCCTGCCATCCCAGGCTTTATTGAGGTTGCCATGAAAATTCGAGAACTGGCCCAGCATTGGGAAGAGAACGCCAAGGGTCGCTTGACCAAGACCGAGTACGCCATCCATCTGGATGTCGAGGCCGCGGCTCGGTTGGCGGCCATCGCCGAGATGTACCCCAAGCGCAATACCGAAGAACTGCTCGGCGAGCTGATCGGCGCCGCCCTTGAGGAGCTGGAAGCCAGCTTTCCCTACATCAAGGGGCAGCACGTCATCGCCACTGATGAAGAAGGCGACCCGCTGTATGAAGACGTCGGCCCGACGCCACGTTTTCTCACGCTGTCTCGGCGCCATCTGCATGACTTGTCGGCCAGTGCCGACGAACCCAAGCACTGACACCCCCTTGCTAACCCTTGTACACCGGGCCTCCCAAAGGCCCGGTGTACTTCTGCGCGCAGCAAAAGTTCCAATTTTTTACGCTGACCATTCAGTCAGTTATTTTTTTAGGCAAATCGCCATCTTCTCTGAACTATTCAAAAAAGCCTCCGGTCACAGCCAGTAAGCCATCACTTGGAACAGCCGTTTGAATAGGTGCCCCGCGCTTAACCGCAGAGCCCGCCACAGCTGACCACCTACGATGGATGTTGAAGTTTTTCAGGAGTTATCCAATGGAGTTGAAGACGATGAAGACCAGCACTGCCAAATCCTCGTTTAACCACCTGCGCGGGCTTAAATTGGCCGCGCTGGCAATCGGCACCAGCTTCGTTCTGGCTGGCTGCGCCGGCAACCCTCCGACCGAACAGTACGCCGTTACACAATCTGCGGTGAACAGCGCTGTCAGCGCCGGCGGGACCGAGTACGCGGCCGTAGAAATGAAGTCGGCCCAGGACAAGCTCAAGCAAGCCGAAATCGCGATGCACGACAAAAACTACGACGAAGCCCGTCGCCTGTCTGAACAAGCTGAATGGGACGCTCGCGTTGCAGAGCGTAAAGCTCAGGCCGCCAAGGCTGACCAGGCTGTGAAGGATTCTCAGAAGGCTGTTGACGAGCTGCGTAAGGAAGGCATGCGCCCGGCTGCTATCCAGCAGAAATAAGCCGCCGCCCCTGACTGCATCGCACCTGATATCGAATTGAAAGGACGACACGACTATGCGTAAACAATTGATGATCCCTGCCCTGCTGGCGATGAGCGTTGCCCTGGCAGCTTGCTCCACCCCGCCGAACGCAAACCTGGAAAACGCTCGGACCAATTTCTCTGCCCTGCAGGCCAACCCTAACGCCACCAAAGTAGCGGCCCTGGAAACCAAGGACGCGCAAGATTGGCTGGACAAGGCTGACAAAGCCTACCGTGACAAGGAAGACGAGAAGAAGGTCGACCAGCTGGCTTACCTGACCAACCAGCGCGTTGAGGTGGCCAAAGACACCATCGTGCTGCGCGAATCCGAAGCCAAGCTGAAAAATGCCGGCGACGAACGTGCCCGCGCCCTGCTGGACGCCCGTGATGCACAGATCAAGCAACTGCAAGACAGCCTGAACGCCAAGCAGACTGATCGCGGCACCTTGGTGACCTTCGGTGATGTGCTGTTTGCGACCAACAAGGCCGACCTGAAATCCAGCGGTCTGGTCAACATCAACAAGCTGGCGCAGTTCCTCCAGGAAAACCCGGATCGCCAGGTGATCGTCGAGGGTTACACCGACAGCACCGGCGCCGATGCCTACAACCAGAGCCTGTCGGAGCGTCGTGCTGCTTCGGTACAGGTTGCACTGATCAAGATGGGTGTTGATCCACGCCGCATCGTGACCACCGGTTACGGCAAGGAATACCCGGTTGCCGATAACGGCAGCGTGTCGGGCCGTGCCATGAACCGCCGCGTTGAAGTGACCATCTCCAACGACAACCAGCCGGTCAAACCACGTTCGTCGATGGCGAACTGATTAACCGATGCTGAAAAAAAACCCACCTGACGGTGGGTTTTTTGTGCCTGTCAGACCTGGACCTGACGACCGTTATCACTGTCCGGCATCATCGCCTCCATCCCTTGGCGCCCACTCATCATCTTCCTGATCTGATCAGGGTCAGGCTGACCACCCGAACCACCAGATGAACCTGATCCGCCACCGCCCTGAGCGCCACCGGCGCCGCCGGAGAGCATTTCGAGCAGCTTCTTGAGCAGCTCCGGGTCTACTTTATCGTTTTGATGACCAGCGCCTTCAGCACCATCTCGCCCAAGGCTTTCCTGGCCCCTTGCCATTCCCAACATCTTGCCTATAGCACTAATGCCACTCACGTTTACACTCCAGAGTCCATATTCATAAGTTATTTGCCAGTCGTACTGACAGGCTAGTCAGTGGCACCTTACGAAAAACGGTTCCAGATATGTCCGGCTATTTGGAATGACGAACCTGCTACTGCTGCAGTTGCGGCGTTTCCTGCCCCATGCAGCGCACGGCCTGTTTCTTGTTATTCACCAGCACGCCGCTCAAGCCTTTTTGCTCGGTATCGAACATCACCAGCACGCCATCGACGCACTGCGCCACCTGGGCCGCGGGGGTCAGCGAGATTTTGTAGTCCTCGCCGGGTACGGTCTTGAGCATGGTGAAGTCACTGAGCAGTAACGCATCTTCCGGTTTGGCGAAGTGCAGGTAGCCGTAGTACCACAGGCAGCCGACGGTGCCGATGATGGTGCCGATACCGGTGAGAATCAGCGGGATCATGTTGCGTTCTTCGCTCATTGCGGGCTCTCTGATGAATCAACTTTAGGAATGGGGTAGTTCGCAATTTCGCCCAGGCGGCGCAGGCCGTTGAAGTGCTGCGGGTCGTCCAGGTAGCGCAGCATCACGGTTTGCCAGGTCTTGTCGGCAAAGGTCTGCACATGGCCGCCCCGGGTCAACTGCAACACCCTCGGCGCTGGCGCGGCCTGGTACAGGCGGATGCCATTGGACAGCGGCACGATCGGGTCATCCAGGCTGTGGAACAGTAGTTTGGGTACGCCGGTCAGTTGCGGCATGGCGTTGATTGCGCTGTCGGCGTCGGGCACCAGCCAGGACAAAGGCACCTGGAACGGCCATGTTAGCCAAGAGGTGCTGAGGGCGAATTGTCCTACGTCACGATAACTGGCGGGCACGCCATCCAGTACCAGCGCTTTGAGCCTGGCCTGACGCTCAGGATGCGCCGCCAGATAGTGCACCGCCAGCGCACCGCCCAGGCTCTGACCGAGGACAATCAGCGGCTGGCCTTGGGTTTCCGGGGCCGTGTCGATCCAACGGAACGCCGCATCCACATCCTCATAGATCGCCGGCAACGACGGTTTGCCTTCGGACAAACCATATCCGCGATAGTCCACCAGCAGCACTTGATAGCCCTGCTCCGGCAACCACCAACTGCCGCCGAGGTGCCAGGCCAGATTGCCGCCATTGCCGTGCAGGTGCAGCACCGTGCCTTTGACAGGCACGCCAACCTTGGCCGGCAGCCACCACGCGTGCAGCTTCACGCCATCAGCGGTGGTGAGGGTGACGTCGCGGTACGCCAGACGGGCCTTTTCCGGGGTAAAGGGCAGGCCGGGCTCGGGGTAGAACAGCAGCGAGCTGCAGCCGTTGAAGGTGAGTAGCAGGCACAGAATGCCGAGGATTCTCATCCGATGAAGCCTCGTGAATAAACGTGTTTAAAGGATATTGGAGTAATCCGCTTCGATCCGATCCAGGCTCAGGTGGTTGAGGAAGTTGGAGAAGCACATCCACGCGGCCAGCGCGTTCATGTCGCGGAACTGCTCCGGCAGGTACTTGGGTGGCACCACCAGTCCTTCATCCACCAGTTGGCGCAGGGTACGCATGTCTTCCAGGGTGGTCTTGCCGCAGAACAACAGCGGCACTTGCTCCAGCTTGCCTTTGCGCACGGCCAGCTGGATGTAGTTGTAGACCATGATAAAGCCCTTGAGGTAGGACAAATCCTTGGTAAACGGCAGGCCATTGGGCACCGAGCCACGGAATACACGGCTGGCGTTGCCATAGCTTTCGGCCATTTCAAAGCCTTGCTCGCGGAAGAACTCGAACACCTGCAGGAAGTCGGCGCCCTCTTCCACCATGTGGATGGCGCGGGTGCGGTTGGTCAGTTTGCGCAGGCGACTGGGGTATGAGGCAAACGTGATGATCTCCATCAGAATGGCCAGACCTTCCTGGGTCACAGTGGACGACGGCGGGCCCTTGGACAGAAAGGTGCAGATCGGCTGGTTCTGGCCGTTGAGGGTGGTGCCGACGTGCACCAAGCCTTCATGCACTTCCAGGGCGCGTACGTCGCGATTGTTGAACATTGCATCGGCGCGGATCTTGATGTAGTCGGCCCCCGCCGCCGCGTCGGCGACGATGCCGTCGGACTCGAACACGCGGATAGTCTCTTCCGCCTCGCCGAACACCTTGTTCAAGCGGGTTTGCAGCAGGGCGACGGCGTCCTTGGCGGTGAGGGTCTTGGCTTCGTCCTTGAGGTCGCCACGGCCATCGATATTGTTCAGGTAGTCAGAGAGCATCAGCCCCAGGTCGGCCAGAGTCGGGTCGCCAGCATGAAACGCATCGGAGGCAGCGCCGTACAATTCCTGGGAAATCAGGCCGAAGTCCTCGGTGCCGCGTGCTTCGAGCATACGCACCACCATGCGGTATTCACGGCACATGCGACGCATGATCTGCCCCACCGGGCTGAACTGGCCGAGCCGCCGGGTGATATCACGCTCAATGTTCTGGAATTCCAGCTTCACTGCGCTGGAATCGAACGACAGCGGTCGGTTCAGGTAATAGTCGCGGTCCACGGCAGGCATTGCCTTGCCCTTGGCCTTGAGGAATCCCTGGCGAATGTTGTCGTCCCACTTCACGGCGTCGAGGACGCGAATCGGTGTTTGCGCCAGCACAATGCGATCGGACAAGGTGCGTATCGTCTGCTGGTAATCGTCCACCGGGTGCTTCCTTCTTTAAACGTTATTTGCCCGCACGCCGGTAGCGCACGGCTTCAACGAACACATCGGCATTGGCCGGGTTGTCCAGGTAGGCAAACACCTGGTCCATGGGGCTATCCACCAACACGCCGTCGCCTTCGACGGTTTCTACCGTATGACCACGCAACGCCTGTTGGCCGATGGCCTGGTGGATCTGGTCCAGATCCAGGTTGTAGACCACCAATTCGTGCTTTTCGTCGAATTCGAAGCCGGCCAGGATAAAATTCCCACCGAGCTTTGTAGGCAACGGCGCCGACAGGTACCAGCGGTTGCCATGGCGCGACACGCTGAACAGGTACTCGTCGCGCTGCTCCGGCGTGGCCTTAGGGTAGCTCACGGCTTTGTAACGGTGCTCACCGGCCCGCGTGATGTGCAGGTTGAGCGGCTCGCCCCAGGCATTTTTGCTGGACCATTGGCCCAGCAACTCATCCGGCGCCGCTTCGCGGGTTGCCAGCGGCTCCTTGAAGGTCACCAGGCAACCACTGAGCAGCAGGAACGACAAGGCGATTACTGCGCTGCGCCAGGTTTTCATCAGACACCCTCCGGTGTCAGACCGAGGCCAACACCAAATGCATGTAACGCTTGAGGATCTCAAGCATCTCTTCACCGGTCAGAGGCTCTGCGCCGCCCAACAGGCCCTGATATTCCATCCGACTGATAATCGCCGTCAACACCTTGGCGTCCTGCTGCGGTTCGCGGGAGCCCAGAACCTGGAAAAACTGCCCGGTGCCCTGCAACAAAATCTGCTGGTGGGAGCGCACCAGTTCGGCCAGGCGCGGGTTCAGCAGCGCCTCCTGGCGGAACGCCTGTTCCGCCATCAGGTATTCGCGGCGGTTGATCAGTTGGCGCTGCACATAGTCGGCGGTCAGGCGCGCGATGTCATCGGCCAGCTGTGAGCGCGACTCCGGGCTGCCATCCCCGTAGGCGACCATCTCGCGCAACAGGCCTTCGTTACGCACCCACAGCTTGCCCATGAAGGCGGCGCTGCGTTCGACGTACTGGGCGAAGGTATCGGTGAGCAGGTCATCGATGTCTTTGAAATAGTAGGTGGTGGCCGACAGCGGCACACCCGCCTCCGCCGCCACCGCCCGATGGCGCACGGCACGCACGCCTTCGCGCACCACGATGCGCATGGCCGCATCGAGAATGTCTTGCCTGCGTTGCTCGCTGCCCCGACGACTGGCCTTACGGCCCTGGTACTGGACGCTTTCAGCCACGGCAGCAGCAATGCCGGCGGCGCCTTCTTGTGCGATTACGCGGTTCACGACTCACATCCTTGAATAGATCAAACCCTGGCGCTGTTTGCTTGACGCTTAAAAACGCCACATAAAAAAGCCGCCTTATAAAAGGCGGCTTCGGATTTCGCTACGTTTACACTTCTGGCCGCATATGCGGGAACAGGATCACGTCGCGGATCGACGGCGAGTTGGTCAACAACATCACCAGACGGTCGATGCCGATGCCTTCGCCGGCGGTTGGCGGCATGCCGTATTCCAGGGCGCGCACGAAGTCAGCGTCGTAGTGCATGGCTTCGTCGTCGCCAGCGTCCTTGTCGGCCACCTGGGCCATGAAACGCTCGGCCTGGTCTTGCGCGTCGTTAAGCTCGGAGTAGGCGTTGGCGATTTCGCGGCCGCCGATGAACAGCTCGAAACGGTCGGTGACGTTCGGGTTGTCGTCGTTGCGACGGGCCAGCGGCGACACTTCGAACGGGTATTGGGTAATGAAGTGTGGCTGTTCCAGCTTGTGTTCGACCAGTTCCTCGAAAATCATCACCTGCAATTTGCCCAGGCCTTCAAAACCCAGCACCTTGGCGCCGGCTTTCTTGGCAATGGCACGGGCCTTGTCGATGTCGTTGAGGTCGTCGGCGGTCAGCTCAGGGTTGTACTTGAGGATCGAGTCGAACACCGACAGGCGCACAAACGGCTCGCCGAAGTGGAAGACCTTGTCGCCGTACGGCACGTCGGTGCTGCCCAGGACCAACTGTGCCAGTTCGCGGAACAGTTCTTCGGTCAGGTCCATGTTGTCTTCGTAGTCGGCGTAAGCCTGGTAGAACTCCAACATGGTGAATTCTGGGTTGTGACGGGTCGAGACGCCTTCGTTACGGAAGTTGCGGTTGATCTCGAACACCTTTTCAAAACCGCCGACAACCAGCCGCTTGAGGTACAGCTCAGGCGCAATGCGCAGGAACATTTCCAGGTCCAGCGCGTTGTGGTGGGTTTCGAACGGCTTGGCTGCGGCACCACCGGGGATGGTCTGCAGCATCGGCGTTTCCACTTCCAGAAAGTCGCGCTGCATCAGGAAACTGCGGATGTGCGCGATGACTTGGGAACGTACGCGGAAGGTCTGGCGCACCTCTTCGTTGACGATCAGGTCAACGTAGCGCTGGCGGTAGCGCTGCTCGGTGTCGGTCAGGCCGTGGTGCTTGTCCGGCAGTGGGCGCAGGGACTTGGTCAGCAGGCGCACGCTGGTCATCTCGACGTACAGGTCGCCCTTGCCGGAACGGGCCAGGGTGCCTTCGGCGGCGATGATATCGCCCATGTCCCAGGTTTTCACCGAGGCCAGGGTTTCTTCAGGCAGCGTCTTGCGGTTGACGTAAACCTGGATGCGCCCGGTCATGTCCTGGATCACCATGAACGAGCCACGGTTGAGCATGATGCGACCTGCCACCTTGACCGGGATCGCAGCCTCTGCCAGCTCTTCCTTGGTCTTGTCCGCGTACTGTTTCTGCAAGGCATCGCAGTAATTGTCGCGGCGGAAGTCGTTGGGGAAGGCATTGCCCTTGGCGCGCTCGGCAGCAAGCTTTTCCTTGCGCAGGGCGATCAGGGAGTTTTCTTCCTGTAGCAGGGCTTGCGGGTCGAGTTGTTGGTCGCTCATGTCTTTTGAAATTCCATCACAGGTTCGTTGCCCTCAGCCTACGGCTGAGGATCGCGGGCAAGCCCGCTCCTACAGGTTCTTTAGAGGCCGGACTTCAGGCTGGCTTCCAGGTATTCGTCGATATCGCCGTCGAGCACCTTGTCGCAGTCGCTGCGTTCGATGTTGGTGCGCAGATCCTTGATCCGCGACGCATCGAGCACGTACGAACGGATCTGGTGACCCCAGCCGATATCCGACTTGGTGTCTTCCAGCGCCTGGGAAGCGGCGTTGCGCTTCTGCATTTCCTGCTCGTACAACTTGGCCCGCAGCATTTTCATGGCGGTGTCCTTGTTCGCGTGCTGGGAACGTTCGTTCTGGCAGCTGACCACAGTGTTGGTCGGTACGTGGGTAATACGTACGGCCGAGTCGGTGGTGTTTACGTGCTGGCCACCGGCACCGGATGAACGGTAGGTGTCGATGCGCAGGTCGGCCGGGTTGATCTCGATTTCCACCTTGTCGTCGATCTCTGGCGAGACGAACACCGCCGAGAACGAGGTGTGGCGACGGTTGCCGGAGTCGAACGGGCTCTTGCGCACCAGGCGGTGCACGCCGATTTCGGTACGCAACCAGCCAAAGGCGTATTCACCCTTGATGTGCACGGTCGCGCCCTTGATACCCGCCACTTCACCGGCCGACAGTTCCATGATCGTCGCGTCGAAACCGCGCTTGTCGGCCCAGCGCAGGTACATGCGCAGCAGGATGTTGGCCCAGTCCTGGGCTTCAGTGCCGCCGGAACCGGCCTGGATGTCCAGGTAAGCGTTGTTCGGGTCCATTTCATGGCTGAACATGCGGCGGAATTCGAGTTTGGCGAGGTTTTCCTCTAGACGGGCCAGTTCGGCGACGACATCGCCCACTGCGCCTTCGTCGTTTTCTTCGACGGCCATGTCCAGCAGGTCACGGCAATCGGCCAGACCGGTGTTCAGTTCGTCGAGGGTGTCGACGATCTGCGCCAGCGCGGCGCGCTCGCGGCCCAGTTCCTGGGCGTATTCGGGTTTGTTCCAGACAGCCGGATCTTCAAGCTCGCGATTGACTTCGGTCAGACGCTCATGCTTTTGATCGTAGTCAAAGATACCCCCGAATAGTTTCGGAGCGCTCGGACAGGTCCTTGATGGTGTTCAGGATCGGGTTGATTTCCATAGCGGGCAGCACTCGTTGGCGAACTTTTGAAAGCCGGCGAGTATAACGGCAAACGGGAGGGAGCGGCAGCCCGCTGGGCGAAAAGGGGGGGTTGGATTATGTTGGGGGCATATCCGTTGCTGCGGTAACGGCTGCGTATGGTTCCGCCCTTACGGCGGGTCACTTTTGGAAAGGCACAAAAGTAACCAAAAAGCCACGCCCCACCACTCGGCACCTCGCCTAGGCTCGGTGTGCCCGTAATCCGACATTGATTTGGGGGGCCGCCGCCACGCGCCATCCATGGCGCAGGGCGGCTAAACCGGCATCCCTGCCGGTTTAGCCCCCAAATCAATATCGAATTCCGGCCAGCGTGGTTGACGGGGCGATTCCCGATCAAAAGCAAGAGCGCGGCGGCCTTAGAGCCGACCGGTGTTGTGTCGGATGTACTGGGTTAAAAATGTGGGAGAGGGCTTGCCTCGATAGCTGTGGATCAGTCACAGCTGCATCAGCTGACACTCCCTCATCGGGGCATAGGTATCTACACAACTTCCCGTGGATGCTGAATCTATGGCAACTGGGCTGTTGTGGTGAGCGGGCTTGTCCCGCGCTGGGCTGCGAAGCAGCCCCATCAAAGCCACCGCGTTTTTTCAGAAAAACCAAGTTGCCTGGTTTTGGGGCTGCTGCGCAGCCCAGCGCGGGACAAGCCCGCTCACCACAGCGTTATGTATAAGCCTTTGAGAGTTGTGTAGATACCCATGCCCATCGGGGGCAAGCCCCCTCCCACATTTTTATCTCCATATATCAGATAGATCTCAGCCTACATTGAATCTGCTTTGAATCTGCTTTGGATCTGCTTTTGCTCTGGCCCTTACATCCTTTTCGCTGACGAAGTCAGCGGTCTTTTGATCTGAGCTTTTGATCTTGATCTTAGGCGCCCCGTTAAACACGCTGGCCGAACGCAGGCTTGAATCCGTGGGTAACCCGGCAGGACGCCGGGTTAGCCGCGCTGGGCCAAGGATGGCCCATCGCGGCGGCCCACGGATTCAAGCCGGAGTGAGGGCACACCGAGCCTAAGCGAGGTGCCGAGTGTTGGGGCAAGAGCCCTTTGGTTACTTTGGGGCTTTTCCAAAGTGACCCGCCGTAAGGGCGGAACCATACGCAGCCGTTACCGCAGCAACGGATATGTACTCAGCCCCCTCCCACATAGCATTAGCAAAGGCCTGAGCCTACTCAATCCCCACCTGGTTACGCCCATTATGCTTGGCCGTATACAAACCCTTGTCCGCCGCCATGATCAACTGGCGGCAATCCGTACCCTGCACCGGCGTCATGGTCGACAGGCCAATGCTGACGGTCAGGCTGGAGCCTTCAGTCGGCGCAATGTGCGGGATTTTCAGCGCCGCCACGGCCATGCGCAGCTTCTCGGCGACCATGCGAGCACCGCCCGGTGACGTGTTGGGCAGCACCAGGGAAAATTCTTCGCCGCCGTAGCGTGCCGGCAGGTCCGAAGGGCGGCTGCTGGCGTCGCGAATGGTAGCGGCAACTTTGCGCAAGGCTTCATCCCCTTCAACGTGGCCGAAGCTGTCGTTGTAGGTCTTGAAGAAATCCACATCGATCATCAGCAACGACAACTGCGTCTGATCACGCATGGCCCGCCGCCATTCCAGTTCCAGGTATTCGTCGAAGTGGCGACGATTGGACAACCCGGTCAACCCATCGGAGTTCATCAACCGCTGCAACACAAGATTCGTGTCCAGCAGTTGTTGCTGGCTGACCCGCAACGCGCGGTAGGCCGCGTCCCGCTGCAACAGCGTCATGTAAGACCGCGAGTGATAGCGGATACGCGCTACCAACTCGATATTATCCGGCAGCTTGACCAAGTAATCATTGGCCCCCGCCGAAAACGCCGCGCTCTTGATCAGCGGGTCTTCCTTGGTCGAAAGCACGATGATCGGGATGTTCGCCGTGGCCGGATGGTTGCGGTACTCGCGCACCAGGGTCAGGCCATCGAGGCCGGGCATCACCAGATCCTGCAGGATCACCGTCGGTTTGATACGGATAGCCTGGGCAATCGCCTGGTGCGGATCGGCGCAGAAGTGGAAGTCGATGTTTTCTTCATGGGCCAGGCCGCGTCGCACCGCTTCGCCGATCATGGCCTGGTCGTCGACCAGCAACACCATGGCGGCATTTTCGTCGGTCTTGACGTCGTCGATCTGTAAATCATTCATCTGCAGTCACCTGAATTACCACCTGCAAGCCAACATCACGCGAGGTCATGTTCATTGTGCAAAGACCTCCAGCAATCGGGGCGCAATTCTGTCCAGTGGGCGAATTTCAACAGCAGCATCAATTGCCGCCGCCGCTTTGGGCATGCCATACACCGCCGAGCTCTGCTGATCCTGGGCGATGGTCAAATAACCTTCTTCACGTAATAACTTGAGGCCCTGGGCCCCGTCGCGACCCATGCCGGTCAGCAGTACGCCAACGGCATCGCCATTCCAGTGGCTGGCCACGCTTTCAAAGAACACGTCGATCGAAGGCCGGTAAATCTCGTTCACCGGCTCTGCGGTATAGGCTAGCGTGCCATTCTTCAATAGACGAATGTGATGATTGGTACCGGCCAGCAACACCACGCCGCTTTGTGGCGGTTCCCCTTCGCGGGCCAGGCGCACCGGCAGTCCGGAAGCACTGCTGAGCCACTCGGCCATGCCGGCGGCGAACACCTGGTCCACATGCTGCACCAGCACAATGGCGGCGGGAAAGTCCCGGGGCAAACCCTTGAGCAGGATTTCCAGGGCAGCCGGGCCACCCGCCGACGAGCCGATAGCCACCAGGCTCTGGCGTTTGCCGGTGGTGCGCGCTGATGGGGTTTCGGTGCGCACGCGGCTGCCACGCTGGCCGATCAGCCAGCCGATGTTGAGGATTTTGCGCAACAGCGGCGCCGCCGCATCCTTGGGGTTGCCCACGCCGAGGGCCGGCGTGTCCACCACATCCAGGGCGCCGTGCCCCATGGCTTCGAACACCCGGCTCATGTTGGCCTGGCGGTCGACAGTCACCAGCAGGATCGCGCACGGCGTCTCGGCCATGATCTGCCGCGTGGCCTCCACGCCGTCCATCACCGGCATGATCAGGTCCATCAGGATCAGGTCCGGGGTCAATTCGGTACAGCGCTGCACCGCTTCCAGGCCATTGCCGGCCACCCACACCACCTCGTGCGCGGGCTCGAAGCTCAAGGCGCGACGCAAGGCCTCTACCGCCAGGGGCATGTCATTGACGATCGCAATCCTCATGCCCGCGCGCCTCCGATCAGCTCCACCACGGCGTCCAACAACGCGTCGTCGTGGAAGCTGGCTTTGGCCAGGTAATAATCGGCACCGGCGTCCAGCCCACGGCGACGGTCCTCTTCACGGTCTTTGTACGACACCACCATCACCGGCAACGATTGCAGGCGAGTATCCCGGCGCAAGAGTGTGACCAATTCAATACCGTCCATGCGAGGCATATCAATGTCAGTGATCAGCAGGTCGAAGTCTTCGGAGCGCAAGGCGTTCCAGCCGTCCATGCCATCGACTGCAACGGCCACTTCGTACCCGCGATTAAGCAGCAATTTACGTTGCAACTCACGCACGGTGAGCGAGTCATCCACCACCAACACGCGCTTGCGCGGCGCCTCGGTGACCTGCTGGCTGCGCCGGGCGATGCGTTCGAGGCGTCCGGTGTTGAGCAGCTTGTCCACCGAGCGCAGCATGTCTTCCACATCGACAATCAACACCACCGAGCCATCATCGAGCAAGGCACCGGCGGAAATGTCCTGGACCTTGCCCAGGCGGTCATCCAGCGGCAATACCACCAGGGTCCGCTCGCCGATGAAGCGTTCCACGGCGATACCGTACACCGCATCGCGCTCGCGGATCACCACGACTTTCAGGGTCTCGTCGTTATTCTGCCCCGGCGGGCGCTGCAACAACTGGCTGGCGGCGACCAGGCCGACATGCCGGCCCTCGTGCCAGAAATGCTGGCGGCCTTCCAGTTGCACGATCTCGTCGGGGGCCAGGTCGCACATGCGTTCGATATGCGCCAGGGGGAATGCGTAGGCTTCTTCGCCGACTTCCACCACCAGGCTGCGCACCACCGACAAGGTCAGCGGCACTTCCAGATGGAAACGGCTGCCCTGCCCCGCCGTCTGCTCCAGCACCACCGCGCCGCGCAGTTGGCGGACCATATGCTGCACCGCATCCAGCCCGACCCCGCGCCCGGACACTTCGGTGACCTTGTCACGCAGGCTGAACCCCGGCAGGAACAGAAACGTGAGCAACTCCTCTTCACTGAGGGTCAGCACCGTTTCCAGAGTGGACAAATGCCGGTCGACGATGGTGCCGCGCAGGCGCTCCAGGTCGACGCCATTGCCGTCGTCGCTCAGTTCCAGCACCAGTAAACCGGCCTGATGGGAAGCACGCAGGCGGATCAAGCCTTCGGCGGGTTTACCGGCGAGCAGGCGCTGGTCAGGCATTTCGATGCCGTGATCGACGGCATTGCGCAATAAATGGGTGAGTGGCGCTTCAAGTTTTTCCAATACGTCGCGGTCGACCTGGGTCTTTTCGCCCTCGATCTCCAGGCGCACTTGCTTGCCCAGGCTGCGGCCGAGGTCACGCACCATGCGCACCTGCCCGGCCAGCACATCGGCAAACGGACGCATGCGACAGGCCAGCGCGGTGTCGTAGAGCACCTGGGCGCGCTGCCCGGCCTGCCAGCCGAACTCATCCAGCTCGGCGGTTTTTTCCGCCAGTAGCGCCTGGGCTTCGCTCAGCAGGCGGCGGGTATCGGCCAGGGCTTCCTGGGCTTCGAGGTTCAGATCCAGGGTCTTGAGCTGGCCGTCCAGGGCATCCAGGGCGCGCACGCTCTGGCTTTGAATGCGTTTGAGGCGCTGCATGCTCGCCAGGTACGGCTTGAGACGCTGGGTTTCCACCAGGGACTTGCTCGACAGGTCCAGCAGGCTGTTAAGCCGCTCGGCGGTCACGCGCAGTACACGCTCGCCGCCTTCGGTCATGCGTTTGCCCTGGCGCGGCGGATCGCTGGCCACTGGCGGCGCGGGTTCGGGTTCCGGCGGGAGCTCTTCAACCACCGGCGCCGGCACAACGGGTGGCGGCGCGACCTTGGCGGTCGGAAGGGACGGGTCCAGCAGACGCTCCATCAACGCCACATAAGCTTCGATGTCCGCTGGTCCCACGGTGTTGCCAGGGGTGGCGATGCGCATCAGCAGGTCGGTGCCTTGCAGCAAGGCGTCGATATGTTCAGGTTGCAGGTACAGACGACTTTCCTGGGCGCTGACCAGGCAGTCCTCCATGACATGGGACACGCTGACCCCAGCGTCCACCCCCACGATGCGCGCCGCCCCCTTGAGCGAGTGGGCCGCGCGCATGCAGGCTTCCAGTTGGTCGGCCTGGGTCGGGTTGCGCTCCAGGGCCAGCAGGCCCGCGCTCAGCACCTGGGTCTGTGCATCGGCTTCCAGGCTGAACAGTTCCAGCAGCGAGGCATCGCGCATCTGGTCGGGGGTCATGTGAGGCTCCGGGTCACGGCGGACAACAATTGCGCCTCGTCCAGCCAACGCAGGCTGCGGCCCTTCCACTGCAACACACCCTGCGTGAACCGTGCGCTGGCCTGGGTGCCGGACGCCGATGCAGCCTGCAAGGTGCGTTCGTCGATAGCATGGATGCCGTCCACTTCGTCCACCGGCACCACCACCGGGCCATCCTGCGCGGCGATGATCAACATGCGCGGCATGATTCGCCCACCGCTGGCGCCGTTGCCGGTGCTGTCCAGGCCGAGCAGTTCCACCAATGACAGGCACGCCACCAGCGCCCCCCGCACATTGGCCACGCCGAGCAAGGCGCGGGACCGCTGGTGCGGCAGCGAGTGAATCGGTTGCAACGGCGCCACTTCCACCAGGCAACGGGTAGCAATGCCCAACCATTCTTCGCCGAGACGGAACATCAGCAACGAGCGGGTGACGATCTCTTCGTCGACTTCAGCCGCAGCGGCCGGACGACGGTCGTCCTGCTGCAAGGCGTAGCGATCCAGCAGGCGCGTGGCGGCCGCCGAATACACGGCGCAGTTGCGGCAATGAATATGATCCACCAGCAGCGGGCAGGACTTGTCGCCGTGGATACCGATGCGGTTCCAGCAATCGTCGATGGCCTGGGTGTCGGCCAGGGTCAGGTCCAGGCCGGCGGTGTCGAGCGCGTCGGGGCTACTCATCGTTTGGACTCACTGTCTGCTCGCTCGCTACGGGCGGCCCGCGCCTGCAAACGGCGCGCCCCCGCACTGTCGCCCTGGGATTCGAGCAACGCGGCCAGGTGCATCAAGGCCTGCGGATGCTGGGGTTCCAGGTATAAGGCTTTTCGATAAAAACCCTGGGCTTCCAGGGCGCTGCCGGCCACATCGCTGAGCAGCCCGAGCCAGTAAAACACCTGGGCGGCTGGCGGGTGGCTGTTCAAATACTGCTCGCAGGCGGCACGGGCCTCGGCACTCTTGCCTTCGTTGGCCAGGGTGGCGATACGGCTGAGCAAGGTGCTTGCGTCGGAAGGCGGCGGGGCCTTGATCGGCACCACCTGGGCGCTGACGGTGCTGAACGGTCGCGGCTTGACGGGGATCGGTGCCGCGCTGCGCTGAGGCGCCGGCATGGGCACGAACACCGGTTCAGGCTGGATCGGCTCGGCGTGCCGGCTGAAGGCAAAGGACTGCGGCACCCCAATCGAACGCATGCCGTGGCGCCCCAACAGGCTGCCCTCGGCCGGGCCGATAAACAGGACGCCGTCCACGTGGGTCAGGCCCTTGAGCACATCGAACACTTGTTTTTGGGTGGGCTGGTCGAAATAGATCAAAAGGTTGCGGCAAAACACGAAGTCATAGCTCGCCTCGTTCGCCAGCAGCGTCGGGTCGAGCAGGTTGCCGACTTGCAGACGCACCTGCTCGCGCACGCGGTCGGCGATATGGAACCCGTCGTCGTGTTCAATGAAGTGGCGGTCGCGATAGGCGATATCGCTGCCGCGAAACGAGTTTTTGCCATACACGCCGCGCCGCGCACGCTCCACCGACAGCGGGCTGACGTCCAGGCCCAGCACCTTGAACTGGTGCGGCGCCAGGCCAGCATCAAGCAGGGCCATGGCGATCGAATAGGGCTCTTCGCCAGTGGAGCACGGCAGGCTGAGGATACGCAGTGCACGCATCTGCTTGATCTCGGCCAGACGGGCAATCGCCAATCGGGCCAAGGTCGCAAAGGATTCGGGGTAACGGAAAAACCAGGTCTCGGGGACGATCACCGCTTCGATCAGCGCTTGCTGCTCGTCGTGGGAGCTTTGCAGGTGCTGCCAGTATTCACCTGGCGTTCGCGCCTGTACGGCCTGGCTGCGCTGGCGCACCGCACGTTCGATGATGGCCTCGCCGACCGACGCAACGTCCAGGCCGATACGTTCCTTGAGGAAGGCAAAGAAGCGCGGGTCGTTGCTCATACGCTCAGCTCGGCAGAAAACAACAGGGCGCGCACGTCGTCGGTGAGCACGTCATTCACGCCAATCCATTGCATCAAGCCCAAGGCATCCTCCCGCACAGGCCCCAGGTAGCGCGCCTGGTGGTTATCCAGGCCATAGGGCTGGAATTCGGCGGGGTCGCAACGCAGGGTATCGGTGGCCTGTTCGAGGATCAGCCCCAGCCGGCGGGATTCGACCCAAGGTTGCGGCTGGTAATTGACCAGCACCAACCGCGTGCTGGTGCGAGCCTGCGCCGGCGTACCGAAGGTCAGCGCGCTCAGGTCGATCACCGGCACCAACGCCCCACGGTGGGCAAAGATGCCAGCCACCCAGGAAGGCGCATGGGCGATGGGCTTGAGCGGCAGGCGCGGCAGCACCTCGGCCACTTCGGTGGCCTTGAGGACATAACGTTCGCTACCGATGTGAAACACCAGGAACAACGCCTTTTTCGCTGCCGGGACGGCGCCGCGTTTAGCCGCGAGGTCGCTCATCAGACTTTGAAACGCGACACGCCGCTGCGCAGACCCACCGCAACCTGGCTCAGTTCATCAATCGCAAAACTGGCCTGGCGCAGGGATTCCACGGTCTGGCTGCTGGCATCCCCCAGTTGCACCAGCGCGTGGTTGATCTGCTCGGCGCCGGTGGCCTGGGCCTGCATGCCTTCGTTGACCATCAACACCCGCGGCGCCAGGGCCTGTACCTGATGGATGATCTGCGAGAGTTGCTCGCCCACTTGCTGCACTTCGAACATGCCGCGGCGCACTTCTTCGGAGAACTTGTCCATGCCCATCACGCCCGCGGACACCGCCGACTGAATCTCGCGCACCATCTGCTCGATGTCGTAGGTGGCCACGGCGGTCTGGTCGGCCAGGCGACGCACCTCGGTTGCGACCACGGCAAACCCACGCCCGTATTCACCGGCCTTTTCAGCTTCGATGGCGGCGTTCAGGGACAGCAGGTTGGTCTGGTCGGCGACCTTGACGATGGTCACCACCACTTGGTTGATGTTGCCGGCCTTCTCATTGAGGATCGCCAGCTTGGCGTTCACCAGGTCGGCAGCGCCCATCACCGAGTGCATGGTCTCTTCCATGCGCGCCAGGCCTTGCTGGCCGGAACCGGCGGCCACCGAAGCCTGGTCGGCAGCAGTGGAGACTTCGGTCATGGTGCGCACCAGATCCTTGGACGTGGCGGCGATTTCCCGCGATGTGGCGCCGATCTCGGTGGTCGTTGCCGCTGTTTCAGTGGCGGTGGCCTGTTGCTGCTTGGAGGTGGCGGCAATCTCGGTCACCGAGGTGGTGACCTGTACCGAAGAGCGTTGCGCCTGGGAAACCAGGGCAGTGAGTTCGGTCATCATGTCGTTGAAGCCGGTTTCCACCGCACCGAATTCGTCCTTGCGCTCAAGGTTCAGGCGTTTGCTCAGATCGCCCGTGCGCATGGTGTCGAGGATTTCGACGATACGCTGCATCGGCGCCATGATTGCGCGCATCAGCAGCAGGCCACACAGGCCGGCGGCCAGGATGGCGATGATCAGCGACACGCCCATGCTGATCTTGGCCGACAGCACGGCGTCGTCAATGGCCGCGGTGGCACGGTCAGCGACGTTTTTGTTCTCGGTAATAATGTCATTGAGCTTCATGCGACCTTCGGTCCAGATCGGCGTCAGTTGCTCTTCAAGCATTTCACGCGCAGCGGGCAGGTCATTGTTCTGGACGCGGTCCAGTACTCGCTCAAGGACCTTGTTGTAATTGATGTGTGCGGCCTTGAAGTTGTCGAACTCCATGCGGTCAGCCTGGCTGTGCACGGTTTTTTCGTAGCTGGCCATCTGCTGCTCGATGCGCGCTTCGAAGGCCTTGTAGTCGTTCTTATCGGTATTGGTGAAGGTTTTATCCTCGCGCAGACCAATGATATCGATGGTCTGCAGATAACTGTCGACCCACGCACTGCGGATCATGGAACTGAGGTAAACCCCTGGCACCGCATCGTCTCGGACAGCTTCCTGGCTGACTTCAATCTTCAGCAACCGTGAATAGGAGACCACGACCATTAACAGCATGATGGCGATAATGACCGCAAAACTTGCCAGGATGCGTTGGCGCAAGGTCCAGTTCTTCACAGTATTTCCTCGAAGGGCCATTCAAATGGAGGGGAGTATAGCTGAGCAGAAGGCCTCATTAATCAACGGGTTTTGATGTAGCGCTCACAGAATGCAAAAACACCCTGATGGTGATTACAGAACCCGCCTACGCCAAGCCAAGAATCGTCCGACTACCAAGCTTTTTTTTCCTCACCTAGCGTGCCTGTCCCAGCTAACAAAAGGACATATCTGGCATGCGACGCTACTTTATTACCCGAGGGGCCAGAACGACTGCAGGCGGTACCGTCGTCGGTGGTTTGATTGGCTTCGCCATCAAGCAAGTCGACATTGCCCTTGAAGGCCACGAAGTGCGTTGCCCTGTGTGTAAAACTACGGGCACCATTGTCTGCGTGGGGCCACGCCGTGAGCAGTGGGCACGGGGACAAAGAGTGGCGCTATCGGACGATATCTGTCAGTGCAAATGCGATCCGCCCCCTCGTCTGATTGCCGACCAGTTAGAGCGTTATCAGACGCTTAGCGGCGAAGAAACCTCCGTACAAAACAGTGCCGCTCCTACATCGCCCCCAGCGTCAATACCTCGCACGACGCCTGCCTCAGCGTCAAAGCCAGCGCCTGCGATATTCAGCGAGGTGCTCGACTCTTCTTGCGAACGCAGTTGGCGCACCTACCAGAAGCAGGCAGAAGAAATTGTGGCGCCGGGCGGCACGCTGATCGCTGATGATCGGTATCTGATCGAGCAAGCACTTGAAGATATCGCCGAAGGTCGTGGCGTCCAATGAGGTGGATCGCGCAGATGAATTGGCGACGTGTCGGCCTCTGGTCGGCCGCCGTAGTCCTTTTCGTATGGCTCGCGATATTCTTCGGTGCCGATGATCCGGAAATCGCGCTGACGCCCGGCGAGCCCTGGGAAGACATGCGACAACGTTCCAGCGCAAAGATCGGCCCCTCCATTACCGGGCATCATTGGTTCAGGACTCCCAGGTCAAATGCCCGATTGCGACTCGTAGACGCTGAATATGGATTCGTGACACCTCTCGCTCGCTTTCTCACGGTAGGCTTCGGTAACGGACGGGTCGAAGGCATTCGCATGTCCCCTCAAATCGAACCGCTGTTGATAGACGACGCCCTGCAGGTCGTACTGGACCTACAGGAACAATGGCGCAAAGGCGGCTGGATCCCCATTCACGTAAAAGACGACCCTCCCTTTGCCGACACACCTCAATGGCGTGCGCGACTACGCAACGTAAACAAAGGGGGTACGTCTATATGGCAGGCCGCAGACAAATATCAGGTAATGCTGGTGGTTAATCGCTTCAAGGATGTTCGAAATCCCACTCAAGAACGCTATCTGATCAAACTACAGCTGGCCGCACCCTGGATACCGCAATGATCCAATACCTGCTTGGACGACACAGGAGAGCGGGAATGGAATAGCGCTCGCAAAGCAAATGTGGGAGGTGACTTGCTCACCTCCCACATTTGGATTTGTGTGCATGCGTGCTTATTGGTTGAGCCGCACCTGCTTTTCCAGCTCCAGCTTCAACCCAGGCTCCAGTTTCAGTTGGCGGGCCAGTTCGTCCAGATACGCTTTTTCCATAAAGTTTTCTTCGTCTACCAGCATCACGCTGGCGATGTACATTTCGGCAGCCATTTCCGGGGTGCTGGCGGCACGAGCGACATCGGCGGGGTCAAGGGGTTTGTTCAGCTCGGCGTGCAGCCAGTTGTGCAGTTCGCGGTCGTTGTCCAGCTTGGTGAACTCGCCTTCGATCAGTTCGCGCTCGCGTTCGTCCACATGACCGTCCGCCTTGGCCGCTGCGACCAGCGCCTTGAGAATGCCCTGGCTGTGTTGCTCGACCTGGGCCGGTGGCAGGCGGTCGATGGTCTGCGGTTCGCCCTTGGGCGCATTGGCTTGGTTGGCCTGCCAGTTGCCGTAGGCCTTGTAGGCAATCACACCCAATGCGGCCAGCCCGCCATAGGTCAGGGCTTTGCCGCCGAATTTGCGCGCCTTTTTATTGCCCAGCAACAGGCCCATGGCCCCCGCCGCCAGGGCGCCACCACCGGCACCGCCGAGCAGGCTGCCCAACCCAGCGCCGCCCAGCAGACCGCCCAAAGCACCTTTATCGTCTTGCTTGCGTTGGCCACCAGCCTTGTTTTGCAACATGTCCTGGCCGGACTTGAGCAACTGATCGAGCAATCCACGGGTATTCATTCGTAGCCTCCAGACACTTGGGTTCATTGGACCAATAGGCCACCAGCGTAAAACTAAGTGCCAAAAAGCCCCGATCTAGAGTGCTTCCAGATGTAACGCCGCTGCCGTTCGCTAAAACCGATATACACTCGGACAAATCTATAAAAACACCCCACTGGTAATTCCAGCATGATGACCTTGCGTCAAATCCGGCACTTTATCGCCGTGGCCGAGACCGGCTCAATCTCGGCCGCCGCGCAGACCGCGTTTATTTCCCAGTCGACGCTGACCCTGGCGATCCAGCAATTGGAGCAGGAAATCGGCGTCAACCTGTTCAACCGCCACGCCAAGGGCATGACCCTGACCCACCAGGGCCACCAGTTCCTGCGCCAGGCGCACTTGATCCTCGCCACCGTGGACAACGCCAAACGCAGCCTGCAACAAAGCACCGACCAGGTCGCCGGCCAATTGATCATCGGCGTGACCAGCCTGGTGGCCGGCTACTACCTCGCCGACCTGCTCACCCGTTTCCAGCGCGCCTACCCCAACGTGGAGATCCGTGTGATGGAGGACGAGCGCCCATATATCGAACACTTACTCGTCAGCGGCGAGATCGATGTCGGCGTGCTGATCCTTTCCAACCTGGAAGACCGCCACGCCCTGCAGACCGAAGTGCTTACTCACTCGCCCCACCGCCTGTGGCTGCCGGCGCAGCATCCGCTGCTGGAACACGACAGCATCAACCTTGCCGATGTCACGCGCGAGCCGCTGATTCAGCTGAATGTCGATGAAATGGGCCACAACGCACAGCGCATGTGGGCCAGCGCCGGACTACAACCGCGCGTTACGTTACGCACCGCCTCGACGGAAGCCGTCCGAAGCCTGGTGGCGGCAGGCCTGGGCCTATCGATCCAGCCGGACATGACCTACCGCCCATGGTCCCTGGAGGGCGACATTATTGAGGCGCGACCGATTGCGGATCTCAGCCAGACCCTCGACGTAGGCCTGGCGTGGCGCCGTGGCACGGCGCGACCGGCACTGGTGGACCCGTTCCTCACCGTCGCCCGGGAACAGCCCCATCCACGCAAGCCATCTATTTAATCGAATGCTGCATTCAGTATTTAGTATTTGTTGACCTCGCGCCTGACCTCTAGTCTCTGTGCATCCATAAGAGAAAGGTCAGGCCCTCGTAAGAGAACGCCCATGGCCACACAAGAAAAGAGATCGCGAAAAATGTCCGGCGCGTCTACCCCGCTGCTTACTGCATTGCTGATTGACGGCGAACTGGTCCACGGCCAGGGTTTTGCCGAGCCGATCCTCAACCCGGCCACCGGTGAAGTGCTCACCCAGATCGCCGAAGCCAGCACCGAGCAGGTGGAATCGGCCATCCTCGCCGCCCACCGTGCATTTGCCGGCTGGTCACGGACCACGCCGCAGCAACGTTCGAACATTCTGCTGGGCATCGCCGATGCCATCGAAAAACAAGCCGACTACCTGGCCCGCCTGGAATCCCTGAACTGCGGCAAGCCACTGCACCTGGCGCGTCAGGATGACTTGAGCGCCACCGTCGACGTGTTCCGCTTCTTCGCCGGGGCCGTGCGCTGCCAGACCGGGCAACTGAGCGGCGAATACCTGCCGGGCTACACCAGCATGGTGCGGCGCGACCCGATTGGCGTCGTCGCCTCCATTGCGCCGTGGAACTACCCATTGATGATGGCCGCGTGGAAGATCGCGCCCGCCCTGGCTGCCGGAAATACCCTGGTATTCAAGCCGTCGGAACACACACCGCTGTCGATCCTCGCCTTGGCCCCCGTGCTGAAGGACTTGTTACCACGCGGTGTCATCAACATCCTGTGTGGCGGCGGCGAAAGCGTGGGCAGCCATCTGGTCAGCCACCCGAAAGTGCGCATGGTGTCCCTGACCGGCGATATCGTCACTGGGCAAAAAATCCTGCAGGCCGCGTCGAAAACCCTGAAACGCACGCACCTGGAACTGGGCGGCAAGGCGCCGGTGATCGTGTGCAACGACGCCGACCTGCAAGCCGTGGTCGAAGGCGTGCGCGCCTACGGTTATTACAACGCCGGCCAGGATTGCACCGCCGCCTGCCGCATCTACGCCCAGGCGGGGATTCACGACAAGCTGGTCGCCGACCTCGGTGCGGCGGTCAGCAGCCTGCGCTTTGCCGGCAAGCGCGATGCCGACAACGAACTGGGCCCGCTGATCAGCACACGCCAGCGCGACCGCGTGGCCAGCTTTGTCGAGCGCGCCCTCGGCCAGCCCCATATCGAACGGGTCACCGGCGCCGCGGTGCATTCCGGCGCGGGCTTCTATTACCAGCCAACGTTGCTCGCCGGTTGTAAACAGAATGATGAGATCGTGCAGCGCGAAGTGTTTGGTCCGGTGGTCACGGTGACCCGCTTCGACGAGCTGGAACAGGCGGTGGACTGGGCCAACGACTCCGAGTACGGCCTGGCCTCCTCCGTATGGACCCAAAACCTGGACAAAGCCATGCAGGTGGCAGCGCGCCTGCAATATGGCTGCACCTGGATCAACAGCCATTTCATGCTGGTCAGCGAAATGCCCCACGGCGGCTTGAAGCGCTCGGGGTATGGGAAAGATCTGTCCAGCGATTCGCTACAGGACTACAGCGTGGTGCGCCACATCATGGCCCGCCACGGCCAACATCTTTAAAACAACAACTAAGCTTCTGCGTCACCGGTTGCACACAACTGCCCCGACCATAATTAAAGAAGAGGGAACCCCCATGTCCGCGCACAAGACCGCACTGCTCAGTGCCTTGACCACCGCGCTGCTGGCCAGCGCCAGCATTCAGGCCGCCGAACCGCTCAAGGCGGTAGGCGCCGGTGAAGGCCAGCTGGATATCGTCGCCTGGCCTGGCTATATCGAACGTGGCGAAAGCGACAAGGCCTACGACTGGGTCACTGGTTTTGAGAAGGAAACCGGTTGCAAGGTCAATGTGAAAACTGCCGCCACTTCTGACGAAATGGTCAGCCTGATGGCCAAGGGCGGGTATGACCTGGTCACTGCGTCGGGCGATGCGTCGCTGCGGCTGATCGTCGGCAAGCGTGTGCAGCCGATCAACACCGCGCTGATCCCCAACTGGAAGAACATCGACCCACGCCTCAAGGATGCGCCGTGGTACGTGGTCGGCCAGCAGACCTACGGCACCCCGTACCAGTGGGGCCCGAACGTGCTGATGTACAACACCAACGTGTTCAAGACCGCGCCCACCAGTTGGAATGTGCTGTTCAACGCCCAGAACCTGCCGGACGGCAAGCCGAACAAAGGCCGCGTGCAGGCGTATGACGGCCCGATCTACATTGCCGATGCGGCGCTGTACCTCAAATCTACCCAGCCGGAACTGGGCATCCAGAGCCCGTATGAGCTGACCGAAACCCAGTACAAAGCCGTGCTCGACCTGTTGCGCGCCCAGCAACCGTTGATCCACCGCTACTGGCACGACACCACCGTGCAAATGAGTGACTTCAAGAACGAAGGCGTGGTGGCCTCCAGCGCCTGGCCGTATCAAGTCAACGGGTTGGTCAACGAGAAACAGCCGATTGCCTCGACTATCCCCAAGGAAGGCGCCACCGGCTGGGCCGACACCACCATGTTGCACAGCGAAGCCAAGCACCCGAACTGCGCTTACAAGTGGATGGACTGGTCGCTGCAGCCGAAGGTCCAGGGCGATGTCGCGGCGTGGTTCGGCTCGCTGCCGGCGGTGCCTGCGGCCTGTAAGGAAAGCGAACTGCTGGGTGCCGAAGGGTGCAAGACCAACGGGTTCGACCAGTTCGACAAGATCGCCTTCTGGAAAACCCCGCAGGCAGAAGGCGGCAAGTTCGTGCCCTACAGCCGCTGGACCCAGGATTACATCGCGATCATGGGCGGCCGCTAAGGGTCCAGAGACTGCTTCTTGTGGTGAGCAGGCTTGCCCTGCGCGGGGCAAGCCCGCTCACCACAAAAGCCCGATTTTCACCGTTTCAGCGCAGCACACATGCATCCTCGTTTTTTCAGAAGCCCAGACCGGGCCGCTGCGACGGCCCATGCTTTTTTGGAGCACCGCACCATGACGCTTGCAGTCCAATTCACCCACGTTTCCCGTCAGTTCGGCGAAGTGAAGGCCGTTGACCGGGTTTCCATCGATATCCAGGACGGCGAGTTCTTTTCCATGCTCGGCCCTTCCGGCTCGGGCAAGACCACCTGCCTGCGCCTGATCGCCGGGTTCGAGCAGCCGAGCGCCGGCTCGATCCGGATTCATGGCGAGGAGGCCGCCGGCCTGCCGCCGTATCAACGCGATGTAAACACGGTATTCCAGGATTACGCGCTGTTCCCCCATATGAACGTGCGCGACAACGTGGCCTACGGCCTCAAGGTCAAAGGCGTGGGCAAGACCGAGCGACTGAACCGCGCCGAAGAAGCCTTGGGCATGGTCGCCCTCGGC
Organism: Pseudomonas sp. 2822-17; assembly: GCF_002742485.1. Classification (NCBI taxonomy): domain Bacteria; kingdom Pseudomonadati; phylum Pseudomonadota; class Gammaproteobacteria; order Pseudomonadales; family Pseudomonadaceae; genus Pseudomonas; species Pseudomonas sp. 2822-17. The sequence continues at coordinate 167,696 of NZ_LJRZ01000295.1, forward strand.
GGTTATGGCGAGCGCAAGCCGGTGCAACTTTCGGGCGGTCAACGCCAGCGTGTGGCCCTGGCCCGCGCCCTGGTCAATCGCCCCCGCGTGTTGCTGCTCGACGAACCGCTGGGCGCCCTCGACCTCAAGCTGCGCGAGCAGATGCAGAGCGAGTTGAAAAAGCTGCAACGCCAGCTGGGCATCACCTTCATCTTCGTCACCCATGACCAGACCGAAGCCTTGTCGATGTCTGACCGTGTGGCGGTCTTCAATAAAGGCCGCATCGAACAGGTCGACACCCCGCGCAACCTGTATATGAAACCGGCCACCGCATTCGTCGCCGAATTCGTCGGCACCTCCAACGTGATTCGCGGCGAACTGGCCCAGCGCCTGAGCGGCAGCGCGCAGCCGTTTTCGATCCGTCCGGAGCATGTGCGGTTCGCCGAAGGCCCGCTGGGTGCCGACGAAGTTGAAATCAGCGGCCTGCTGCATGATATCCAGTACCAGGGCAGCGCCACCCGCTATGAGCTGAAACTGGAGAACGGCCAGGCGTTGAACATCAGCCAGGCCAACAACCAGTGGCTGGACATCAGCAGCGGCCATCAGGTCGGCCAGCCGATCACCGCGCGCTGGGCGCGGGAAGCCATGACGCCGCTGACCGACACTGCAGGCGAGGTGTGACATGAGCCTGGCCCTTTCCCAACCGCCGATGCGCAGGTTCTCCAACCTGCTGTACCGCAAGCCCAACCTGTACCTGGCCATGCTGCTGATACCGCCGCTGATCTGGTTCGGCGCGATCTACCTCGGCTCGTTGCTGACCCTGCTGTGGCAAGGCTTCTACACCTTCGACGACTTCACCATGGCGGTCACGCCGGACCTGACCCTGGCCAACTTCGCCGCGCTGTTCCAGCCGTCGAACTTCGACATCATCCTGCGCACCCTGAGCATGGCGATTGTGGTGTCGATCGCCAGCGCCATCGTGGCCTTCCCGATTGCCTACTACATGGCGCGCTACACCACGGGCAAGACCAAGGCGTTCTTCTACATCGCGGTGATGATGCCGATGTGGGCCAGCTATATCGTCAAGGCCTACGCCTGGACCTTGCTGCTGGCCAAGGGCGGCGTGGCGCAGTGGTTTGTGCAGCACCTGGGGCTGGAGCCGGTGTTGCAGTTCGTGCTGGGCATTCCCGGCGTGGGCGGCAGCACCTTGAGCACCTCGCATTTGGGGCGGTTCATGGTGTTCGTCTATATCTGGCTGCCGTTCATGATTTTGCCGATCCAGGCATCCCTGGAGCGTTTGCCGCCGTCGTTGCTGCAAGCCTCGGCGGATCTGGGCGCCAAGCCGCGCCAGACCTTTATGCAGGTGATTCTGCCGCTGTCGATTCCGGGGATTGCGGCCGGGTCGATCTTCACGTTTTCGCTGACCCTGGGCGATTTCATCGTGCCGCAACTGGTGGGCCCGCCGGGTTACTTCGTCGGTGGCATGGTGTATGCCCAGCAAGGTGCCATCGGCAATATGCCCATGGCCGCGGCGTTCACCCTGGTGCCCATCGTGCTGATTGCGGTGTACCTGTCCATCGTCAAACGCCTGGGGGCCTTCGATGCACTCTGACTCTTCACCTCAAATGCAGTCATCAATAGGCTTGAAGATCGCGGCCTGGGGCGGGTTAGTGTTTCTGCACTTTCCGATCCTGATCATCTTCCTCTATGCCTTCAACACCGAAGAAGCCGCGTTCAGCTTTCCGCCCCAGGGCTTCACGTTGAAGTGGTTCAGCGTGGCGTTTGCCCGACCGGACGTGCTGGAGTCGATCAAACTGTCGCTGCAGATCGCCGCCATCGCCACCCTGATCGCCATGGTGCTCGGCACCCTCGCGTCGGCGGCGCTGTATCGCCGCGAGTTCTTCGGCAAGCAAGGCGTGTCGCTGATGCTGATCCTGCCGATTGCGCTGCCGGGCATCATCACCGGTATCGCGCTGCTGGCGACCTTCAAGACACTGGGCATTGAGCCTGGGATGTTCACCATCATCGTCGGCCACGCGACATTCTGCGTAGTGATCGTCTACAACAACGTCATCGCCCGCTTGCGCCGCACCTCCCATAGCCTGATCGAGGCCTCGATGGACCTGGGCGCCGACGGTTGGCAGACCTTCCGCTACATCATCATGCCCAACCTGGGCTCGGCGCTGCTGGCCGGCGGCATGCTCGCGTTTGCGCTGTCGTTCGACGAAATCATCGTCACCACCTTCACCGCTGGCCACGAGCGCACCTTGCCACTGTGGTTGCTCAACCAGCTCAGTCGCCCTCGGGATGTGCCGGTGACCAACGTGGTGGCGATGCTGGTGATGCTGGTCACGATGTTCCCGATTCTCGGTGCCTATTACCTGACACGCGGCGGTGAAAGCGTGGCGGGAAGTGGCGGTAAATAACTCTGTGACTGGAGGAACGCGGCTCTAAATGTGGGAAGGGGCAAGCCCCCTCCCACATTTAGAGCCGGTTTCTTCAGGGAAATAACATTAGTTTGAGGAGAGCTGAACCATGCAAACCAAACTGCTGATCAACGGCCACCTGGTCGAAGGCGAAGGCCCGGCCCAGGCGATTTTCAACCCGGCGTTGGGCCGGGTGCTGGTGGAAATCAACGAAGCCAGCGAAGCCCAGGTCGACGCGGCCGTGCGTGCTGCCGACTCGGCTTTTGAAAGCTGGTCGCAAACCGCGCCGAAGGACCGCTCCCTGCTGCTGCTGAAACTGGCCGACGCAATCGAAGCCCACGGCGAAGAGCTGGCCAAGCTGGAGTCGGACAACTGCGGCAAGCCCTACAGCGCGGCGCTGAACGACGAGATCCCGGCGATTGCCGATGTATTCCGCTTCTTCGCCGGCGCCAGCCGTTGCATGAGCGGTTCGGCCGGCGGCGAATACCTGCCGGGCCACACGTCGATGATCCGCCGCGACCCGGTGGGCGTGATCGCCTCTATCGCACCGTGGAACTACCCGCTGATGATGGTCGCCTGGAAAATCGCCCCAGCCCTCGCCGCCGGTAATACCGTGGTGCTCAAGCCGTCGGAGCAAACCCCGCTGACCGCGTTGCGCATGGTTGAACTGGCATCGGAGATTTTCCCGGCCGGTGTACTCAACCTGGTCTTCGGTCGTGGGCCAACCGTAGGCAGCCCGCTGGTGAACCACCCGAAGGTGCGCATGGTGTCGCTGACCGGCTCCATCGCCACCGGCGCGAATATCATTTCCAGCACGGCCGACAGCGTGAAGCGCATGCACATGGAGCTGGGCGGCAAGGCGCCGGTGATCATCTTCAACGACGCGGACATCGAGGCCGCCGTGGAAGGTATCCGCACGTTCGGCTTCTATAACGCTGGCCAGGACTGCACGGCCGCGTGCCGCATTTACGCCCAGGCGGATATCTACGACGCATTTGTCGAGAAGCTCGGTGCGGCCGTCGCCACTATCAAATATGGCTTGCAGGATGACCCGGCCACCGAACTGGGCCCGTTGATCACCGCACAGCATCGCGACCGTGTCGCCGGGTTTGTCGAGCGTGCCGTGGCGCAGCCGCATATCCGCCTGGTGACGGGTGGCAAGGCGGTGGAAGGCAACGGGTTCTTCTTTGAACCGACGGTACTGGCCGATGCGCAACAGGACGATGAAATCGTGCGCCGCGAGGTGTTCGGACCGGTGGTGTCGGTGACCAGGTTCACCGACGAAGCGCAGGTATTGGGCTGGGCCAATGATTCGGACTACGGCTTGGCGTCCTCCGTATGGACCGCCGATGTAGGCCGCGCCCATCGTTTGGCTGCGCGCTTGCAGTATGGCTGCACGTGGGTGAATACCCACTTCATGCTGGTCAGCGAAATGCCCCATGGCGGTCAGAAACTGTCGGGTTACGGCAAGGACATGTCCATGTACGGGCTGGAGGACTACACCACGGTTCGCCACGTGATGTTCAAGCACTGATCGAGCGCCTCCCGGCACCTGCCTTGGGTGCCGGTCCTACAACAATAAAATCTCAGGTTGCCCCCCATGGACATCACCCGCCGCGACTTCCTCAACGGCGTCGCCATTACTGTTGCCGCAGGCATGACTCCGCTGCAACTGCTCCAGGCTGCACCCGATGGCCGCTACTACCCCCCTGCCCTCACCGGCCTGCGCGGCAGCCATGTCGGCTCGTTCGAAGTGGCGCACCAGATGGGCTGGGAAAAGAAGGTGTTCGACACCGAAAAACTGCCGATTACCGAGGATTACGACCTGGTGGTGGTCGGCGGAGGCTTGAGTGGTTTGTCGGCGGCGTGGTTCTACCGGGAGAAGCACCCGAAGGCGAAGATCCTGATCCTGGAAAACCACGACGACTTCGGCGGCCACGCCAAGCGCAATGAATTCCAGGCCGGTGGCCGCATGATCATCGGTTACGGCGGCAGCGAGGCGTTGCAATCGCCGAACCATCTGTACAGCAAGGAAGTGAACGGGCTGTTGAAGAAGCTCGGCGTCACTATCAAGCGCTTCGAAACCGCCTTCGACCGCCAGTTCTACCCCAACCTGGGGCTGTCGCGCGGGGTGTTTTTCGACAAGGAAAACTTCGGCGAAGACAAACTGGTGACCGGTGACCCGACGCCCATGGTGGCTGATGACATTGCGCCAGACCAACTGCATGCGCGGCCCATCCACGAGTTCATCAATGACTTTCCTCTGCCGGCAGCAGACCGCCAGGCGTTGATCGACCTGCACACGGCGCCCAAGGATTACCTGCCGGGTAAAACAGCCGAAGAAAAGGCCGACTACCTGTCGGCCACCAGCTACCGCAATTTCCTGCTCAAGGACGTAGGGTTATCGGAAGGCGCGGTGAAGTACTTCCAGAGCCGAACCAATGACTTCATGGCGCTGAGCATTGATGCCGTGGCAGCGGCCGATGCCTATAGCGTGGGTTTCCCAGGCTTTGCGGGGATGAACCTGGCGCCAATCAGCGAAGAAGCCGCAGCGGAAATGGAAGAGCCCTACATCTACCACTTCCCGGATGGCAATGCCTCGGTGGCGCGGTTGCTGGTGCGCAGCCTGATACCCGGCGTGGCGCCGGGGCACACCATGGACGATATCGTGCTGGCCACCTTTGATTACGCCAGGCTCGACCAGCCCAAGGCGGCGGTACGGCTGCGCTTGAACAGCACGGCCGTCAGCGTGCGCAACGTCGACGGTGGCGTGCATATCGGCTACAGCCGCGGCGGCCAGCTCGCCCAGGTGCGCGGCAAGCGCTGCATCCTGGCGTGCTACAACATGATGATTCCGTACCTGCTCAAAGACCTGCCGGCGCCTCAGGCCCGTGCGCTCAGCCAGAACGTGAAATACCCGCTGGTGTACACCAAGGTAGTGATCCGCAATTGGCAGTCGTTCCAGCAACTGGGAGTGCATGAGATCTACGCGGCGACCCAACCGTACAGCCGCATCAAACTGGACTACCCGGTGAGCATGGGCGGCTACAATCATCCACGCGACCCGACGCAGCCGATTGGGCTGCACCTGGTCTACGTGCCTACCAGCCCCGACAGCGGCATGAACGCCCGCGACCAAGCCCGCGCCGGACGGGGCAAGCTGTATGGGCAGACGTTCGAGCAGTTGGAGGCGCAATTGCGTGACCAGTTGCAACGCATGCTCGGGCCGGGTGGGTTCAAGCATGAGACGGATATTCTGGCGATCACGGTCAACCGTTGGTCACATGGTTATGCGAGCTTCTCCAACAGCTTGTTTGATGACGCCGATGAGAACGAAGCGTTGATGAATTTGGCGCGCAAGCCTGTAGGACATGTGAGCATCGCCAATTCGGATGCGGCGTGGAGCGCGTATGCCCATGCGGCGATCGATGAGGCTTACCGGGCAGTTGGTGAAGTCGCCTGAAAGACGCTCTGACAAGCACTGCAATAGTCAATGTGGGAGGGGCTTGCCCCTCCCACATTAGGCGCGGAAATGTCTTGTCGCACTTGCAATGCCATCAACCCGCCATCAATCAATTTTCCTACGTCATCGAACCGCTTAAGCTATCCGGCGTCTGTTTAATGTCCGTTGCGTTTGGCCGAAGGCATGTCCGAACCGTAATTTCTGATCCGCTACGTGCCAGGAACGGCGCGGGATTTGCTCACGACAGGTTGTCTCTATGCACCGCAGGAATTTGCTCAAAGCGTCCATGGCCATTGCGGCTTACACCGGTTTGTCGGCCAGCGGCCTGCTGGCCGCGCAGGCCTGGGCCGGGAACCGTGCCGCCGACGGCAAGGCCGTGGCGTTCGACTTCGACGCACTCAAGGCCCAGGCCAAGCAACTCGCCGGGACCGCTTATAAAGACACCAAACAGGTGCTGCCGCCGACCCTGGCGACCATGACCCCGCAGAATTTCAACGCCATCGGCTACGACGGCAAGCATTCGCTGTGGAAAGAGTTGAACGGCCAGTTGGACGTGCAGTTTTTCCACGTCGGCATGGGTTTCAAGACGCCGGTGCGCATGCACAGCGTTGATCCGAAAACCCGTGAAGCCCGCGAGGTGCACTTTCGCCCATCGCTGTTCAACTATGAAAAAACCACCGTCGACACCAAACAGCTGACCGGCGACTTGGGCTTCTCCGGTTTCAAACTGTTCAAGGCCCCGGAACTGGATCGCCATGACGTGCTGTCGTTTCTCGGTGCCAGCTACTTCCGCGCCGTGGATTCCACCGGCCAATACGGCCTGTCTGCCCGTGGCCTGGCCATCGACACCTACGCGAAAAAACGCGAGGAATTCCCTGACTTCACGCAGTTCTGGTTCGAAACCCCGGACAAGGACGCCACGCGTTTTGTGGTCTACGCCCTGCTCGACTCGCCAAGTGCCACCGGCGCCTATCGCTTCGATATCGACTGCCAGGCCAACCAGGTGGTGATGGCGATCGACGCGCACATCAATGCGCGCACCGCCATTGAGCAACTGGGCATTGCACCGATGACCAGCATGTTCAGCTGCGGCACCCACGAACGCCGGATGTGCGACACCATCCACCCGCAAATCCACGATTCGGACCGCCTGGCGATGTGGCGCGGCAACGGCGAGTGGATCTGCCGCCCGCTGAACAACCCGGCCAAGCTGCAATTCAACGCATTCGCCGACAAAGACCCGAAAGGCTTTGGGCTGGTGCAGACCGACCATGAGTTCGCCAGCTATCAGGACACCGTGGACTGGTACAGCAAGCGCCCAAGCCTGTGGGTCGAGCCGACCACCGCCTGGGGCGAAGGCTCCATCGACCTGTTGGAGATCCCCACCACCGGCGAGACCCTGGACAACATCGTGGCCTTCTGGACTCCGAAAAAGCCCGTGGCTGCGGGTGAGTCGCTCAACTATGGCTACAAGCTGTACTGGAGCGCCTTGCCACCGGTGAGCACGCCGTTGGCCCAGGTCGACGCGACCCGTTCCGGCATGGGCGGCTTTACCGAAGGTTGGGCACCGGGCGAGCATTACCCGGACGTATGGGCGCGGCGTTTTGCCGTGGACTTCAAGGGCGGGGGCCTTGACCGTTTACCGCCCGGCACCGGGATCGAGCCCGTGGTGACGTGTTCCCATGGTGAGGTCAAGGACTTCAGCGTGCTGGTGCTCGACAACATCAAGGGCTACCGCATCCTGTTCGACTGGTACCCGACCAGCGACAGCGTGGAGCCGGTGGAACTGCGCCTGTTTATCCGCACCCAGGACCGCACGTTGAGTGAAACCTGGCTGTATCAGTACTTCCCGCCGGCACCGGACCAGCGCAAGTACACCTGATATCCAATGTGGGAGGGGCCTGTTCCCTCCCACGCGGCTCACCCGTGGGTTCTAAAACCGCGACACGCTCTTCATCGCTCCAATGAGATAACGCATCGCCACCTGATCGCTCTCGTTCAGGGCGCGATACTGCGCGAGCAACTCAACCTCATCACGACTTAAACGACGGCCACGCATGGATACCCTGCGGGTCAAAAAAGACGCCACCCAACCTGCTACGCTATCGGACTTGGCCATGGACTGCTTCTCCTGATATCAATCAAATACTCCGGTGCCCACCAACCGAATCCCGTGAGGCGCAACGCCTGCGTGGACAAACAGACTGACTCCCTGGGCCAGAAATCGGTCATATCCTAAGCGTAGAAACAATCTCGTTACGTGTGGGATTTTTTTAGAGTATTCACTTAAAAAAATACTTCGGTAACAAATACCTACACCCAGATCCCACAGCAACGGACAGAAAAAACCCACCGGCTCAGGGTGGGTTCAGATGGCGCCTGTGGCGGATCAATCCTTCAAGTCAGACTCATGAATCGGCTGGTCCCGATGGGTCGCCCGTTGGTACTGCGCTGGCCAGATTGCCTTGCGCCCGCCCAAGTCATCGTCGGCATGCAATGGCCAGTACGGATCGCGCAGCAGTTCACGGGCCAGGAAGATGATATCGGCCTGACACGTGCGCAGGATGTGCTCGGCCTGGGCCGGCTCGGTGATCATGCCAACGGTGCCGGTGGCGATGCCCGACTCCTTGCGCACACGTTCGGCAAAGCGCGTCTGGTAGCCCGGCCCGGTGGGGATCTCGGCATTGGCGGCGGTGCCGCCGGAGGATACGTCGATCAGGTCCACGCCCAGGCCTTTGAGGCGAAGCGCCAGCTCGACGGTTTCATCGGGGTTCCAGCCGTCCTCCACCCAGTCGGTGGCCGACACGCGCACGAACAGCGGCAATTCCTGGGGCCAGACCTCGCGCACCGCCTGGGTCACTTGAAGCACCAGGCGGATACGATTTTCAAAGGAGCCGCCGTATTGGTCCTGCCGTTGATTGCTGATGGGCGACAGGAACTGGTGCAACAGATAACCGTGGGCCGCGTGGATTTCCACCACCTCGAAACCGGCGGTGAGCGCACGCTTGGCGGCAGCGACGAAGTCGGCGATCACGTGCTGGATCTGCTCTTCGTCCAGTTGCCGGGGTTGAGTGTGTTGAGGGTCAAAGGCAATCGGCGATGGGCCTACCGGCACCCAACCACCGTCCTCGGGTTTGACGCTGCCGTGCTTGCCGATCCATGGCCGATGGGTGCTGGCCTTGCGCCCGGCGTGGGCCAACTGGATGCCGGCCACCGCGCCCTGGGCGGCAATAAAGCGGGTGATGCGCTGCAGCGGTTCAATCTGTTGGTCGTTCCACAGGCCCAGGTCCTGGGCCGTGATGCGCCCATCGGCCGTCACGGCAGTGGCTTCGGTGAAAATCAGCCCCGCGCCACCGACGGCACGGCTGCCGAGGTGGACCAGGTGCCAGTCATTGGCCAGGCCATCATCACTGGAGTATTGGCACATCGGCGAGACGGCAATGCGGTTCAGGAGGGTCAATTGGCGCAGGGTATAGGGTTCGAGCAGCTGACTCATGGCGCACCTCTTCTGGGTTCTATGGGCACTGTTCAACAGTGCTTAGAGCCTAGTCGACAACGATGGATTGCACAGGGTTCAGAAGCAAAGCGGGAGCCGATGGCCGGCTCCCGTGCAGCAGATACTTACATTTCGACCTGGGTGCCCAGCTCGATCACCCGGTTTACCGGGAGTTTGAAGAAGCGCAGGTTACCGTTGGCATTCTTCAACATGAACGCAAACAAGCCTTCGCGCCAGCGCGCCATGCCTTCGATCTTCGAGGCGATCACCGTCTCACGGCTGAGGAAATAGGTAGTGCGCATCGGGCTGAAATCCAGATCATCCAAGTGGCACAACTTCAGCGCTTCGGGCACATCCGGCTCGTCGGTGAAACCGAAGTGCAGGATCACACGGAAGAACCCTTCCCCGTAGGAATCCACCTCGAAACGCCGTGAAGCCGGGACGCGCGGGATGTCTTCGTACACCACCGTCAGCAGCACCACTTGCTCGTGCAACACCTGGTTATGCAGCAGGTTGTGCAACAGCGCGTGGGGCACGGCGTCGGGCCGCGCAGTCAGGAACACCGCCGTGCCCTGCACGCGATGGGGTGGCTGTACGCGGATGCTGCTGATAAAGATCGGCAGCGGCAGCCCGCCTTCGTCGAGGCGTTCCACCAGCAATTGCTTGCCGCGCTTCCAAGTGGTCATCAACACGAACAGCACGATGCCCGCGATCACCGGGAAGGCGCCACCCTGGATGATTTTCGGCACGTTGGCGGCGAAGTACAGGCCGTCCACCAACAGGCAGCAGAGCAGCACCGGTACGGCCAGCACGGGAGGCCATTTCCACAGCAACAACATCACCGCCGAGACCAGAATGGTGGTCATCAGCATGGTGCCGGTCACCGCCACGCCGTAGGCCGAAGCCAGTGCGTTGGAAGACTCAAAGCCCACCACCAGCAGGATCACGCCTACCATCAGCGACCAGTTCACCGCGCCGATGTAGATCTGGCCCTGTTCGGCGCTGGAGGTATGCTGAATGTGCATGCGCGGGATGTAACCCAGCTGGATCGCCTGGCGGGTCAAGGAGAACGCACCGGAAATCACCGCCTGGGAGGCAATCACCGTGGCCAGGGTCGACAGCACCACCAGGGGGATCAGCGCCCAGCTCGGCGCCAGCAGGTAGAACGGGTTGCGCGCGGCTTCAGGATCGCCGAGCAGCATGGCGCCCTGGCCGAAATAGTTGAGCACCAGCGCCGGCAACACCAGGATAAACCAGGCGCGGGCGATGGGTTTGCGGCCGAAATGGCCCATATCGGCGTAGAGCGCTTCGGCGCCGGTCAGGGCCAGCACCACGGCGCCCAGGATGGCCACGCCAATGCCTGGGTGAGCCTCGAAGAAACGCACGGCCCACATCGGGTTCAGTGCCTTGAGCACTTCGGGGTGCTGGCTGATGCCATAGATGCCCAGCCCGCCCAGCACCAGGAACCAGGTCACCATTACCGGCCCGAACAACTTGCCGATGCGGTCGGTGCCGTGTTTCTGGATCAGAAACAGCGCCACCAGTACGACCAGTGCAATCGGCACGACCCATTTCTCCAGGCCGTCGAACGCCAGCTCCAGGCCTTCAACCGCCGACAACACGGAAATCGCCGGGGTGATCATGCTGTCACCATAGAACAGCGCCGCGCCGCACAGGCCGCAGACCACCAGGAAACTGCGCAATTTCTTGCGCTCTCCCGCTGCCCGGCGTGCCAATGCGGTCAAAGCCATGATGCCGCCTTCGCCCTGGTTGTCGGCGCGCAGCACAAACAGCATGTATTTGATCGATACGACCCAGATCAGCGACCAGAAGATCAGCGCCAGGATCCCCAATACACCGTCATGGTTGACCTGCACCCCATAACCACCGTTGAACACCTCTTTGAGGGTGTAGAGCGGGCTGGTGCCGATATCGCCGTAAACCACCCCGACCGCTGCCACCAGCATGCCGATCGGCTTGGTGTTTGAATGCTCGGCACCTGCCGCCTGACTACTCGCCTGACCCATCAACCACTCCTGCCCTTTGACCTGAGGTCTCTTATAAACAACGCGCCTAAGCTGACCCTAGCATGCGCTGTTTTACTTCTCGTAACAGACGTTTTATTGACCCAGGGGTTTTACCCGTGTGCAACGGCGCGAAGCATAGCGCAGCGCTCGTCGCATTTCCCTGCTCACGTGATGTGGGCGTCGTTTTAGGTCGTGAGCCATAGATGACGGGGCATTTTGGAGCCTTTATGCCTCCATTGATCGCATTACGGCCGACCGTATATTTTTCGCCCGGCGCATAGGGGCTGCCTTCGCTGTGTATACAGGAATTCCTTGGCCGGCTTACCTGATCAATTAATCGCGGGCCTGCCTGGGGCGCGCAATCGATATAAAAACTCAATTATCGATCTGTCTCTTTTAAGGTACATTTCTTATGTACGAAGTGAAACACGTACTGTCAGCCAATGGCGTAGATATCTATCAAGCTTGGCTGGATACCGTTCAAGATAAACGTTCAAAGGCAAGGATCACCACCAGAGTGGACCGAGCGTCCCTCGGCCACTTCGGCACTACCGAGCCGGTGGGTGACGGGGTCTTTGAGATGAAACTCGACTTCGGTCCTGGGTTTCGCGTGTATTACGCAATTGAGGACCGACGAATTGTTTTCCTGTTGGGCGGTGGCTCAAAGGCAAGGCAGCAGAACGACATCAATCAGGCCAAAGTTCTCTGGAAATCTTACAAGGTGCAGCAAAAATGACCATTCGTACTCGCTCTCATGAAGACAGCGTGCTTGAAATGCTTCGAGACGACGAAGCGTTTGCCCTCGAATATCTATCTGTGGCGCTTGAGGAAATAGATGTGGCGGGAGGCGAGGACGCTTTTCTTGTCGCTATCCGTCGAGTGGCGGAAGCCCGTGGAGGAATGCTCAGCTTGTCGCAGAACACGGGCCTCAATAGAGCTAATCTCTACAGGTCCATCGCTGTCGGCGGCGACCCAAAGCTCTCCACCCTCCTGAAAGTGCTGCAGGCATTAGGCGTAGGCATGTCTAAAGTTGTATCGCACCGCACATAACAAGTCGCATGGCCTCAAGCGCGCGTTAAGCGCCGGGCGAATTACCCAATACAGCGCTCGTCGCATTTCCCTGCATAAAGCTGGTCAAGTGGATTGCCCGCCGCTAGAATTGCGCACTTTTTGATCAGAGGCGCACCAAGCGCCCATCCGTTGTCTTGTCGTGCACGACCGGCAGCGTCATTCAATACCGAGGTTAGACATGTCCACCACCATCGCAAAAGCCAACCCCAAGGTTGGCTTTGTTTCCCTGGGTTGCCCTAATGACTTCCAATCTATACCTTTATGAAGCTTCACAGGGTGATACCTGCTTATCAATTGCTAAGCAGTAATCGTTGACCCATTGCTCAAATTTGAGTAGCCTTGAGTCATCTGGATATATACGGAGCTTGACTCTCGAGAAGCATCAGAAGAATTCTTTTGATTTTTTTGGAGATTTCAGGTGTTCAGATGCCGCCATTGGTTCCGGCCGTGCCGGTTGATGGGTTTAACCCCTAAGGGCATCCGCGAAACCCCCCTATCATAGGGGGGTTTGTTTTTTCTAGGCTACTTACGCCTATTCCGTTGCAGCCCGTTGCCTGTCGGCCCTTTTACCGGCTCACCTCTCGCCCTTTTCAAAAAAAGCTTCCAAGCAGTCATTTTGTCGCTTTTTTTGAAGTTTACCGGCTCGTTGTCAGCATCGTCGTCACGCACGTAGGCGCTTTCGACATATAGCTTTAATGTGTTTTTAGCGCCGCCTCTCCTGACATTGAAATACACCTCATACTTGGTGTCCTTTGCGTATCCAGGGAGGATCTCCCCAAGCTCAAAAGTCAGAAAATTTTCTCGACCAGTGAAAAAGCACTTTCGATCTCTGAAACTATTTATGATTCCAGGGAGCAGAAACGACAGCTCGTGCCGCCGCTCAACGAACTCTCTCCGGACCTGGCGATGATCAATCACCATGCGTTCGAACCCGACCGCAGAGAAATCTATCTCCTGACCTTGCTTAGGACCACGGCAGATGCAGTGCGAGCTGTATTCCACGTTGACGGTAAGAAGCACACCTGGTCGCCCATCAGCAGCCGGAATGTCCATCTGAAACGATGAGTCACGCAGGTGGTCGAGAAGCCAGCACACACCGCCCACCTCGATATGCATTGCCGCTTGGTGATCCGGCCAATACTTTCCTTGCACAATACGCCCCTTCCCACAGAAGCGAGCAGCATAAGTTGAGATGCGGCAGAGTCAAGCCAACCGACGAACAGCTGACAATACTGCGTCAGATTTTGAAACGTCATCGATACGAACAAACAGCCTGAACGCCACAGCGCATAAGGCTTCCTCACTTTCCCCCAAGTTCGGCGCTGACAGCCATATACGAGTTCCAAGGAGTCTTGCCGCTTTTAAAAACTGATTTTTTCACAGCTTTTTCGATTTCGCGCTCAACGATTCCGGGCCTTTCAGCTCTCACCCTTCGTGACGGCTTCGCCAACCTCTGCGCAACCGCGCTTCATTTCTTCGCAAAACGTTGCACCCTGTGCAACTACCACTCCCCTGCAGAACCCCATAGCCCGCCTGGGCTGCAGCTTTGTTTACACGATCTCAAGCTTTGCACAAAAAAAGGACGCAAGCCCCGTCGGCGGGAGGGGGATAAGTGCTTTTCCCAACGATTATTTCTTTATCAGAAAACTTTTAATGCCTTGGCCTTAATTTTTATTGAAACCTGGTCGCCATCCCAACACGTTTGTACTAAATTCCCTCAGTAGTACATCTTTAGCTTGGAGCTTCGAAATATCATGAATAACCATCAAGGCTATGACCCTGCCGTTGATAGCACTCTCTACGTGAATGAGATCTTATTATTGACAGGGGACAAGAGTTTGATTCGTGGTTGGATCCTAAGACAACTACATGAGTGGAACTGGCTTGCCAAGACTGATAGCATCTTGAGTGAGATACATACATTATTATTCAAAAACAAACTACAACCAGCCCTTGAAGGCACGGAGATAAATCCGTGCGACGTCAGAATCGGCTCTAAATCAGAACCATATATAGATGCCAATAGCGAGACAGGCATATATATCCAAGAAATAGTAGATACTTATGGCGAAGTAGTTGCAGCCTTCTTTATCGCCTTCCGTTACGAGCATAACAGAAAGCTCATTGCAGAAAATTTGGGCGAGAGTTTCAGATTATTCGCAAGTGAAAAATTTTACGAAAGCGGATTAGCACTACAACTAATATTAAACCTCGAAATCGACAGTAAAAGCGATACACAATCGGACGCATCATTACAATCGACCCAACGAAAACAAACATCAAAATACTTAAAAGACCTTGACTCCTCAAGAGCCTTCATACAAACAAAAATTAACGCACTCACAGAAAAAATAGACAACAAAGAATCAGAGCTAACAACTGTTGAATTAAATACCAGAAAGACTTTAATCAGATATCAAAAAATAACAAAGCGAGGCTTACGCTATACTGCATCAAAAATGCAAAAAGCTGAGAGAGAATGGGATACTACAAAGGCCAGACTGAAAGAGCAACTTGAGATAGATCAGTCAGTTTCCCACTGGAAATCTCTTAAAAAAATCAATACGCACGCAAAAATAGGATGGTTATCTACTGCTATTTTAATAATGTTCGCCACAACTTTTATAATGTTATGCTATTACGCAAAAGGTGGCGTATCAGAAATTATTAAATCTCCGCTTTTTGCTCACACAGTCGACCAGCTACCAAACAACCCAAATAAACCCGACTCTGGGTTGCCTGCAACACCCTACAACGACGCTAAAATCTCAATAGGAAGTGTTAGCGCCGATACCAAACTACTCGTATTTTTTGCCACCAATATAGGCGGCGCCGCTTTGCTACTAACTTTCCTAGTTGCACTAATTCGAATCTCACTAAGACGATACTCTATTAACGCATCACTTGCTGAAAATGCGACAGAGAGATTAGCCTTCATTAGAACATACCTATCATTAATGGATGAGGGAAAACTAGAGGCACGAGAAGATAGAATCCTTGTTCTCAATGCTTTATTTAGAAGTTCCACCCAAGTTACGGCAAGCGATCCCCACATTACCAGCCCAATTGAGCTTATTCTCAAGTCCACCGAAAAAAAGTAATTAAATATTTCACCTCAAGCGATGCGGTTATCTTAACTTTCTATCAGGCAGCGAAACTCCAACACCGATTTGTAGTCCGCTTGAAGTACTGATGCCCCCGGTAAATCAGGCACAGTGATGGCTCGGCGCAAGCATAGCCTTGTGCCATAATCGACACGCTTGACCAAATCCTTTCGAAAGGAATGAACAATGGCGACTACGATCAAATTCAACTGCGAAAAATGCGGTATCGAAGCAAGCACCGAGGTACCAGGTAAGCTCACGCTGGACGCACCTGAAATTACTCATGAGCAGCCATGCCCGAAGTGTGGAGGTAAGCTCAGCGCTCCAGGTGGGAAATACGAAACAGATGAAAACAATGTCCTCCAGCGTGTTGGGGACTGTTCGATCTGAAAAAAAAGCCCGCAACGCGGGCTTTTTCGGGCTTCATGACCATTAGAAGGTAATTGGCCTCAGCTTCGTAGCTAGTTCAATTGCTTGCATACTCTGCGCCGCAAATGCCTTGGTATCTGTCGGGTTCGGCGCTGAACCAGGTATGTGCGTATGCACCGCGAGCTGAGTGTTCATACGCTGCACCAGATCAAGCAAATCACACAGCACCTGCAGGACGTTCACGTCCTCGGACCCCAACCAGGTCTTGGGGGCGATCATTCGCAGACTGACCGCCGCCACACTCTCGCGCATCCCCTGAATCCTTTCCTCCATATTCCCACCCACCGTGGCGTTGAGTTTCTGCCCCACCACCAGGTTCAAGTCGCGCCCGGTCGCCTGGTGCAAATCATCCACCGCCGCCAGGCTCGCGGATCCGCCCGATAGAAGCTTGAGCGCGCCCAGCGCCTCGATCTTCTTGATCCCACCCACAGACTCGGTTGAATGATCGTCCACCGTCCTGGTGTGGCTCTGGAAGCTCTCAGTATTCTGCATCGCCTCCACTTCCCGTTCGATCGCCTTGTCCTGGATCTTGCCATCGGTTTGGCGCAGCCAGTTACCGTCGGCGTCGACGCGCTGCTGGCAGGCCTCGCTGTGCTGCCACACCTGGTCACCCTTCGGCACCCGGGGCAAGCTCAGGCCGTGCGGCAGGATCTGTGTGATAAAGGGCTTGTGCGGCAGGCCGTAGGCAAAGCTGACCACCACGGTGGTGCCCTCTTCCGGGAAGCCGAACATGCCAGCCTCTTGCCCGCCCATCGGCGCCGGCAGCGGTAGGCCGGTCAGGATCGGCAGCGCCGGATCTGGCTCGCCATCGGGCAACAGCACTTCCACGTCGACGCCAAAGCGCGGCCGGAAGTCGTCGCACAGACCAGGTGCGGCCGGCGCATCGGGCACGGCCACCACCCGGCCAAAGCGTGGCAGATGGTAGCCACCGGTCAGTTCGGGGAATTGCCGTTCTACGCTGCGACGGATTGCGTCGTCCATTTGATCGCCATTTGATTGCCGGCAAGGGTCACGCTGGTGATCCTCTCGCCCTGGTTGATGGTTGCACCTGGGCGCAGTCCTGGAAGGGCCGCGATCATTGCGCTCTGGTTACCCTGGTAGCCGTCGAACAGTTCCACCGGCAGCTGCAGCGGCGCACGCACGCCAAAGAAGCTGTCGGCCCAACTGCCAACGAAAACTTCGCCGTCGCCCTGCTGTTGCCAGATGAAGTCGGGGATGCTGAACACGCTGGCCAGACTGTCCATGGCCAGGTAGCCGGCGGCCAGGCTGTAGAAGAACGGCGCCTTGACCTTGGCGTAGGCCTTGTCCGGCACGCGAAAGCGCAGGCCGGTCTTATCGCTGACCTCGGCCAGCACGCCCTGTAGGTCGACGTGGCGCAGGTTCAGCGGCATGGGCTGCGACAGGATCGCCGCCAGTTCGCGGCAGACCAGGATCTGCTGCACGCTGTTGATCGCCGTCGAGCGCTCAACAAACCCAATGAAGTGACGCTGCAACGGGCCGTCGTTGTAGCCGACATCGAGCATCACCAGGCCTTTGACCGGGGCGCCGGCCTGGATGGTGAAGGTCGCTCGGCCGGGGCTTTTAATGTCCAGTCGGACTTCGTCCTTGATCAGTGGGTAAGGCGTGCCGCCGATCGTCAGTACCTTGTGCAGTTTCATGGTGTCGGGGCCAACCAGTCATCGACCTTTTTCAAGGTCCGTTCAAAACCACTCAGTTCCTCGGGTTTGCCCGTGCCGTCACCACCGGCGGCGCCGCCGACCGCCGAGCCTGGGCCGGATTGCGACGTGACGCTGTTGCCGGCGCGACGGTTCTCCACGCGCTCTGGGTTGGACAGTTTCTCTGAGAGGGTGAATTGCACCAGCCAGGCGTTCAGCGAGTCGTCTTCCCGGGCGCTCACACCGTCGGAGAATTGCACTTCCCGGATGCCGAACGCGGCGGCGGTGTCGTTGACGATGCGGTACATCTTGAGTTGGCCACCGCCGGCCGTGGCCTCGGCCAAGCGCATGAGGTTGCGCAGTTGCACCTGGTCAACAAACGGAATCATCAACGCGACCGTCAAGGTTTTGGGCTTGAAGCCCTTGTGGGCGGTCTGGCTGTTGCTGGTCTGCCCCGACAGATCGTCGCTTTCGATACGCAGGTTGGCCGTAATTTTCAGGCGCTTGCCAAGGATCTGCTGGCCGTCGAGTAATAGCGTCATAGGCCGACCAGCTCCCGAACAAAGCTCAGGCCATCCCACGAACCGACCAACAACGCGCCGGCGCACAGCACCCACTCATGACCTGGTGCATCACCCTGCAACAACGCACGGCCCAGCTCGTTGTTGTCACCGGGGCCCAAGATCCGCGCACGCATGCTGTGATCGGCATTCCCGCCGGCCAGCAAGGCTTTCAGGTCGTTCAGCTGTTTGTTGCGGTCGTGCTGCTGGGCAGCTTTACGGCCGGCCAGCGCTGCCAAGTCGCCTATGGGTGAGCTGTCGGCCGCGTAGCTCTCCAAGACAGCAATCTGGCCGGCCATGGATTGCTTGGCCGCTTTGACCAGCGTGCAGCGCTCCAGGGGCAGCGCAGACCAACGCGGCAAAGGCCCAGCGCTGGGGATCTCCCACTTTTCAGTTTCCAGGCGCGATAGGTTCCGCGCCCGACGCTCGGCGCGCACCAGGTCGGGGATCGGTAGCAATGCATTAAAGCGCGCCAGTGTCTCGGCGAACTGATCCAGGCGCGTGCCCAGGAACATCAGCGACAGCGCGTACTGAGGGCCAGCCGGCCGGCCGCTGTCAGTGGCGTCGACCAGTTTGGCGGCCAGCTGCTGCAGCAAATTCGGCGCGGACAAAAACCGCTGGTGGCCACGGCCCTGCCCTATCCCGCTTTGAAACGGCGTCACGGCCAGGCACGCCGGCGCCTCGCCCATCTGCCCGGCCAATGCTGTACGCCCGGCCTCGATCGCGCCCTTCGCTGCATTGCCCACCGGGCCCGGGTTTGTGCTGGTCATGCCGTCCAAACCCGCCAGGCGTTTCGCCGTGCCGGCCAACTCGCCGCCGGCGAGACCCTGCGCCGCTGCCAACTGGCTCATCCACTGGGTGGACTGCTCGGGCCAACGCATGGTCACGGGAGCCCAGGTAACACTTGGAGTGCTTACCACTTCACAGCCTCCAGTGCTTCGAGG
Organism: Pseudomonas sp. 2822-17; assembly: GCF_002742485.1. Lineage (NCBI taxonomy): Bacteria > Pseudomonadati > Pseudomonadota > Gammaproteobacteria > Pseudomonadales > Pseudomonadaceae > Pseudomonas > Pseudomonas sp. 2822-17. The sequence continues at coordinate 186,850 of NZ_LJRZ01000295.1, forward strand.
TCACCTGCGCTAAACGCATCATCCAACAGTTGCTTGAGTGCGTATGCCTTCTGCAATAGCTGCTGCTTGATCAGAGTGAAGTCATCACCGACCTGCCGGATCTGCGCGTAGGTATGCGGGCGAAACTCCCTCACTCCAGCCTCATCACGGCAGGCGTAGAGCGTGTCCAGCCCAGCAAGCACGGCACCGGTCAAATTGAGTTGGTCGTTCAGTTCGCTGCTGTACTGATGGCGCATGCCCAAGGCCGAGGACCAAAACCCAGCGGTGATAGCCGCTTCACAAGCCGCGTTGATCATCGCTGTCTGCGCGTCGTATTCGGGCTGCAGACGCGGAGGATCGATAAGGATAGGTAAACCGCTGGCGTCGTGGCTGCGCACCTTGCCCATTGGGGGGTTGGCAATCACCGACAGGTACAAAGCCTCAGTGATGGCGATGGCGTCATCTGGGATGTTGGCGTGCATCGCAGGAAAGTAAGTCGTGCCCAGGCTCGGGCTATAGAAGCGCTGCATGATTAATATCCTATGGACAACAGTTGAGGGTATCCACCGGCACTGGAGCTGCCCGTACCGCTCCACTGCGCCACAACCACCACCGACTCTTTAGTCGATGAAATCGTCTGGAACCAAAAGTCGGAGGCAGTGGTGCTGACAGCGAGTGTCCCGACGATTGAGAACAAGTTGGCCGAAGGAAACGCTAAGGGGAGCGCGATGGTGTGGACGCTGTCCCCCACATTGGTATGAACACCGCGTGCCCATTGAATGACCAGGCCACCCAACCAGGTCGGGAAAACCACATACCCGTTCGCGGTCAAGCTCAGGAGGAAGCCCCAGCGCAGCTTCTTGGGAGTGATGAAACTTAGGTCGTCGACACCTGTGTTGGTCATGACCTGTGAGGCGATTTTGGAACTACCAACGAATGCCTCGGTGGCCTGACTTCCAGAGGTGGTTATCGTTACGTCGCCAGATCCGTCGAGTGTCACGTTACCCAGCACTGCACCGTTCAGCGTGATCTTGCGAGCGTTGGCCCACCTTGCGGCCTTTCCCACCACAGTTACTCCCGACACGATGTTGGCGATACCGGTCCAGATCAATGCAGTCGCGGCCTTGACCGCTTTAGTGGTGGCAAGAATGAGGCTGCTGTTGGTGTCCTGGTCGTCGCTGATGGCGTTGGGAATATTGCCCAGCCCTACGTCTTCCTTGGTAGTCGCTCGGGCTCGCAGGCTTTCATAATCCCCTACCCGGGCAGCGAAATGCTGCACCAGCGGCCCGCCGATCGGCTCCACCGGACGACGGTCTGTGATGGTGTTCGCGTTCGGCAGCTCGGCGATCAGCACTTGGTAGTGCTTCACGCCTGCGCTGTCCGTGTAGTCCAGGCGGTTTGCCCCAAAGGCGATTGTCGCCTTGGCAACCATGTCGCTCAGCTCGCGCTGCATCGCCACGTCAATCCACACCGAAGTCGGAAAAGCACCAGGTGCACTAAATTGAACAGCTGCACGCTCAAGGCGGACGCCCTCGACATAGGCGGTCCCGGCCTTGAGCTGGTAGACATTCCCGACCTTTTCCACCTGCAGGGCGCTACCGAAGAAGCACGCCCGGCCAAACACATCGCGATTGGCCTGGCGCTCGCGCTCATCGATGCCGGCCAAGCGGACGGTGAAATCATGCTGCCAGGTCTTGGCGTCAATCGTGACGCCGGTTAGCGCTTGGGCACCGTCGAACACCACCAGGAAGTTGCGCGTCAGGTTGTTTCCGACCTGCTGGGGCGGAATGTTGCGGCGTTTTTGCTGGACCGGCACGTAAGCGACCGCGAACAGCCCGCCGTCGGCGGTCTCCAGTCCGATCCAGTTGAAGTCCCAGTCGCCAACATCAGAGCCGATCTGGGCGCTATACACGACTTGGTTGGGATTCACATAGCCGACATGCTCGGACGGGATCTGGTGCGTATAAACGATCTGCGCCGCCACAGGCTTCGGCGCGGCACGGTCAACAGGTGCGGTTGGGTTCAACCCGGGCACGTTGGCAAAAATGAATCGGCTGACTTTCAATACCGCGTTGGCGGCTTGTTTTTGCGCGATCAGGCTTTCACCTGCAAGGGTAATAACGGCTCCCATGAGGGCTCCTAAAGGCTGGCGACCAGCGTTTGCTGATCGTCGTGAAAGTGGACAAGGGCGATTTGCACCGGGATCGGTGTGATGGTGGAAAAGTCATAGCGTCGGCAGGTGCGGCCGTACTGCTGGATCAACACGCGCAGCAGCTCGGGGTTCTGCGACAGCTGGGAGTCGGAGAAACGCAGTAACACCACGTCCCAGTCGCGCCCAGCCTGGCGCTCCTCGATCTCGACATAACCGACGCCCAAGCGCTCCAGGATGCGTTTCATCCCAGCGGTGCTGCCGGCGTCGACGGCGTTGATGAAGGCGTACTTGACTCGTAGGCGATACAAGGCCTCGGGTTCGCCCTTGAAGCGGGTGATGTCGCGCTGCCAGGCCAACAGGTCCAGCACCGTGATGTGGCAGGTATCCGCGTCCATCTGCAGCAGCGGCCAGCGCAACCAGCCTTCAACGTTTTGCCACCAGGACTGGGCCGCAGCCTTGAGTTTGGTCAGCTCGACGCCATCGAGCCAGAACGGCAAGTTGAGCTTAATCACGCAACAACACCTCCAGGCTCTGGATCCGTGGAATGTTCAGCTCGCTGATGATGTCGGCCGTGGCAAAGCGCAATGATTCGATGCCAGCGAACTGCTGGTGAAGCTCTTCGCCCAGGCGGCTGAATGAAAACCGCGACTGGGGATAGGTCAGCGTCGGCTGGTAGTCGCTGGTTGTGCTGTCGCGAAACGCCGCACGCACGAACAGCGCGGCGTTGTCTTTAAGGGTTGCCCGCTGTTCAGTGGTCAATGTCGAGCGCGGCCAGATCTCCAACTTTACGGCGTGCTGGGTTTCAGGCATGACCATCACCAATAGGTCATCGCCGTGGCCATGGTTGCCCTGGTCGCGGATATGCGCGTTGATCTGCGCCAGGTACGTCGCCGCCGGCACGTCCGCATCGAACAGAACAAAGGCGTTTGCACTGCCCGGGCCACGTGGCGCGCCGTGCTGGAAATACACGCCATCCGGGCGCACGCCTGGAAAGGCCGAGATCATGGCGCGATACACCGCGTCGGTGTGCCACTGGTTGACCGCTGAAAACTGGTTGCGGGTGCGCAAACGCAGCTCGTCATTGGGCTCAGGATCTGCACCTGGTGCGGTCAACCAGCCGTCGGTGTTCACCACCTGGGCAATGCCTGGTACCGGCACTGGGAGGATCGCGTAATAACCCGGGGCCAGGTTGAAACCTGCGCCGGTGTCGACCGCCTCGACCGGGATCTGCAGCTGCATCAGCCCATCGGCGAAGATGCCCACCGCCATGGTCACCACCTGGTAGATATGGCCATTGATCGACGCGGACTGCACTACTGTCCCGGCCGGCACTTCCAGGGCGCCGCCGGCGGCTTCGCGGGTGAACAGCAAAAAGCCCTTGGCCTTGGTCGCACCCTTACGCTCTACGTTGACCGCCCAGGCCAACATGTCGAGCCAGGCATCTACAGCGGTCTTGACGAAAAAGTTGGGTAGCACCGTGGCCACGAAAAAATCCAGGATCCACAGCACCGGCTTGGTCACCAGGGCGCGCACCACTCGCCAGAACGGCGAATAGGCGCTGGTGTTGCTCAGTTTGCTGCCCTGGGCGGCTACTTCTTTTTCCCACGCCTGCAGGAGCCCCGCCTCGGTCGTGGGAATGCCGGCGTCGGCCAGCGCCTGCTTGAAATCTACGTCACTCACAAAGCCACCTCGATAGTGCCAAATTTCAGGGTTGTCGCCGTGACCAGGTACTGGCCTGGCTGCAACTGTGTGATCTGCGCCGTGCCCGGTACCAGGCGCTCGTCGGCCTCCACCAGCAGTTCCAGTTGTTGGATACAGTCGCGTTGCTTGAGCCGGTCGCGCTCGGCCACCAGGGTGACCAGCAGGCCGCTGTCGCGGATCATGTGGGCGATGTCCTGGGCGATGCTGGCCCGGTCATCAATCAGCAACGGCTGACGCGACGGATCCAGCACCAGGTCGTTGCCGGCAATCAGAAGATCGATGTACTCGCTCATCCGCCCACCGACATGGCAACCATGTTTTCCATCTCCAGGGAGGTCATGGGCTTGCTGTTGTGGATCTCGACTTTCTCCACGTGCATGCCCTTGTTCTGGCTGCTGCTGTTGTTCTGGATACTGGTCAGCAGCCCGCCCTGGGGCACGGCGTTGGGCCGCACCGGCGACAGGCTTGGAATGGCCGCGTTGATGGTCTGTTGGGCCCGCTGCGCCGCTGCTGCGCTGTCCATGGTGTTCACGCCGATGTCGGTACCAGGCACCTCGGGCATGGCGCCGAAGCGGGTTTCAATGTCGACGCCGGGGATCTGGTTCAGCATCTCGATCAGGCCGTTGATTGCCGTGTGAAAGATCGCGACGATGCCGTCCCAAGCGCCCTTGGCCATCCCCGCCCAGCCGCCCATCGAGGCGAACCAATCCGACAACGCGGTGAGCTGGTCGCTGACCCACTTGAACGCCTCGCTGTTCATCAGAGCGGCCGTCCATTCGTCCCAATAGACGATCGCCAACGCGACGACGGCAATCAGCGCCACAATGCCGCCGACGATGAGCAAGACGGGGTTGGCCCACATGGCGGCGTTGACCAACCAGATCGCGCCCTGCCACAACAGCATCGCGCCGCGAACCAGCCCCAGGCCCACAGTCAGCACAGAGACCACGGTGATGTAGGTCAGCATGATCAGCTTCTGCAGCAGGAACACGGCTGTGGTTCGAAGGCTGATCATCTGAACTACTTTCCAGACGGTCACCATAGCCAGCCAGGCCATACGGCCGGCTCCGACGGCAAAGGTCAGCAGGGACATGACGGCAATCAGCGCCAGGATCGTCAGCGTGACGATGCCGATCACCCGGGTGATGTTGGGGAACATCTGCGTCCAGCGGGTCATAGTGCCGGCGATGCCCGAAAGCTTGGCCATCAACGGCGTCAGGATCGGAATAAGCGCTTGGCCAAAGGCAATACGCAGCGCTTCTACCGCTGCGCCGAACTGCTGCCAAGGGTCGACCATGTCCATGGCCATGTTCTGCGCGTCCTCAAGGCCGCGCACCTTGCCCAGCTTTTCCATGCCGTTGCGTAGACGGTCGGTGTCCTTGGCCAGGGAGCCGATTACCTGTGCGCCCTCCCCTCCAAACGCCTCCATCAGCTTGGCGCTGGCCGACGCGCTGGTCAGATCGCCCAGCTTGCCCTGCAGCTTGTCCATGATCTGCAGCATGGGCAGCGCCTTGCCGTTGGATTCGGTGAACTTCAGGCCCATTTTTTCGGACGCGGCGCCCAGGTTCTCGAAAAACGCCTTGTAGCGCCCGCCGGCGTCGCCGCCTTCCATGGTACTGCTCAGCGAGCCGATCACCGCGAACTGCTCGGCAATATCGACGCCGGCAGCGGTCGCGATGGAACCCACTTCCTTAAAGGCGTCCTTGAGCTGGGCGCCGTCGGTGCGGAAGAGCTGCACCGCCAAAGCAGTCTGGCCACCCAGCTTTTCAACCCATTCGCCCTTGCCCATGGCGTCAGCCTGGCCTTTGAACAGGTTGTACATGGTGCCCACGTAGGCGCCCATGGTCTCGGCGTCGGATTTGGTGGCCTTGGCCAACAGGTTGCTGGTGTTGGTGAAGGTCGCCAACTGGCTACCCGTGAGGCCCTTGATAGCGCCCTCGATGCTGTACGCGGACGCCACAAAATCCCGGGCGTTCTCGCCATAGTTCACCGAGAACTCCAGGGCCTTCTGATTCAAAGCCGTCAGTGCATCTTCGGCCACGCCCAGGGATTTAACCTCGCCCAGGGCGCGGTTCATCTCCAGCGCGGGCTGCAGTGATTCGTTGATGCCGACAAAAGCGCCCGTCACACCGGCCAGGCCCATGCCCATGGTCTTGATGTTCTTTTCGCTTTGCTCGGTCAGCTCGGAAAAGCCCATCTTCACCTTGCCCAGGGGCGCGGTGACCTTGTCGGTCAGGGCCAGGATGAAGTCCAGGCGGGCGCTACGATCGGCCATGTGGTTCCTATCCGTTCAACGCACGGGCAATGCCGCTTGCCACGGCAAATTCCATGCGTTTCCAGTGTTCGTCTTCCAGCCACTTGGCCGTGCCCATGTTTTCGATACTGGGCTCGGCACCAGGTAGCCAACGGTTGGTCAGGGCCAGCAACTGGCCCAGGCCGTCTTCGGTCAGGCGGTCAGCGTGCTCAAGGGCTTTTTTACGATGATCTCGACGTCAGGCGCGTATTCCTCCAGCAGCGCGCCGGCCACCTGCATGGTCATCACCGGGTTGGCCAACAGCTCGCGCAGACCGGCTTTTTCAGCCGGCAGCACGGTGCTGCTCAGGAGATTGAAGGACGGCGCGACCTTGTTATTGGCGGTCATGGCGTTGAAGTACTTGGTTACGTCCTGAGGGGTCAGGGTGAAGGTGAATTCCTTGTCGCCGATTTCCAGGGTGATGTCGCGGGCTTGGGTCTGGCTCATTGTTCGTATCCGTTGTGGTGGTTGGTTTAAAGAGGGTTTCGGGTCAGCGCAGGCACACCTGGTGCACGTAGTCCTGCAGCCCCAGGATCATTTGCTTACTGAGGGCAAGTTGATCTCTGAGGGTGAAATAATCCGGTCGAGCGTCTGTTGCGAGTTCGGCGGTGGCTGCATCAGCCACGCCGCCGGCGCTGGCTTTTTCAGTGCCGGCGGCGCTGCAGGTGGCGTTGACGCGCAGCCGCTGACGGCGATCGTCAACAGCCCTGCGCAGCTCAAGGTTTGAAGCGCGTTCATGGTCAAGCTCCAGGGTTCGTTTAAGATCGATCGCGTCACGGTCGGCCAGCATCTCGCCGCTGATGCGGGCGGCTTCGCGCAGGCCCGTCACTTCGAACAGGGCGTTGTCACGCTCCAGGCGGGCGGTGTCGCGTTGCCCCTCCAAGATGTCGAAACCGATAAATGCGGCAGCGCACAGCAGCAGCGGAAACAGAATCTCGCGCAGCATCACAAGTCCTCCGCGCACATGGCCGCTTCAGCGCGCCGGCGAGCGTGCAGGCCTGGCACAAAGCGCTTGCGGCCCTGGGCGTCGGTGACCGACGACCACACCGGGCTCTTACCGTCGGGGCCCCAGGCGAGCGCCTTGCAGCCTTCGGCGATCTTGCCGGCATTGATCAAGCCCACGGCGCGACTGGCGCAGGTGCTGGGCGTACCGAAGTTGTGGCCATGGCTGCTCAGGGCGTCGAAAGTCTTCTGTCCGACTGCTGCATTGGTCAGGCAGTCAGCCAGTGCCAGTTGGCCTTTCTCAACCACCAGTTGCTCCACCTCGGAGCAGCGCGCCGGCGACCAGTAGTCACCCACAATCAACGGATACGGGCTGGTGTAACGGGTGATGCCCTTGCACACGGTCGGCAGGCCACGGGCCAACTTGTCCGCGTAGACGGTGTTCTGGCCGTTACCTTCCCAAGTGCCCAAAAACACGACCAATGCAGAGCTGCAGAGGGTGATGCCACCGGCGGCGATCTTGCCGCGCAGGCTCATGGGAACAGGATCCGCAACAGCGCCGGCCCAACCATCTGCGCGACCACACCCAGCACCGTCAGCACCGCCAACATGCGGGTGACCTTGGTACCGATATCGGACACGGTGGCGGTCAGCTCGCGCTGGCCATCGTTCAAATCCGAGAGCTGTACCGCCATATGTTCGAATTCGCCTTCCAACCGGGTGACACGGGTCGGCACGGTTTCGTGGCGTTCCTCCAGGTCGCTGACGCGGTGCTCAAGCACAGCGAAGCGGCTTTCCAGGGTGCCTTTGGGCTTGGCGCGTGCGGTCATCGGCGCTGTCCTTTCTCAAAAACGGATTGGCACGGGACGCAACGGGTAATGCCTTCCAACGCTCGGCGCGCTGCAGGTATTTCGTAGTCGCAGTCCATGCAGTCGATCAGGCTGGGCCCCGAAGGGCGTGGTCGGGCGAGCTGGGCCTGAATCGACCGCTCGCGCTCCAACTCCTCGATCTTCTTTGCGTCGTCGAGCCAATCGACCATCAGCGCAGCCCCTCGATCTCGGCCGCGGCCAGGTACGGCACGCCGTTGACGCGGATAAAGTCGGGGCTGGTGACGTCGAAAGGCACCTTGTGCTTGGACTTCTCGCCGCCCTTGGGGTCGACGCTCAGCAGGCTGGACACCTTCAACTTGCAGCCGAAGGCCTCGATGCGCAGCTCTTCATCGCCGGCCTTGGCGAAAAACACCGAGTCGAAGGGCTCCAACTGGCGGAAGCTGCCGGCACTGCGGGCGGCCTCGATCAGTAGGTTGAAGTTACTGGTGTCAAATTCGAATTCACCGCTGCACGACACATCGCCGTCGACGTGCCCGTTGGGCACACCCCGGGATTGCGCCACGGCTGTGTTATCGGTGATGTCCAAGGTGCAGCTTTCAACGTGGATCTGCAGATCCCCCAGGTTGATGTCGAAGTTTTTACCGCCAATACGGGACATACGGGATTACTCCGAATCGTCGTTGGAAAAGTCCAGGGCGATGTTCGCCGTGAGGTCTTTCGGGCAATTGAGGGGTTTGATCTTGATGTACGCCTCAACCTTGGTTTTGGTGTGCCAGACCAGCTGGATGTCGCCGTCTTTCGGGGATTCGATCTCGCCGGGGAACACCTGGCCGGCGAACGTCGTGGACTTGGCCATCACGCGCAGCGGCTTCATAAACGCGCTGATTGCGGCCGCCATGCTGTTAGCCGTGTTGTTTAGGCGCCGATCAGCAACACGCAGGATCAGCAGCGGGCGTACCTGGCGAGCGGCCTTGTCAGCCAAACGCAGGTACTCAACCACCTGGAAGTCGCTCGCCGGCGCATCGAGCATGTTGCCGTCGCCCCAGAACACGCCCGGGTAGTCGGGGTACGTTTGCGAAACCGAGAAACGCGCCTTGTCGAGTTCCGATCGCACGGCCGATGGCAGGGGCAGGCCTTCTTTGTCTTTGGGAACGCTGCCCAAGGCCAAAACGGCGCCGCTGGCCACGCGCATTGGGCTGTCAGCAATGCTGACGGCGGCGTTGGCCAGGCGCCCAGCCAGGACGCCCAGGTCATTGCCGTGCAATTGGGGCACGACCAGGACACGCGGTGCCGCCAGGTCTTTGGTGATCGCCTTTTGCTGGGCCAGGTATTCCGACCAGGTCTGTTCGGCAGTGATGCCGGCGGTGCTGGCCATCACGAACACACGACGGCCGTAGGTGTTGCTGACGGCGATCGCGGCGTCATGCATGGCCGAGAGTTCAGCAGCAGCGGCCACCGGTTTGGTAATCACCACGGCTTCCACAGAAAAGCCCTGCTGCTGGGCTTTTTCCAGGGCGACAAGCCAGTCACCATCGGCAGTAATCGGAGCCGCCAGGCACGCCCAGCGGTCGCCGCCGTTGGCCTTGGCTGCCGCGATTTGGATTTTCAGGTCGCTGATGGGCTGGCCCAGGACCGCTTCCAGGTCACTGTCGGTGTTCAGGGCGATCAGGCTACCGACGCTCTTAGCGCCGGGACCAATGAACAGGAAATGGCGCTCGATCTCGGTCACGGCACCCTGGCCGAGGTTGAGATTGTTAACGCTGACTTTGCCAAGTGCCATGCAGTGCCTCGTTATTTGGGGGAGTTGAGGATTTGTGCCAGTACCTGGTTAACCAGCAGGCAGGTATCCCGATCGGTACTGACGCCCAGGAACTGGCGTTTTGGCAGGGTGATTTCCCAGCTTTGCGCGCCGTTACCCTCGGCCTTTTCGTCGGACAGGATGCGTATCAGCAGCCCCGCCTTGGCGTAGTTCACGTGTTCTTGAATCCATGCCACGGATGGCCGGGACAGGCTTTTTTTGCCCTTCTGGCGCACCTTGAAGCCCAGGCGACGCAGACGTTTTGCCTGTTTGTCCGTCGCGGCCAGGCCCTCGGGCACCTTGTTCCACCGGCGCATCTGCGCGGCAGTACGGCGCTCGGTCGCGCCGTGGTGTTGCTGCGCAGCGACCCAGCCGGTCAGGCCGTTACGCCATCCCAGGGTTGCGGAGTCCGCGCTCACGCTGGTGACCTGGAGCAACTTGCCCAGGCCGGCTTCCATCTTCTTTTTGCCCTTGCCGTCGCCCTTGCGCGCCTCAAAAGACGAGCCGTCTAGGTTGCGCTGCTCGCGGATCCGTTTACGGCTCATGGTCCGCACGCGCTTGGTGACGTTGTTGAGCAAACGCCGGCGCAACTGCGGGGGCAGACTCAACAGGGCCAGTTGCTCGCGAACGCCCAGGTGGCCCCGCACGTCCAGTTCGAAAGATCTACGCGCCACCGCCGCGGACCTCGCCTTGCTCAGCAACCCACAGATCGAAGTCGACCAGGCCCCACGTTTTGCCGAAGGCCTCGACCTTGCCGTTGGGGTCTTCTGCCAGGTGCTGCGCCTCGACAAACTCCAGGGTCAGTTCTAGATCTGCTTCGTCCGGGGTGATCTGGTCGACGGCGAACGTCGGCGCCGGCAGGTCGTCGTCCCGATCGGGATCGTTGGATTCGAGCCAGCCGCCCAGGAGCGCCATCAACAGCGCCGGGTTGCCGGCGAATCGCTCAATCACGACCACGGCGCGATAACGCATATCGCCCATGTGCAGGCCTTGGGTGGTGTCTTTCCAGATCAGATCCAGGTTGACCTGCTCGGCCCAGCTGTCGATCTGCTCGGGCAGCACCAGGTTCAGGCTGATCAGGTAGGTGGTCAGGGCGCGGAGCTTGTTCATAGCAACGCCGCCGTGATGCGGCCACGGCCCTGCAGCGAGCGCACAGCCTGTTGGCTGAATGCCAGGAAGGTTTCCGGGCGATCGGGTAATTCCTTGCCCAGGTTCTCGGCGCTGTCGCGGCGGATGATGGTCGCGAACTGGGGCAGCAGGCTGGCTTTCGCCCTGCAGTAAACGGCGCGTTTGTACGTCGCTGCTTGAAATGTGCGCTCCGGCAGCACCATAGGGTCAGCAGATTCCAAGGTGGTGACACCTTGGTTCTGCCAACGCGCTTTGCACGTGGCCAAGTCGCTGTTGACCTCGGTCATAGCCGTGGCCAACTCAGCGGTCAGCAGTTCCACCAGGTACTCCGCCGGCAAGCGATAACCCTTCTGAAACTCGGCCACATCGAGGTTCGGCCAAAAGCCGTCGTTCTCGATCGCCAGTTCCACAAGGGTGGTGGGTTTACCTGAAAAGCTCATGCTGACCGCTCAAATAGGGCGGGGAGCCTGTTTTCAGTGGGACGGTCCATAAATGGGCGGCTCACTTCCACAGGTCCCCGCTGGGGGGGGTAGTCGGTTATTCGGTGGCCGGGGTATCAGCCGCTTGTTTTTCCAGGGCCTTGCGGACCCTTTTGATACGGGTGTCGTTGCCGGCTTGGGCGTACAGCTCCGTCGAGCGCTCCAGGTGCTTGAGCGCGGTTTCCCACTGCTCGGCCTCCATGGCGCGTATGCCGATCAACTTGTGGTACTTGCTCGGGATCTGCTCTGTCAGTTGCCACTCACCGTCAACCAGCGGCAACAGGTCAGAGAGGTAAGGCTCCGGGCTGCGATTGGCTTTGTATTCGGCGTAGGCCCACTCGCACACGGCGTCAGCGACAAAGGTCTGGATGTCGCGGCGCTTGAAGCGCTCCGGCATCTGCTGGCCCTGCTCGATCAGGACGTCGGCCAGCTCCAGGGCGTCTTCGAACTGGGCGGTGTCGAACAGCCAGACCAACACCTGCACCGCAACGCGATTTGGGAAGACCAAACCCGACTCGCAATAGCGCTGGACGTACTCCTGGTACTTGGGCAGCAATTCTTCGCGCTTGAGTGCCTGGCGCCCGGCCAGGCCATTGATCGCGCTGATGCGCGCCAGGTCCTGGTCCAAGGCCGCTTCCTGCAGCAGCAGGTGCTTGCGCGCATTGGCTGGGCTGCTCAGGGCATCGCCCGGGGTGTAGGCCATGCCTGCAGTAGCGGCAATTGCCGCTACTGCAGTGCTGCCCAGGGCCAGGATGCGGCGCTTATGCGCCAGGGCCAGGCTCACGCCAGCAGCTCCACGTTTTCGGTCAGTGCGATCTTTTCCAACTGCTCGATCACATAACCTTCGTTGCGGCTGTTGTAGTCCTCGACGCGGGAGCGCTTCGGGTTCTCGACCGTCTGTTTGCGCCAGCTGGTGTCCTGGTAGTAGATCGACAGGTTGTCCCAACTGGTGACCAGCACCGCGTTGACCGGGAAGTTCGGCACGCTGAACGCCGGCAGACCGCCGTAGGTCGCAATGACCTGGGCGTTTTCGATGCGCTCTTTTTCGGTCGGCGTATCGCCCTGCTTGGTGTACAGCTTGGCCTTGTCAGAGGCGAGCAAGTCGGTGCCGATGATCGCAACCAGATCGCCGTCCTCGCGCAGGATCTCGTCAACCATCTGCTTGGTGTCATGCACCAGGGCGTCCAGGTTGGCGTAGTCGCCGCCGGCACCCAAGCTGACCTTGCCAGCGGTGGCGCCCTCTTTCAGCACCTGCTGCGGGGCCTGCTCGCGCAGTTGCTGCAGCCAGCCCTTATTCACGTCCTGAAGCTTGGGATTCGCTGCCAGGTCGGTCTGCGTTGCAGCGCGGGTGCCATGGAAGCCGATAACAATGCGGTCCTGGGCGATACGCTTTTGCACTGCAGCGGAATAGCGCTCTTTGAAGTCGGGAAACTTCGCCCAGGCGTCGATCTTGGCGTACGGCAGGCCCACGTCTGACTGGGTATCAGCCAACTCGTAGGTGCTATTGTCCAACGCCGATGCGTCTTTGGCTTCGCGGTCGGTGGTCTTGGTGTTGGTGCGGCCGGTAACCGGACCATTTACACCGATGAAGACCTTTTCACCCTTGATCTCGCTGACTGGGGTGACGTTGATACGCTCCAGAAAGTCAGCCTTCGCGGTGATCGCGTCGTTCAGCTCCTGGGCAATCGTCGGGTCCACACTGAACATGCGGGTGGAGTTTTCGATGCCGTACGCTTCGGCGATCGCTTCCTGCAGCTCGGCGTACTGCTTGGCGCCCCGGGCGCTTAATGGCTGGGCCATGTCAGAGCACCTTTTTCTTGGTGGTGGTTACAGGGCCAGGGTTGCGCGGCAACTGGCGACCGGCGGAGGTGTTCTGCAGCGCGGAGAATTTCGCCTGCAAATCCGTCAATGCGGCGAGGACAGCCTTGTTCGACGCGCCGCCTTTACGTCGGAATTCGCGCTCTTGCTCGGCGGTGGCCACGATGTCATCCACGGCTGTGCTGACGTCATCGATCAGGTCTTGATCGGGCTCAGGTGCATCGGCGGCGGCAGGCTCAATGACAGCTTGAAGGCCGGCAGCGACAACCAGCAGCTGCGCCACCAGGGCTGTCAAAGCCGTTGCTGTAGCTTCATCCATTGGGGGTTTGCTCTCTGTGTTGGGTGGAGTGGTTTCGGTGGGCAGCGCGTCAGCGGCGAAACGCTTGAAGAAGCTCGTCAGGGCGTTGATCAGTCCGGTTTCGGCGGAGGGTTGGCTGTCGTCCTGCAGGCGACCGAGTTCGACCGAGGCGGCGTAATAGGAGGCGCGGGTGTTCTGATGCGAGAAATACAGTTCCTGGGTGCCGACGCTGGCCGGTTGGTCAGTGACGCCCATGCCTGTCAGGTAGGCTTTACCTTTGCCACGGAAGTCCGGGGTGATCTCAATGCTGGTGAACAGCTTCTGGCCCTGATCATTCAGGTACAGCAGGCGGTCGTTGGGCTTCAATTGCGCTTCCAACGCCACTTCGCCGGGCTCTAGGTCTTCGGCTTCTTCCACCAGACGCACCGCATAGACGGTGCCGTGGGAGCCTGGCCAGCGTTCGTGGTCGCACCAGATCACCGCCGTGTAGAACGACGGCTTGTAGGTTTCAGCGATATCGCGCAGTTCCTGGGGAAGGATCACGCGCCCATCAACGGTGGCTCCGCTGGTGGCGACACGTTTCCAGAACGATACAAGGGAACGGGGCATGGATTTGACTGCGCTCAATCACTGAATGAGCCGCCAAGATAGGGAGCCCTCAGCCCTCAAACAAACGGTTCAAATGCGCGTTTCTCCTATATTCGCGATATAGGCGGATCACGGAATTTAACCCCGCGTTTCCAGCGTTTTCGCCGCATAGACTGCGGCCCATGTACTACTCGACTGAAGTTAAAGAAGCCGCCAAACGCCTGTTTCTGCGCCGTTGTAAGGCCAAGGAAATTCAGGCGCAGCTCAACCTGCCCAACATCCGGATCGTCTACTACTGGATCCGCCAGGGCGGGTGGGAAGACATGCTGTCGGACGAAGAACCGCTGACTGCCGTCGGCCGGCGAATCACCCTGCTCCTGGACAAAGTCGGCAGCCTGTCCAAAGACGATCTGAACGAGCTGGACCGACTGACCCTTGTTCGCGAACGACTGTTGAAACAAGCGGCCAAGCCCGCACCGGTGGCGCCTTCGAACGGCGACGACCTGGGCGAGCCCCATGACCCTCGCAAACGCTCGCGTGGCGAACGCTCCAGCCGTGGCGAAGGCGGTGACAGGAAGAAGGAAAAGAAGGCCAAGAATGACATCAGCGGTCTGACCGAAGTCGACTTCCTGGATAAGTTCATCAGCAAGATGTACCGCTATCAGCAGGAACTGTTCTCGGCCAAGCAAAACCCGCTGACGAACCGGATCCGCAACATCCTCAAAAGCCGCCAGGTCGGTCTGACCTACTACTTCGCTGGCGAAGCGTTCATGGATGCGGTCCTGACTGGCGATAACCAAGTGTTCCTGTCGGCCAGCCGCTCGCAGTCGGAGATTTTCCGCAGCTACATCATCCAGTTTGCCAAACAGTGGTTCGACATTGAGCTGACCGGCAACCCGATCACGCTCAGCAACGGCGCCGAACTGCGCTTCCTGTCGACCAACAGCAGCACCGCCCAGGGCTACCATGGCCATGTGTACGTGGATGAGTACTTCTGGATCCGCGACTTCGAAAAACTCAGCACCGTGGCCAGCGCCATGGGCACCCATAAGAAGTGGCGCAAAACCTACTTCTCGACACCCAGCGCGGTGTCGCACCAGGCGTACCCGTTCTGGTCGGGCGAGGAATTCCGCAACAGCAAACGCGGCAAGAAAGCCGGCGGTACCTGGCCCACCGATGCGTCCTACACACAGGGCGCCCTCTGCCCCGATGGCCAGTGGCGCAAGACCATCACCATCCAGGATGCGATCGATGGCGGCTGCGATCTGTTCGACCTGGAGCAGCTGCAGCTGGAGTACGACGAAGACAAATTCCAGCAGCTGTTCTACTGCAAGTTCATCGACAGCAGCCAAAGCGCGTTCGGGCTCAAGGATCTGGAGCGCTGCTACTCCGACCTATCGTTGTGGGAAGACTACAACCCGGAGTTGGATCGACCTTTCGGCAACAGCCCGGTGTGGCTTGGCTACGATCCGAGCCGCACCCGCGACGACGCCACGTGCGTGGTGGTCGCCCCGCCACTGGAGCCCGGGGCGAAGTTCCGCATCCTGGAAAAGCACAGCTGGCGGGGGCATTCGTTCAACTATCAGGCCGCCCAGGTCAAGAAGCTCACCGAGCGTTTCAACGTCCAGCACATCGGTATCGACATCACCGGCGTGGGCTATGGCGTGTTCGACCTGGTGCGCGACTTCTACCCGAAAGCCACGCCGATCCATTACAGCCTTGAGACCAAGAACCTGCTGGTTCTCAAGGCCCAGGACACGATCCAGGGCAGTCGCATCGAGTGGGACGCCGGCTGGACGGACATCGCCCAGGCGTTCCTGACCATCAAGCGCGGCACTACCAACAGTGGCCAGGTCACCTACAGCGCCTCGCGCACCGACGCCACCGGCCACGCCGACATCGCCTGGTCAATCATGCACGCCCTGTTCAATGAACCCCTCAACACCAACAAGCGGCGCCGTAGCCGCTACGTCACGAGCGGAACCAATGCCCAAGCCTCGACACAAAAAGCCCCAAGCCAGCCAACAAGCGCGACAGCCGCAGCCCATGCGGGCGTTCACCTTCGGGGAACCCGAACAGGTGCTGTCCGGCAACATCGGCGAGTACCTGGGGGTGTTTCTCAGCGACGACGGCGAAATATACAAGCCGCCGGTGTCGCGGGCGGGCCTGGCCAAACTGCTGCGCGCCAACGCGCACCACGGCGCCATTCCCAAGTTCAAACGCAACCTGCTGCTGCGTGAATTCATCCCGTCCGATGGCTGCAGCACTCAGACCATGGGCCGGGCCAGCCTCGACTACATGGTGTTTGGCGAAGCGTATTTCTACCGCGATACCAATGCCTTCGGTGAAGTGCTGGAGATGCAGCACCTGCCGGCCATCAACATGCGCGTGAAGGTCGACGGCGGGTTTCGAATGCTGCTGCCCGACAGCAAGTTCATGGACTTCAACCAGGACGAAATCGAACACGTCCTGGACTACGACGTAGAACAGAACATCTACGGCGTACCCGACTACCTGGGCGGCCTGCAGGCGCTATTGCTCAACGAAGCCGCCACCCTGTTCCGCCGTCGCTACTACAGCAACGGCGCACACGCGGGCTACATCTTCTACACCAACGACCCGGACCTGACCGAGGAAGACGAAGACAACCTGCGCGCCCAGATCAGCGCCAGCAAGGGCGTGGGCAACTTCCGCTCGATGTTCGTCAACATCCCCAACGGCAAAGAAAACGCGATCCAGATCATCCCGGTAGGGGACTTTCAGGCCAAGGACGAGCTGGAGAAGGTTAAGAACATCACGCGCAACGACGTGATCGCTGCCTGGCGAATGAACCCTGCCCTGGCCGGGATCATCCCGGAAAACAGCGGGGGTTTTGGGGATATCGAGAAGATCGATCGCGTGTACACCAGCAACGAGATCAGGCCTATCTGCCAGCTGTTCAATCAGGTGAATGACACCCTACGCAGAGACAGGAGAATCAACTGGAAAAGTCTGGAAACGCCACAACAAACCACTGAATAGATACACAGTATTTAGTGATTACCATCGATGAGAAAGGCATAATGATGGCCATTAAACCCTGGGGAGGGAACCATGCGAATCTACTGCACAGCCTGCGATCACAAGGGACGAATCAGCTCACGAGAAGAGATCACCCGGGGCTATGTGAAACTGTACTGCCAATGCTTGGACGCGCAGTGCGGACACACGTGGGTGTCCGAGCTGACGTTCAAGCACTCTTTGCGGCCACCGACACAACGCCTGGAAACGCTCCTGTTCGAACGCATCAGGAACTTGCCAGCGGAACAGCAGCAAGAGCTATTCCTTCAAGTTGGTGCCTCGCAACACGTCTGACTGCCCCCGGCTCGCCCGCTCCTCGCTTCATTCAATCCCCACCGATGCAGTGCCACCATAAGGCACTGTCCAGCACCGTTCTCGGCTCCGACATCAGAATGCCTGCAACGCAGGCATATAAGCCGCCAACACAATCTCAATTGACTCCCTCAATTGTGGCGCGGCGGTACCCGCGTAGCGGCCGATTACCCGACAAAACCACACCCAAAAATCTCAGAAGCACCGCCTGAGTACGCCCGCGATCGCCTTCAGTGAAATTTACAACTCGCCTCGGCGCGCCCGATTACCGCTTTGTGCCCGCTGGATCCCCGGCACGTAGTGCTGGGTATCTAGCATGGGTGCAGGGCACTGCCCTGCCGCTGGGCGGGCGCGCAGCCCGCGCTCTGTCATAAAAAGCTGAGCGTAGCGAACTGAGCCTTTAGGCGAAGGCATCATCATGTACCCAACACACTGAACCTGTGGACACCTCGAAAATCTCTTTTTTATACCCTTTGGGGTTGCTGACTGGGGTTTAAAATTCCATTTAATTAAAAGCCCTTCTGGATCGCTCGGAGGCATTCCGGCATCGCCGGGAAAAAACGGTAAAAATGAGGCATAGATGGGCACACCCAGCCCCATGTCGACGGATGCCGGCGGAACGAGTACAACGGTAGGGTATTTTTTCAACCGCCAGGCGTAACCTGGCCTCGCAGGGGATGCGATTAGTTCGGGGGGGTGTCTTTCTTGACCTGGACGTTGCGCAGTAAGCGCGCCATGGATTCATCCACGCCGCCAGAGCCTCTGTCGGGCTCCATGGGAGGCTTTACCCCACCATGTGAACTGTCTGTGGGGATCAGTGTTTCGTACTGACTGTAAGCATGAGCCGCCTTGCGCGCCTCGCTCTTTTCCCAGTTGCTCCGGGACTGTTGTCGCCGGAACTCTTCCAATGACGCCTTTTCTTGACGTGCTGCACGTAGGCCGCTGACCTCACGAAGCTCCTTGCTCCTGCGCTTGATCGCGGCCTTTTTTGCCCGATACCAAAGGTAGCGTACGCCCAGGTCTGCAAAGAACTTTTCGGTGAACCGCACCAGGACGCGAGTGCGCACCAGGTTAAGTCCAGCCTCGTCCTTCTCATCCAGCCGCACTTTCTCGATTCGCCGGTAAACGTACCCGGCCACATCCAGGCTTTGCATAAGGCGGTTAAGGGACGCAGGGGACATACCGCAGTCTTCCGCGATGCCGCACTGTGTGTTTAGGAAATACTGCCCGCGCTCGACATCAAGCCATCCCAGCACGCCGGTGGCCAAGTCCAGACGCAGTAACATTTGCTCGGACGCCCTGGCCAAGGCTACAAACTTTTCAGAGCGCGTACGGCGACCGCCGTGGATGGTGTCCAGGTCTCGCAGATACTTACCGCGTAGGTCGCCTATTTGGCTGAGTCGGGAGAACGCCCTGCGCAGCAGCGGGTTTTTCAGTTGTTGACCAGTTAACCGGCGTGGGGCTGAATACCGAGGTGGCCTAATGGGGGCATTTAGAGCGGCGTGGGGACTTTTCTTGTCTCGATGCACAGCAACAGGTCGCCCCTTACTGGGGCTGCCCTTACGGCCGCTGGCGGATCGCGGCTGGATGTCCTTGTCCAGAGTAGTCACAGAAACTAGTTCGCCCGGGACACGTAAGGCTTCTGAGACTGCTCAAGCAGCACAGCCTCTGCCCGCGAGCGCAGTTCGCTGCACCGAGCCTCCGCCGAACGCAGCCGATCGACAAACTCTGGCAACTTGTCCAGGTCTTCGCAATCGATACGGCCATCAGCAAGGATCTCGCTGCCCAAAGCGACGGTATTGCCGAGCCTGGTCACCAGTAGCCCGAACGCGCCCAGGGGATTTCCTTCGCCATCCAGCTCCCGCGCACCAGTCAGGCCATGACGGCTGGCCAGCTCGTTGATACAGCAGTCTTTGAAGTCGCCTTCCAGCGCCTCTACCCACGACTCCTCGACCCAAGTCGGAAGATCCACCTCACCACTAAGCCAACGTCCAACGCGGCGCAGCCAGGCGCCAGATGCTCTCAGGAAGGTAGTGGTGTCGTTGCCCTGGGCAAGGGTTAGAAAATCGGGCACGTCCTTGCTGACAGCCTTGGAAGAAATCTGACGGTGCAAGTTCGCGCTCAATGCCTGGGCGAAGTCATCCTGGCTGAACCCCGTGCGGGCGATCATTTCAGCGGCGTGGGCCACCAGCACCTGGTCACGGGATACGGACAGTTGTCCTGGAGTGGACATAGTCACTCTGACTGGCAACCCAT
Source organism: Pseudomonas sp. 2822-17 (assembly GCF_002742485.1). Taxonomy (NCBI): domain Bacteria; kingdom Pseudomonadati; phylum Pseudomonadota; class Gammaproteobacteria; order Pseudomonadales; family Pseudomonadaceae; genus Pseudomonas; species Pseudomonas sp. 2822-17. The sequence continues at coordinate 206,484 of NZ_LJRZ01000295.1, forward strand.
AGCCTGCTCCACACTTCCAACTACTCCGCAGCCATAACTCTCCAACGCGCCAGAAGTCGGCGCTTTGTGAGCAGGAAATGGGCGTAGCTCATGAGCCGAGTAAGTGCCATCGGGCTCTATGGAGACAATGATTTGGCGACCGGATCTGATCGCTTTATGAATTGCTGCGGGGCTGATGCCAAATGCCTCGGCGACTGCAGCCTGACCAATTTTCGCAACCAGTTCAGGCAATTGGATCTGATTCATGACGGGGATCTCTGGCTAGACCAGAGAATATTAACCGCAGGTAACCATCATAACAACACCGCAGGTAACTTAATTTCATTAACCAACGGTTTATAGTCTCCCCATGACCAAGAAGAAGCCCCTACCTCCCGAACTGTTTTCTGAATGCGAAGCCGCACAAAAGCTTTTCCTCTCGAAGAAAAATGCTCTCAAGCTGAATCAGAGGAAAATTGCCGATGAGGTCGGTATCACTCCAGCAGCAGTGGCTCACTATCTGAATGGAACAAATGCGCTAAATGCTAAGTTCGCATCAGCTCTCGCACGACTGATAGATGAGCCGGTGGAGAGCTTCAGTCCACGGCTAGCCTCTGAGATAGCAGCTCTGACAGCAGACCACGCCAACGTGCGCCCAATGCTCCAGCCACATAGAGAGGCACGGGAGTACCCTTTGATCACCTGGGTGGCTGCTGGTGCTGCCGTCGAATCGTCTGTTTGCTACCCGTCAGGCATCGCTGATGAGTGGTTGTCATCGACTGAAAACGCGGGACCACGTGGCTATTGGCTGAGGGTCAAAGGTAAATCAATGACCTCGGACAACCCGCCAACCTTCCCTGAAGGCACCCCGATACTGATACAGCCTGAAGGTTTCGACCTGATCAGTGGAAAGTTCTACATCGCTCGCAACAACTCTACCGGCGAAACCACGTTCAAGAAGTACGACCAAGATGCTGGCCTCGGCTACTTGGTTCCGCTGAATCCCGACTATCAAACCATCTGTCTTGATGGAGCCTGGGAAATAATTGGCAGGGCGATCGACGCAAAAATCACAGGCATGTAAGTGTCTCAACAAGGAACGTGAACAGTGTCAGACCTGCATAATGAGTTCGAAAAAAGTCGCCACTTCAATACTGCACGCATGGACCGCCGCAATGTGAACATGCTTGCGGGTCTTGCTGCGGGAGTCACTGCCGACGGCGTTATCACCCTTGAAGAGGCTCAGTTCCTGCGTCAGTGGATCGAAAGTCAGATGTCACACCTGGATGATCCGGTTGTAAACATTCTGTACCAGCGCGTTAGCTCGATGCTTCAGGATGGTGTCCTTGATGAGGATGAATCAACCGAACTGCTGGAAACACTCAGAGGCTTCGCAGGCGTAAGTTCCCCTGGATCAGCTCCAAGCATCCACACCGCTCCAACCCCCCTGCCTCTTTGCCAGCCAGCACCACACGTGGAGTGCGACGGCAATGTGTTTGTCTTCACCGGCACCATGGCATTTGGCCCGCGTAAAGAGTGTGAACGATTGGTACGAGAGCGTGGCGGGGCAATTGGTCCCGGAGTCAGCAAAAAAGTCGACTATTTAGTCATTGGTAGCATTGGTAACGAGCAATGGCTTCACAGCAGCTATGGCACGAAAATTCTTCGTGCAGTAGAGCTGCGTGATAATGGCACACCTATCGCAATCATCGCTGAAGATCATTGGCAACGCATTCTGCTGGGGTAGTCATTTAAGCACCGTCACTGGCCCTGCCCCACGACCAACCTACTGCGAGTAGCAGGCGCCTTCACTGCAGGCGCTAGGCCAGGTGGAGCCGCGTGCACGATGATATGACCCTGGCCAATTTTGAAATTTTTGATTACGGCGATGCACACGTTCCACGCCTCGCGGGCCACTGTATCGCCAGACTCTACGACATTTCCTTGGTCATCAATAATCGCTAATCGGGCAGGACGACCATCGGCGGTGGTGAATTGATAACCGCTAGTGACATTTGCGCTGATGCAGCCATTTTCCAAGGTGCCCGTTTTGGGAATACCAATCATGGGTACACTCCTTGCTCTAGCGTGGTGTCGGTGTATTTGTGAAAAATAAGCGCGATCGTGTTTGCGTGCAGAAACCGATCATGTTGGGCGCCGTTAATTGCACCCCAGTTTTCAGATGAGATAGCCATGTCGATTTCAACATTGGCGGATCTCCATCCAGCAATTCCTTTTGCAAGCAAACGCTTGTCCAATGCTGAAATAGCAATGGTCATACCTTCGTTATCCGTGAGCATTCTTCACCCCTTTCGACGATAGGTAGCAACAAACTCTTGAACACAAGCAGACAGAAGTTCATAGGCTTGAACTCGGTCAGCTGGAAGCCTAAGTGGCAAGGTGATGCCGACACTATCCAACTCAAAGTGAAAGACGGTACGTGCTGACTCACTGGCACTTGATCGGAGCATTAGCCATAGACTTTCAATGCCCTCGACAGGCAACTCATATGTGCCCCGCTGCAGTCGCAACGCCTCCCGTAGTGTCACCTCCAAATCGCTCACCAGTAGGTATTCATCAACTTCAGGTACCGTACTGACGGTTACTCCACTCAACAAATCCTCAAGAAACCTGACAGCCCGGACTCCTGTGTCGTTACGCTTGGCAAGCGTGATGCTGTTGATACTGTCACCCAGCTCAACGCGCATCGATACGGCACGCTCGCACTGCTCAATGGCTATCGTAGCCGTCGCACAACTCACGCCGTTGTCATCGTAGACGTTATGAAGAAAAACACCGCTCTGGGTGATCTGTTGTGAAAGCCTCCACCGGGCAGAGGGTGGTAAGTAAAGGGCATGCATGCGGTGAACCTCCGATATAGACAGAACAGCGCCATGCGCTGGAATGGACATTCGGAATAGGTTAACCGCAGGTAACCAAAATAATCAATACCGCCGGTAAATTAAATTAACCACCGGTAAATTTACATGGCTCAACTAGGATGCTGGTTGGTCCAGCTCAGTTGAACTCCCCCATCCTCCAACGGCAGCACACGCACGCTATCCTCCACAACCAACTGCTCCAGCAGACAGTCCCAATCGGCTTCCAACTCTCCCGACTGCCGTGTGATCACTGTCCTCCTTCGGTACTGAGCTGCTGGACTGTTCACTTGGCGGTGAATGCGATAGCTGAGAAGCTCATAGGGTGAAGGGGGCTTCTGCGGAATGCAGGCGCTTTGCAACATAAATGCTCCTTGCCATCACTGTATATATGAACAGTATATGGTAGCCACTTGCTGCCCCACAAGGTTACCCCCAGTCCTCGCTCGCTACCCACTCACCCGTACGACGATCAATTTGAATCAAACGGTGCTGCCCAGTTCGCGAGAGCAACTGGACGTCGATCGCTTGCCCCTTACGGTCCTGGGCACTCATGCCTCTCATATAGATCACGATCCGCTCAAACGTATCCATGATCAGCTGCCGGACCTTCTCGCGCGCTCCGTAGTCGCCTGCAAACACCTGGGCCGCCAGTTCCTCCCAGCGATCGGCCTGCGCTGGCCGAACTGCGCGAGACATCGCGACCAACTCAAACTCAAGTCTTTTTACATTTTGTTCAGCCACTCCTTGCTGCTCCTCCAGCTCTCTGGCCTTACGAATGAAGGCAATTGGCGAGGCACCACTTTCGTCCGCAAGTAAGGCGTCAGTTACCTTCCCTAGCTGTGTAGTGATCTTGTCTAATGCGGCACGGGCAACAAGCAGCTTTTGACGAACACCTTTACCGTCGTCGCCTACTTGCAAGAGACGTTGCAAATTGAGCTGGTCAGAACAAAAGCTCAACAAAGCGCGCTCAATGGGTACGACACTGCAGCTGCCACCGGCGGAACAACCCCCGTTCTTGCTGTAAGAAGTACACTGCAGACGACGATTACCATCTGCGATGCTCCCATCAGAGCGCCGGCGTTTCATGATGTTTTGCGCGACCAATGCCGTGCCGCAGTAGCCGCAGTAAGCCAGTCCCACACCGGTGATGATGCCTGGTATCTCGCCGGCCCCTCTCCGACGCAACCGCTGGCCTGCAAGGTGCTGTAAATCACTCCACTCCGCATCGGACAGGATCCGCGGGTAATACTCCTCAAGCTCGTAGTCCTCACCATCAAGGCTCAACCTTTTAACGCCTCGTAGCGCGGGTAGCTTGATCGTTCGGTATATTTGCAGCCCGGAAATTCCCCCGTCGGTTAACTGGAAACCTTCTTCATGCATGACTGCTGCAGCACGCCCGGCGCCTAGCCCTTGGCGATAAAGCTCAAGCGCCCGTTTTACTGCCGCGACGCGCTCCGGGATTAATTCCCATCCGTCATTGGTCAGGCGCACCCACTGGGGATCTTTACCATTGCGGATCAACCCACGGAATGAACCAGCCACCCAGCCTTCGCACTGGCGACGGATTGCGGCTTTAACGCGCTTGCTTTTGGTATCAGACTCTTCGTGCGCCCTTATCATCACCAGGAGCGAATAAACCAAGTCCATAGGCTGAGCCTTCAAACCCGCCCGGTTGTATTCACGACCATCACTCGCGGTAACTACAGTAATGCCCGCATTGATGATCTGCGCTAACTGAGCCTGGGCCTGTATAGGCTCTGCTCGGCTTAAGCGATCCAAACCTTCTACAACAAGAACAGACCCACTAGCGATACGGCCGTCCTCGATCGCACGAAGAAAAACCCCCAATGCTCCCTGAGTGACATGTCGCTGGTGATAGGCAGACAGGCCCTCGTCTTTCAAAGTCAGAGTGGCATCAAGCGCCATGCCTCGTTTGAGAGCCCAAGAGGCAGCGTAAGCAAGTTGGCGATCAGCGCTACTGCCAGTTGCCTGGCGGGGGTCGGAGAAACGGAGATAGCTGAATACCTTCGCGTTATCGAGCTTCATACTTCTTTGGATTCAGGCTTAGCTTTTTTTGGCTGGAATAGATCTTTCATTTTCTCCAGAGTCGTGTGGGCCGTGCTCATCGACTCAACCATGTAATTAAAGTCGTTAGCCGCACCAGACTTATAAGTTGGCCACTTCACATCTTCTTTCAAAATAGCTGTAATTTGCTCACGAATCTTTTCGTCACTCTCCCCTTTGAATTCTCGCAAGGCATAATAGCCTAGCAAATAACGATCATACCCAGACCTTACACGAAGACAGGCCATTGAGACTTCAACATAGTAACGGTACTGCTTAAAGAACCATGCAGCAAGAAACTCAACCACGATAAAAGTTGTAGAGCACGCGGCCATACCTACATACATAACACTTGAATCAGGATGCGTGAAATTTGCAAAGATCTGCCAAATCACAATAACGAGAACATAGAAAATAAGTCCACCCGCCATGAAAGCTACACCTTTATCTAATAGCTTATTGGCCGTATTCTCAGATGCAGTGGCGTAAGCAGATAATGACTTGAGGATACTTGAACAGTACGACTCAAACGATTCGCTGTTAGATACGGCCCCGTAACTAAAAAAATCCTCTTTTGACTCAACAACGCTTTCCTTCTCGCCGCCTCCTTCTCTCTTAAGGGATTCAGGATCGGTAGTTCCTGCCCCCCAAAACCACTTGCTAGTCGCTAATAAAGCCGACCCTGTCATAATACGGCTTTCTGGGTTACTCACTCGTGAAAAAGTCGCACTTCCCAGCCTCGCTAATTGAACCGTAAATGAAATCAAGACCGCACCCGCACCAAATAGCAGAGCGATCAATGCATCTTTATTTGCGAACGCCTTCTCTATAATATCTGGCCGATTAAACGATAATATCCCGTAAGTAAAAGCCAATACTGAAAGGTAAGTGACAACTATACCCAGAGCCGAAATAGCACCATTAGAACCGTTAGTCCTTGGTAGGACAGCTGTAATTTTTCCACTTTTATCCCTCTTCACCTCATAGTTGCTGTTCATTCCCCCTCCCCACAAACAATAATGAAAATCAATAGCGACAATTGTTTTTGCGCATTTTTTGACCAGCGTTTAGAATCGCGCGCCACGAATTTTGACCAGGGTATACCCTGCAGGCTGTGAGTATATGAGTAATAATCCACGTGTAGGGTTTATATCGCTGGGGTGCCCAAAGGCTCTGGTCGACTCCGAGCGCATCCTCACGCAACTGCGTATGGAAGGCTATGACGTTGTGTCCACGTACCAGGACGCCGACGTGGTGGTGGTCAACACCTGTGGCTTTATCGACTCGGCCAAGGCGGAGTCCCTGGAAGTGATCGGCGAAGCCATCAAGGAAAACGGCAAGGTCATCGTGACCGGTTGCATGGGCGTGGAAGAAGGCAATATCCGCAACGTGCACCCAAGCGTGCTGGCCGTGACCGGTCCGCAGCAGTACGAGCAGGTGGTCAATGCCGTGCACCAAGTGGTGCCGCCGCGTCAGGATCACAACCCGCTGATCGACCTGGTGCCGCCGCAAGGCATCAAGCTGACCCCGCGCCACTATGCGTACCTGAAGATTTCCGAAGGCTGCAACCACAGCTGCAGCTTCTGCATCATCCCGTCGATGCGCGGCAAGTTGGTCAGCCGCCCGGTCGGTGATGTGCTCGACGAAGCCCAGCGCCTGGTCAAATCCGGCGTGAAAGAGCTGTTGGTGATCTCCCAGGACACCAGCGCCTATGGCGTCGACGTGAAATACCGAACCGGTTTCTGGAACGGCGCGCCGGTGAAAACCCGCATGACCGAACTCTGCGAAGCCTTGAGCAGCCTCGGCGTGTGGGTGCGCCTGCACTACGTTTATCCGTACCCGCACGTGGACGAACTGATCCCGCTGATGGCCGCCGGCAAGATCCTGCCGTACCTGGACATCCCGTTCCAGCACGCCAGCCCGAAAGTGCTCAAGGCGATGAAACGCCCGGCTTTCGAAGACAAGACCCTGGCGCGCATCAAGAACTGGCGCGAGATCTGCCCGGAGCTGATCATCCGTTCGACCTTCATCGTCGGCTTCCCTGGCGAAACCGAAGAAGACTTCCAGTACCTGCTGGACTGGCTGACCGAAGCCCAACTGGACCGTGTCGGCTGCTTCCAGTACTCGCCGGTGGAAGGTGCTCCGGCCAACCTGCTGGACCTGGCCGTGGTGCCGGACGACGTCAAGCAAGACCGCTGGGAGCGTTTCATGGCGCACCAGCAGGCGATCAGCTCGGCGCGCCTGCAACTGCGCATCGGAAAGGAAATCGAAGTGCTGATCGACGAAGTCGACGAGCAAGGCGCGGTAGGCCGCTGCTTCTTCGACGCGCCGGAAATCGACGGTAACGTTTTTATCGACGATGCCAGCGGTTTGAAGCCGGGCGACAAGGTCTGGTGCACCGTGACCGACGCCGACGAGTACGACCTGTGGGCCGAAAAGCGCGACTGATGGCGTAAAAACATGAAAAAGCCCTGCCTCTGGACAAGATGCGGGGCTTTTTTACGTCTATCGTTTTGCCCATCGGCACGGATCTCAGCAAGGGGCAGCGGGCATGCGTCAGCATTCGGTTATCCATACACCCAATACCAGCGACTACGCGCAGTTGGCGCAGATCTGGGAAGCCTCTGTGCGAGCCACCCATGACTTTTTACCCGACAGTTACATCGTGCTGCTCAAAAACCTGGTGCTGACCCGCTACCTGGACGCAGTGATGCTGATCTGCACCAAGGACTCGCGCCAGCGCATCACCGGGTTTGCCGGGGTCGCGGCGGGCAAGGTGGAGATGCTGTTTATCGACCCGCAACACCGTGGCCGGGGCCTTGGCCGACAACTGCTGTGGTACGCGATCGAGCACCTGAATGCCGAAGCGCTGGATGTCAACGAACAGAATCCCCAGGCATTGGGGTTTTATTTGAAGCTCGGGTTCGAGGTGATCGGACGCACGGAGCATGATGGCCTGGGCCAGCCTTATCCGTTGCTGCATATGCGTCTGCGCCAGGCGCATCAGCAGGAGCGCCAAGGCTAAATGAAATGGGTCCGGGATTAACCGCGCCCGCACAGGTACAATACCCGCCCCCTTTTGTTACGGCCCTTGTCATGACTGACCCCATACGCCTCTCCAAACGCCTTATCGAACTGGTCGGTTGCTCCCGTCGGGAGGCTGAGCTGTTTATCGAAGGCGGCTGGGTCTCGGTGGACGGTGAAGTGATCGACGAGCCGCAGTTCAAGGTCACGACGCAGAAAGTCGAACTTGACCCCGACGCCAAGGCGACGGTGCCGGAACCGGTGACCATCCTGCTGCACGCTCCCGCCGGCGTGGATGCCGAGACCGCCATGGCCTCGATCAGCGCCGAAACCCTGTCCGAAGAACACCGCTTCAGCAAGCGCCCGCTCAAAGGTCACTTCCTGCGCCTGACCGCCAGCGCCGACCTGCAAGCCAAGGCCAGCGGCCTGTTGGTGTTTACCCAGGATTGGAAGATTCTGCGCAAGTTGACCGCCGATGCCGCCAAGATCGAGCAGGAGTACGTGGTGGAAGTCGAGGGCGACATGGTTGCCCACGGCCTCAACCGCCTGAACCACGGCCTGACCTACAAGGGCAAGGAACTGCCGGCGGTCAAAGCCAGCTGGCAGAACGAAAACCGCCTGCGTTTCGCGATGAAAAACCCGCAGCCAGGCGTGATCGCGCTGTTCTGCGAAGCCGTTGGCCTGAAAGTCGTGGCGATCCGTCGCATCCGTATCGGCGGTGTATCGATCGGCAAGGTGCCGGTCGGTCAATGGCGTTACCTGTCCGGCAAAGAGAAGTTCTAAGCCGCTCCCCTTTTCTCGACACCGCCTGATGGGCGGTGTCCTCAGTTGAATACCAGGATTGCCCACCATGATTCACAACGACGTACTGCGCAGCGTGCGCTACATGCTCGACATCAGCGACAACAAGATGGTCGAGATCATCAAGCTCGGCGGCATGGACGTCACCAAGGACGACCTGCTGACCTACCTCAAGAAAGATGAGGAAGAAGGCTTCGTCTTCTGCCCGGACGAGGTCATGGCTTACTTCCTCGACGGCCTGGTGATCTTCAAGCGCGGCAAGGACGAAAGCCGTCCGCCGCAGCCGATCGAAACCCCGGTGACCAACAACATCATCCTCAAAAAGCTGCGCGTGGCCTTCGAGCTGAAAGAAGACGACATGCACGCCATCCTCAAGGCTGCCGAGTTCCCGGTCTCCAAGCCGGAGCTGAGCGCGCTGTTCCGCAAGTTCGGCCACACCAACTACCGCACCTGTGGCGACCAGTTGCTGCGCAACTTCCTCAAGGGTCTGACCCTGCGGGTTCGTGCATAAGCCATGAGTTACCAGGTCTCGCCCGTCGGCTTCGTCCGCTCCTGCTTCAAGGAGAAGTTCGCCATCCCTCGCCAACCGCAACTGGCGCCCGCCGCCCGGGGCGTGTTGGAGTTGGTGGCGCCGTTCGACCAGGGTGAGGCGGTGCAGGGTTTGGAGCAGGTCAGCCATGTGTGGCTGTTATTCCTGTTCCACCAGGCCCTGGAAGACAAGCCGCGCCTGAAAGTGCGGCCGCCGCGTCTGGGGGGCAATACGTCCATGGGCGTATTTGCGACCCGCGCGACTCATCGACCTAATGGCATCGGCCAGTCGGTAGTGAAGCTGGACAAGGTGGAGCCGGGGCGGCTGTGGATTTCCGGGATCGATTTGCTCGATGGCACGCCGGTGTTGGATATCAAGCCGTATGTGCCGTATGCCGATAGCGTTGGTGCGGCCACCAACCACATCGCCAGCGATGCGCCCGAACTGATCGGCGTGCAATGGCTCAAGGCTGCACTGCACCAGGCGCAAGGCCATGCCCAGCGCCTTGGTGAACCGTTGGTAGAGTTGATTGATCAGTGCCTGGCGCAAGATCCGCGACCGGCCTACCAAACGCCCGGCCCTGAGCGTGAATACGGTGTGCGGTTCTGGGATGTAGATGTGCGCTGGCACTACCCGGAGCCGGGAATGATCTGTGTGCTGGAAGTGGTTCCGGCTAAATAGGACGAAAACCAAATGTGGGAGCTGGCTTGCCTGCGATAGCATCACCTCGGTTCAACTGAACCACTGAGGTGTCTGCATCGCAGGCAAGCCAGCTCCCACATTTTTTGGATCGCTGGTGTTACTGACTCTGTATTACTTTTCGACGAACGCACGTTCGATCAGGTAGTCACCCGGCTCACGCATCCGTGGCGAAACCTTCAAGCCGAAGCTGTTCAACACTTCGCTGGTCTCGTCCAACATGCTTGGGCTGCCGCACAGCATGGCGCGGTCGTCCTCGGGGTTGATCGGTGGCAGGCCGATGTCCGTGAACAGCTTGCCGCTGCGCATCAGATCGGTCAGGCGACCTTCGTTTTCGAACGGCTCGCGGGTCACGGTCGGGTAGTAGATCAACTTGTCACGCAGGGCCTCGCCGAAGAATTCGTTCTGCGGCAGGTGCTCGGTGATGAACTCGCGGTAGGCGACTTCGTTGACGTAACGCACGCCGTGGCACAGGATCACTTTTTCGAAACGCTCGTAGGTTTCCGGGTCCTGGATCACGCTCATGAACGGAGCAAGGCCAGTACCGGTGCTGAGCAGGTACAGGTGTTTGCCCGGTTTCAAATCGTCAAGCACCAGGGTGCCTGTCGGTTTTTTGCTGATGATGATCTCGTCGCCTTCCTTCAAGTGCTGCAATTGGGAAGTCAGCGGACCATCCGGCACCTTGATGCTGAAGAACTCCAGATGCTCTTCCCAGTTTGGGCTGGCGATGGAGTAAGCGCGCATGAGCGGGCGGCCGTTGGGCTGTTGCAGGCCGATCATCACGAACTGACCGTTCTCGAAGCGCAGGCCCGGGTCACGGGTGCACTTGAAGCTGAACAGAGTGTCGTTCCAGTGATGAACACTGAGGACACGCTCGTGGTTCATGTTGCTCATGTACGGGGGACTCCTGGAAATGGGTCTGCGCCAAAGATGAAGTGCGCAATTGCACAGCATTCTAATGGCGGCGACAATATCTGTTAACTGGATTATTAAGATAAGGGTTATCGGTTATATCGATATGCGATTTACTCTCCGTCAACTGCAAGTCTTCGTCGCCGTCGCCCAGCAGGAAAGCGTCTCGCGCGCTGCTGGCCTTCTGGCCTTATCTCAATCCGCCGCCAGCACTTCGATCACCGAGCTGGAGCGTCAATCCAGCTGCCAATTATTCGACCGCGCCGGTAAACGCCTGAGCCTGAACGCCCTCGGCCATCAACTGCTGCCTCAGGCGGTAGCGTTGCTGGACCAGGCCAAGGAGATCGAGGACCTGCTCAACGGCAAGTCGGGCTTCGGCTCCCTGGCCGTCGGCGCCACCCTGACCATCGGCAATTACCTGGCCACCCTGCTGATCGGCAGCTTCATGCAGCAGCATCCCGAGAGCCAGGTAAAACTGCATGTGCAGAACACTGCCAATATCGTGCACCAGGTTGCGCACTACGAAATTGACCTGGGTCTAATCGAAGGCGACTGCAGCCACCCCGATATCGAGGTGCAAACCTGGGTCGAGGATGAGCTGGTGGTGTTCTGCGCGCCTCAGCATCACCTGGCCAAGCGCGGCGTGGCCACCATGGAAGAGCTGACCCATGAGGCGTGGATCCTGCGCGAGCAAGGCTCAGGCACGCGCCTGACCTTCGACCAGGCCATGCGTCACCACCGCAGCACGCTGAACATCCGCCTGGAGCTTGAGCATACCGAGGCAATCAAGCGCGCCGTGGAATCGGGATTGGGGATTGGCTGCATCTCGCGCCTGGCGCTGCGCGACGCGTTCCGCCGAGGCAGCCTGGTGCCGGTGGAAACCCCGGACCTGGACCTGGCGCGTCAGTTTTACTTCATCTGGCATAAACAGAAGTACCAGACCTCGGCGATGCGCGAGTTTCTGGAGCTGTGCCGCGCCTTCACCGCCGGGGTTCAGCGCAGCGACGAGATCGTGCTGCCGAACATCGCCTGATCGTCAGATCAGGATCACGGCCCACACCAGGGTAATCATGGTCAGTGCCACAAATTGCGCGGCGCTGCCCATGTCCTTGGCATTTTTCGACAGGGGGTGACGGTCCAGGGAAATGCGGTCAATGGCCGCTTCCACGGCCGAATTGAGCAATTCGACGATCAAGGCCAGCAGGCACACTGCAATCAGTAACGCCCGTTCGACCCGGCTGACGTTCAGGAAAAAGCTCAGCGGGACCAAGATGACGTTGAGCAACACCAACTGACGGAAAGCAGCCTCGCCGGTGAACGCCGCACGCAGGCCATCCAGGGAATAACCCCCAGCATTGAAGATACGTTTGATACCGGTTTGACCCTTGAAAGGCGACATAGACGTAGGCAACTGAACCAAAGAAGTGGGAAAACTAGATCACGCAAAGTCAAAAAAGCGTGAATCGGCAACAGCTTAATGCTGCGAAATTGACTCAAGTTGTTGCAAGAGCAGCGCCGCCTGGGTGCGCGTACGCACGCCCAGCTTACGGAAAATCGCCGTAACGTGGGCCTTGATGGTCGCTTCGGACACGTTCAGCTCATAGGCGATCTGCTTGTTCAGCAGGCCTTCACAGACCATGGTCAACACCCGGAACTGCTGCGGCGTCAGACTGGCCAAGCCATCGCGGGCGGCCTTGGCTTCGTCGGAGACGTTGATTTCTTCAAACGCTTGCGGCGGCCATGAGACATCACCGTCCAGCACCTTGCGTACGGCGTTCTGGATGTCTTCCATGGCGCTGGACTTGGGGATGAAACCGCTGGCACCAAACTCCTTGGAGCGCACCACCACGTCAGCGTCTTCCTGGGCCGAAACCATCACCACGGGAATCTGCGGGTATTGCCCACGCAGCAGCACCAACCCCGAGAAACCGTAGGCGCCAGGCATGTTCAGGTCGAGCAGCACCAGGTCCCAGTCGGATTTTTCGGTGAGGCGGGTTTCCAGCTCGGCAATGCTGGCCACTTCAACCAGACGCACATCCGGGCCGAGGCCCAGCGTTACAGCCTGGTGCAGCGCACTGCGAAACAACGGGTGGTCATCGGCTATCAGGATTTCGTATGTGGCCATTGATTAAATGATCCTGTTTTTTATGGCAGCCTTGATGGGTTCAAGGTTCGCCAGTACACACGGCAATGGCCAGGCAGCCATCGCCATAGGGCACATTCAACGTCAAATGCACGTAAAACGACGTCGAAAACTCACGGTTGCGCCCCAATCGGCGCCCAGCATGCCCAGCGTAGCCTGGGGGGTCAAGCACTACGCCCGTGGGCATTTTAGCGGGTTGCGGGTTTACAGTGCCATCATGCAAACGTCGTCTGGCTATACCGCCGGTATATAGGGCGCAAGTCGCGTATGGACGACATCGCAGGCGTCCAAAGGCATCTGGAACTTGGCGGCCAGATAATGGGTGCTGAACACATCGAGGTAGGCGTCCAGCACTTCGCTGGCAACTTCATCCCCGGCCAACTCCAGGCACAGCGCCGCGACTTCGGCGGTGCAGAAATGATCATCACGCTTGGAGCGGCGCAGTTTGTAGCGCGAGAGTTGCTCAGGTGCCAGGCTCAGGACTGGCAAGTGCTCCAGATACGGGCTTTTGCGGAACATCTTGCGCGCTTCACTCCAGGTGCCGTCGAGCAGGATGAATAACGGGCGCTTGCCCTCCTTCACGATGACTTCGCTGACCACCCGTTCAGGCGCCACGAATTCGCCAGGGAATACGATATAAGGCTGCCATTGCGGGTCTGCGAGCAAGGTGAGCAAATCCGGCTCGACTTCGGTGCGCGCCCAGGGGAACGCGGTGGTATCGGCGATGACGTCGGCGATCAGCCAGCCGGTGTTGCTGGGTTTCATCGGTTCAACATCATGCATCAGCAAGCACATCGCAGACCGGGCCTCGACCTTGGGTCGCCAGGCGCACAGGCAGTACTCTGGAATAACCCGGCAGCCGGGGCAGCGTTCGGCGCGGGAGCCGCGGTTGACGAAGGGCTTGATGGCACGCGCCAGGCGCTGGGTGCGCAGACGTGAAACGGCGTGACTCATCGGATGCACCGCTGGAACGGGTAAATCGACACGGATAGAACTCGTGAAAGGCTGAAGTGGGCGCAGTTTACCAGCGATACGCCTGGCTGTAGTGGCAAGGGCTCACCTATAATCGCGCGCCACTGAACGCACAGCGCAGTGGCTGGTCTATGCACCAGTAACCGAATCAGGAGAGTTTCATGCTGCGTTCCATGCTGCGCTTTGTCGCCCCATCCATCGCCCTTGCGCTGGTGTTGCCTGTGGGCGCACATGCGGCCTCGCTGCTGGAGGCCCAGATGAACAGGAAACTGCAAAGCGTCGCGGCTGAGAGCAACAAAGATCTGCCCCGGGAAATCGACGAAAAAACCCTGGAAGTGGCCTACACCGTTGAAGGCATGCAGTTGATCGATCACTTGAGTGTGATGTCCGACCGCGCCGAGCAAATGCGCGCCAACCCCAAGGCTGTGTATTTCCAACTGGGGCAAAGCGTTTGCCTGAACAAAGGCTACCGCGAGCTGATGGCCAAAGGCGCCGTGATGCGCTACGAAATCACCGAGAACAAGACTAACCGTCCTGTGGCATCGGTGAAGTTCGTGGAAGCGGATTGCCCGGCACCGGCAAAAAAGAAAAAGTGATTCTGTCTGACGTTCGCGCGCTGCTCTCAGTGGCGCGCCCCCCCCCCGCTCCAACGCCCCTCAAACAGCTAGACTCCGTATTGAGCAACCAATAAGCGGTTGCCAGCCAACGGTTTTTCGGCCCATGATCAAGCCATCCCAACCGCTCACTTACAGCACTTTTCATGCTGTTCTGTAACATTTTCAGGGCAAAAGAAGGTTGCCCCCTGCGGCAAGCAGCGACACATGTAGTGTCGTAGCCTCCGGCGAACTTCTCGTCGGCTACCCGGCCCTGCAAGAAGGAGAAGTTGAATGCCTTACGAACCGAATGACAGCCTGCTCCAGCATTTTGAAAAAAACGGGGCCGACCTCACGCAGCAGGTCGAAGCCCAACTCCAACTGATCGCCCCCGATAGCCCGAATATCCCTCTGTACCGCGACATGATCCTCACCGTGCTGCGCATGGCACAGGACGACCGCAACCGCTGGAATGCCAAGATCACCCTGCAAGCCATCCGTGAACTGGACAACGCCTTCCGTGTGCTCGAACAGTTCAAGGACCGGCGCAAAGTCACCGTATTCGGCTCGGCCCGCACGCCGGTGGAAAGCCCGCTGTACGCGCTGGCCCGAGAAGTGGGCGCAGCACTGGCGCGCTCGGACCTGATGGTGATTACCGGTGGTGGTGGCGGCATCATGGCCGCGGCGCACGAAGGCGCAGGCCTGGAGCACAGCCTGGGGTTTAATATCACCCTGCCATTTGAACAGCATGCCAACCCGACGATTGATGGCACCGACAACCTGCTGTCCTTTCACTTCTTCTTTACCCGCAAGCTGTTCTTCGTCAAGGAAGCCAATGGACTGGTGTTATGCCCTGGCGGGTTCGGCACGCTGGATGAAGCGCTGGAAGTGCTGACGCTGATCCAGACCGGCAAGAGCCCGCTGGTACCGGTGGTGTTACTGGATGCGCCGGGTGGCGGGTTCTGGCAAGGCGCGCTGGACTTTATCCGCAGCCAGCTGGAAGCCAATCGCTATATCTTGCCAACTGACCTCAAGCTGGTGCGACTGGTGTATAGCGCTGAAGAGGCCGTGGAAGAAATCAATCAGTTTTATGCAAACTTCCACTCCACTCGCTGGTTGAAGCGTGAGTTTGTGGTGCGCATGAATCATCCGCTCAGCGATCGGGCGCTGGCCCATTTGCAGAGTGAGTTCGCCAGCCTGCGGTTGAACGGTGAGTTTCGGCAACTCGCTTATACCGGTGAGGAGCATGATGAGGCACGGTTCAGCCATCTGACGCGGCTGGTGTTTAACTTTAATGGTCGCGACCAGGGGCGCTTGCGGGAATTGGTGGATTACATCAATTTGCCGGAGAACTGGGTGCAAGCTCAGGGCAAGGCGCAGCAACGGATGACGCCAGAGACAGCGTGACTTTTTACAGGCGAAAAAAAAGGCCCACTATTTTCATAGTGGGCCTTTTGTTTTTTGGCGTTCAGTCGTCCATATCCCGACCACTTAACAAGCGGCTGATCATGTCCATCGAAAACCCGCGATAACTCAAGAAGCGACCTTGCTTCGCACGTTCCCTGGCATCAATCGGAAGGTGGCCCGCAAACTTGCGACGCCAGGTTTCCTCCAACTGCGACTGCCAACTGATACCGCACTCACGTAGCGCGAGGTCAATATCGGCACGTTGCAGTCCACGCTGGCTCAACTCTTCGCGAATCCGCGCAGGGCCATAACCGGAACGTGCGCGGTAGGACACAAAACTTTCAAGGTAACGGGCTTCCGACAACAGCCCTTCTTCCGTCAACCGGTCGAGGGCTGTTTCGATCATCTCAGGCTCTGCACCACGCTGACGCAACTTACGTGTCAGCTCGACTCGCCCATGCTCGCGGCGAGCGAGCAGGTCCATCGCAGTGCGCCTAACGGCGACGAGTGTATCCAGTACAACAGTCATCTTTTGCTTCAGACGTCAGTATCGGCTTCTTCCACTTCTGCAACCGGCTCGCGGTTGGCAGCAGCTTTCACGTCAGGGGCGGCAGTCAGCAGCTTGTCACGGATCTGCTTCTCAAGCGTGGCAGCGATATCCGGGTTATCCGCCAGGAACTTGGCCGAGTTGGCCTTACCCTGACCGATCTTGCTGCCGTTGTAGGCATACCAGGCACCGGACTTCTCGACGAACCCGTGCAGCACGCCCAGGTCGATCATCTCGCCGTTCAGGTAAATACCTTTACCGTAGAGAATCTGGAACTCAGCCTGACGGAATGGCGGCGCCACTTTGTTCTTCACAACCTTGACGCGGGTTTCGCTACCAACAACCTCGTCACCTTCCTTCACCGCGCCAGTACGGCGGATATCCAGACGGACCGAAGCGTAGAACTTCAGCGCGTTACCACCGGTGGTGGTTTCCGGGCTACCGAACATCACGCCGATCTTCATACGGATCTGGTTGATGAAGATCACCAGGCAGTTGGCGTTCTTGATGTTACCGGTGATTTTACGCAGTGCCTGAGACATCAGACGGGCTTGCAGACCCACGTGCATGTCACCCATTTCGCCTTCGATTTCAGCCTTGGGTACCAGGGCTGCCACGGAGTCGACCACGATCACGTCGATGGCGTTGGAGCGCACCAGCATGTCGGTGATTTCCAGGGCTTGCTCACCGGTGTCCGGCTGGGAAACCAGCAGGTCGTCAACGTTGACGCCCAGCTTGCCGGCGTATTCAGGGTCCAGGGCGTGCTCGGCATCGACGAACGCGCAGGTGGCGCCCATTTTTTGCGCCTGGGCAATCACCGACAGCGTCAGAGTGGTTTTACCGGAAGATTCAGGACCATAGATTTCAACGATACGGCCTTTTGGCAGGCCGCCAATGCCGAGTGCGATGTCCAGACCCAGAGAGCCAGTGGAAATAGCCGGGATCGCCTGACGGTCGTGATCGCCCATACGCATTACGGCACCCTTGCCGAATTGACGTTCGATCTGACCCAGGGCCGCAGCCAAGGCTTTCTTCTTGTTGTCGTCCATTAAAGTCCTCACGTAATCAATAAGGCCGGGGCGGCCAACACCTGTATAAGTAGACAGTATTGTTCCACAAAGATCGTAGATCGCCTACCCCTGATTTTCTATTTCTGCTGCAGCTCGTCGCAACAAGCCCTCTAGCGCAGCCTTTACCGTTTGTCGGCGGACCTCATCGCGGTTGCCGGGGAAGTGCTCAAGCTCGGCCGTGACCTCGTCGCCCACGCCGAAGGCCAACCACACTGTACCCACCGGTTTATCTGGCGAACCGCCGTCGGGCCCGGCCACGCCGCTGACTGCCACGGCGAATCGGGCCAGGCTTTTTTCCTGGGCGCCGCGGGCCATCGCTTCCACCACTTCCTGGCTGACGGCCCCGACTTTGGCGAACAGTTTTTCCGGCACATTCAACTGTCGGGTCTTCTGCCGGTTGGAATAGGTGACATAACCCGCCTCGAACCAGGCCGAACTGCCCGGAATCCTCGTGATGGCTTCGGCAATACCGCCGCCGGTACAGGACTCGGCAGTGGTGACGTGGGCACTGAGCACCTGCAAGCGGCGCCCCAGTTCGGCAGCCAGTTGAGTGATTTCCTTCACGGTCGTCTCCAGGAATGGGCGGGGGTTTGCCTACCCTACAGGAGCCCATCGACCATGCAAGACACAGAGTGCATCAAGAGACTAATGCGCGACGGCCTGCACGTAGGCCTGGCAAGCACGCAAGGCGATCAGGGCGTTATCGCCGTCGTCGGTGATGCGGATAATTCGCTGAGCATGCGCCGGGTCAAGTCGGGCTCGCGAGGTTGCATGAACCACGCCGCTGGCGGTGGGGGCGGCAGGCACTGTGCAGCCACTGGCGACGGTGTCGAGAAGGACTGACAGCCGCACATCAGCAGTGGCCAGGCGGTCGCGCAGAGCAGCTTGGTTGCGTTGGGCATCGTTCAATTCCTGGGTGTGGTGCTGGTCGCCGGTGTTGAGCTGTTGTTCAAGAGCCAGGCGTTTGGCCTGTTCGGCCTGTTGTTGCTGAAGAATTGCCTGGCTTTGCTGGCTGAGCGCCTGTGCATGGACCACCGATTGCAGCTCCAACTGCGCCCCGTATCGCCACGCTTGCACCTGCCACACAAGCGCCATGAGCAGGCACACACCGACCAAGCGAAACACACCTAGGAAACGCATAGCACCGCCTTCGCCCGCGCCCACAACTGCAAACGGTCGTCCAGGCCGTTGAGGCCGCCGTTGATGCGCCGGGTGATGGTGGTGAACTGGCCTTTGTCGGCGAGCTCGTTGAGGCCGCTGCTTTGCCAGAACCAGGCGGCGGATTCGCAGGCCCATTGAGGCTGCTCCAGCAATTTCGGTTGTCGCAGCAGACGATCGTCACCAAACAGAGCTTGGCTGCACGCCAGGTAATTACGGCGCCCGGTGATCTGGATCAGCCCCCTGCCCCGATACATTTGCCCATCACCGTCCGCCTCAGGGGTGTTGCCCAGCCGCGCGGCCAAGCTGCCGGTGTCGTACTTGCTCAGGTATTGATCGCTGCCCAATTCGCGCACGTACTGTAACTGGGCAGACTCGTGACCGATTTGGGCGAGGAAAGCGGCGACGCGACGGGCAGTATTGATCTGGTACCCCGCAAAGGCAGCATTTAGAAAGGTTAAAAAAATGCCCGCGCGAAGGCAGGCTCCAGGCATTACACCCAGAAGCTGAGCATGTGTGATTACCATGGGTTTTACTCTAAGAAAGGATCTACACCGACAAACCGCTGGCCTGGACCGTACTCCGATAGCCACCTTTTCGCTCGCCCCTGGATTTCACCGTTTTAATCGACCAGCGCCCTTGCATGAACCCCGGCCACGACTCATCCAACAGCAACAGGCCTTCAGCAGCCAACGAAGGATTACCAGGGCAGACCACATCGATCTGCAACCCTTCGCGCCCCACCCGCCGCATCTCTCCCTGCGCCGCCGAGCGTGCTTCGTCCTCGCTCTGGTATCGCTGTGTCACCACTTTGAAGGGTGCGATGCCCACCTTGACGACACGCTGTTTTCCGGCTGCCGCGTCCCACCATGACGTTTGCGCGCCGTTGTATTTGGCACGGCTGGTGTCGGTGAAACTGGCGCTGATGAACGCGCGCTCGCCTGGACGATTGTCATGGGTAATCGACAACCGTACATCCGGCAATGCCTTGCCCGACAGCGTCTTGATCTGGCCTTTACGCCCCAGTACATACAGCTCATCGACAGGTTTGGCCACCGCATCGAAGCGCTTTGCCAGGCGCGTCAGAAAAGCCATGTCGCTTTCATTGGTCTGATCGATGTGCGCGATCGGCTCACCGTCGAGTTCAGGCGCCACACGCGGTGAAAAACCGTATGGGGTGGTCAGTTGGCGAAACAGCGCACCCAGGGTTATCGGCCCATGGCTGGCGGTGCGGCGCTGTTTGAATTCGTGCTCGTCGAACGGTGCCGCCGTGGCCACCAGCACCAGTCGCAATGGGAACATCGAGGGCGTGCGCTGGGTAATCTTGAACACCCCCTTATCCACCAGGCCCGATTCCAGGTAGCCGATACGCAGGCCAATTTTGCCGCCCAGATCGGGCAGCCCTTCAAGACCCTCGATATCAAGGGTCAGCTTCAGTTGATCAGACACAAACCCCGCTGCGTCGGTGTGTTCCCACTCCAATAGCCGCTCGTTAAATAGCGCGGCATTAGTTCCGTAAAGCTCCACTACAGGTGTAAATCCGAGTGCCATAATGGCTCCTTAATCCCAGGCGGAAACCGGTCGACTTGCGACCGGTTGCGCATCCAATTCGGGCACCAGCACACTGACGCCCGCAGGCAGTACTGCGCCCTGTTCGGCCAACTCCGGATTCAAGCGCCACAACGCCTCTTCTGCGGCATCATCACTGCGCCCCAGTTGGCGGTAGAGCAACAGGTTCACCGAGTCGCCGGCAATACTTCGAACCCTACGCATTGACGAACTCCTCCAGTACCAACGACCAATTGATCACCATGGCCGTACCGTCGTCGATCACGCTGGCTTGTTTTTCACTGATCGACTTGATGGTCCATAACCCCCAGTTACGCCCTAATCCGTCCACCAACGGCAACGGCGTCCGCAGGGCCTGCAGGGCGCGCAACTCATCCAGGCGCGCCATGCCCTTGGCGCGCGCAGCCTTGCCGCCGAATGCCAGCGTTTCGAGCCCCTGGCCGACCTGGCTGGATTTAGGTTTGCCGGCAATGATGTCGAGACTGACCCAGCCCCCGCTGCTCCCACGATCAAGCGTGTCGTAGGCGAACCCACGGGACAGCCCGAAAATAAAAGTACCCAAGACCATCTGTTGTCGCATCACACAGCTCCATCGGTGAGTGCTGCGCCGCGTCGGGTCGCCAGCAGGTTGTCCATCGACAGCGGGGTAAATTGCGCTTCGATCTGTTGCACCACGAGCGCCGCCAGTTGTTGATGGCTGGCTTGCTCAGGCGCGGTGATGGTGATTTGCGGGGCGAAGTTGATTTGGCGGTTGTCGGCTTGAGGGGCGTTGAGGTTTTTGCTGACCTCCGTGGGGGATGGCAGGCGATCACCCGTCCCCATCACTTTTTCAGCCAGCCACGCACCGACGTCACTGCCCACGAAAGTGCCCACGGCACCACCGACTACCTTACCGATTGCGCCCCCGGCGACGCCGCCCATCACCCCGCCCAACACTGTGCCGGCACCCGGAACGACCGAACCGATAACAGCTCCCGCCAGCGTGCCGACCGCTCGGCCAATCGCCATCCCGGCCACATCACCAACGACACCGCCGGCAACACCGCCGCCGATAGAGCCCACGCTAGTGCCAACCGCTTGACCCAGGTTTCCGGTCATCGCGCCTTGCGTCATTTCTACACCGGCCTGGGCCACCACCAAACCCAGGGGCACCCCTTTGGCCAGCTTGCTCACCTTCGCCGCTTTGCCAGAGATGCCAAGGCCGGAAGCAGACGGGCGATTACCGTTGTGCTCGTCATTGCTCGGGGCTTTGCGCTGGCTGTCCGGCGGTGTGGTTTTATTCCCTGCTGCCGGCCCCTCTCCGAGCACTTTCCCTGCGACCTTTTCGAAAATCTTGTCCTTCACGGCACCGAAAACACCGGAAACCACCGGGATCAGCACCGCCCCCGCCAGGGTGACGGCAGCGGCAGCCTTGGGCAGGCCTTCCGCGAGCCAAGCCACGCCACTGACCAGGCCATTCATTGCGGTCAGCGAGGCATCCACAACGGGGGCCAACGCTGTATCAGAGGCGGTGCTCAAGCGTGTGGTACTGGCCTCGTAGGCTTGCCGACGTGCGTAAGTAGAGTCCGCACGAACCGTGGCCGAGCGCAGGACCGAACCCTGATCGCCCAACGTGGAAGTAGCGTAGGTGGATTTCTCGGCCACCAGCGAAAAGGCCTGTTTCACGCTGTCGATCACCGGTACCAGGCTCAGAATCGTCTGGTTGCCGTCGAACAACTGCGTCGCCAGCACCGCTTGCCTTTCAGCGGGTTGCGACTTGAGCGCCTCCAGCACCGTAAGCACGGCTTGTGGGGCGTCCTGTTTCATGCCCGCCGCGAGTACTTTTGGATCAAGCTTGAGCTCTGCCCAGGCACTGCGTTGCCCTGCAGAGGCGTTGTCGCCTTTAGCCAGGACGGCGCTGATTTTTTCCAGCCCGGCACCAGCAACAGCCTTGCTGTTACCTGCGCTCAACAATGCCGCCGAAAGCGCTGCAGCCTGTTCGGGGCTCATGCCCGCAGCCTTCGCGGCAGCGCCCTGGATTTGCACAATAGCGCCGATATCCGCCGATTCGGCCTTGAGCGATACCTGGGTGCCCAGCACGTTTGTTGCGTCGGCAAGGTCCAAGGCTTGTGCGCGATCAAGGTGCATTGACTCGCGCCAGCCGCCCATGAGTTCGCCGGCATTTTTGACGTCGATCTTGAACGCCGTCGCCATGATCGCAGCGTCGCGAGCGAACTGCTGCAGGTCTGCCCGGCGCCCAACGGGGTCGATATTGCCCGAAGCGTCCTTACGATCACTGCCGATACCGGAACGGGCGGCGGCATACTCGACCTTCGCGAGGTCGACGGCACTGGCACCACTGGCAGCCACCACCGGCTCGGACGCCATGGCAAGGTTAGCTTCACGCAATGCCTTGCGCTCATGCCGGGCAAACATCAACAGTTGATCAATATCGGTCATCGCGGCGTCCAGCGCCTGCGAGGGTGTGCGCTTGTCTGTAGCCGCGACGGTCTTCGTACCCTCTGCGTTCACGGCAGTTTGAGCTTGCCGGACGTCCATCACCTTGAGCAACGAGACGTTGAACAGCTCCAACGTATCGACCAACCGTACCTGCCCGTCCGCCAGATGCTTGATCTGCAAGCTGGCATCGGCCAATGCCAGTGCCAAATTCGCCGTACTCCCCGGTGCCTCCAGCGGGCTCGCCAGAGTTTGCGCCATAGGCTTGAGGCTGGCTTGTGCCCCTGCCATTGCAAGTGAGCCCTGAGTCATCACGCCTTCCTTGGCAATGGCTGACCCCGCTCCATGATTACCGTCTGCCATTGCGCTCTACTCCTGTTTAACACCAAGACGACTGATTGCGATGTCGTAGCGGCGCATTGCTTTTCCGGCTTCCCAGTCGAGGATTTCCGCTTCGCTTACCGAGTAAACCAGCGGCACTACATCGAGGATCACTTCGATGTCGCGTTCCGAAAGAAGTCCGCCGGTTTGTTTAAAAAATCGTCAATGCGCTCCTGCAGCTCGGTCCAGTCGGGGACGGTCAGGCCGGCAAGATCGGGAATCATCAGGCCGGTGCAGTGAGCGGTGATGAACTCGGCCCGGTCTTTGTTAGTGGCCAGTTTTTTCATCACCTTGGTAGCGCGCAAGGCGGGCATTTCCAGGGTGACGCTGGTGAGAGTGCGACCGCTCGCGTCCAGCGGCAGCAGCAGGGCAACCTGTTCGCACGTCAACGACTCGCGCGGGCTATCGGTTTGCGCGAGAAAAAACGATGCAGGCCGGGTCGACATTTCGTGTACGTACTGCGCAATGCTCACGTAGTCCGGGCGCTTGAGTTGGTCGAGCTCTTTTTCCGACAGGCCGGTGGCGAGTTTCGCCAGTTCGAAGAACTGGTCGTCCTCGTCATCACCGGCCCGGGCCAGCGCGTCTTTCTGCGCGGCGTAGAACAACGGCTTGAGTTGAACTTGCTCGATCATTGCACCGGTGTCGGCGGTGATCGGGGACAGCAGGATGTGCAACGGTGGCATCCAGGCCATGGGGAATTCCTTGTTGAGCGGTGTTGAAAAGTGTGAAAAATCTAAACCTGAGTACGACCCCTGTGGGAGCTGGCTTGCCTGCGATGGCATCCACTCGATGCTCCAGGGATACCGAGTCGCCTGCATCGCAGGCAAGCCAGCTCCCACCTTGCCCGTGCTCGCTTCAGATTGCGCCGGCCCTTAAGGCATCAGCACCGCGCGGCGGGCATCGCCAAGAATGTCGACGCCGTTGAGCACGAACTTCTGGGTGCGCACGTCGATGTCGATCACTGGAATGCCATTTTCCAGACGGTTGTAGGTCCGGCAGGACAATTCCAGAGTGGTGACCGGCTTGGCGTTCATGGTCAGCGCCGTCTCGGCCAGGGACTTCAGCTTGCCGCCCACGGTGTGGTAGGTGAAATAGGTCTTGCCGTCCTGATCCTGACCGGCTTCACGCACGTTCAACAGGATGTCGTCACCCTGGGTGACGCCAAGCGCCAGCAGGACTTGGGCGCCAACACCTTGCAGTACCAAGGTTGCATTCAGCACTTTGGCGCTTTTGGCGACCTCCTCGGCGATGAAGCGCCCACCGGTCATCGGGTCCATCTCGAACTCGATCTTCGGCGGCGTAAAGGAATCAACGGTTGCCGACAACGGCAGGCCTTGAAGGGTGGCCGCAATGGCCTGTCTGACTCGGTTGGTAAACATTAGAGAACGTCCTCCAGGAACTGCTCGATGATTTCATCGCGGGCGTTGAGTTGATAAACCATGTGTTCGTTCGGCGCGTAGCGGCCGTAGTCGATGACGATGAACCAGGTGCCGTTCTTGTACTTCTCGACGCTGTTCAGTTCCGGGTGCAGGTACACGCTGCCGCCGGGAATGGTTTCGTCGGCCACAAGGGTTTGCAGCCAGTCGTTGATGCGCTTGACCTCCTGGTCCATGAAGGACTTGGTGAGGTTCTTGGACATGGCTTTCTGGCCGGCCTTGACCAGCTTGCGGCTGATGGCATCTTCCAGGCCGACGTAGCTGATGAACTTGCCGGTGATGGAGCGGTTACCCAGCAGCGAGAAACCGCCGAGGATGGTGCGCGCGTAGTAGCTGACGCCGTAGCGGTTAAGCAGGTCGCCTTCGGTAGAGGTGTCGAGGATGTTGTACTCAACGACGCGGGAAACGTCCTCGGCGAACGTCACCTGGTTGCCTGGGCTTTCCCACTGTTTGACCTTGGCCAACGCGGCGATGGCCAGGGACGACGGCGACAGGAACACGTTTTTCTTGGCCGCCTTGGAGTACACCGACGGCATGTTGTGCACCAGCAGGCATCGGTCGAAACCGAGGTCGGCACCGCCCAGCTCGCCGCTGTAGGTCACTTGGTCAGCGACGGACGCGTCCTTGCCATCCAGCACCACACGCGCCTTGATGCGCTTGCCGAAGGAGGCGAACTCCCCCGCCACAGCCTTGGTGGCGGTAAAGCCCGGTGCGCCAATGATGGTCAAGTCTTCAGGGACACTGCTCAAGGCCGCCAGGCCCAGCTTGCGGCCGGTGACGGGGTCGTTGCCGCCGATCACGTTATTGATGGTGTCGGCCGGGGTCGCGCCTTCTTCGACGATCACCACGTAGACCGGCACCTTCACCACTTTGAGGATCTGGTACACCGCCTGAAACAAGGTGCCCGACTCGGTGCCGGTAGGGTCCAGCAGCGCCTGAGTGGTGAAGCTGTTGATGCGGAACGGTGCGTTTTTCGGGATCGACGCATGGGCCTTCGGCGCGGTGCCGACCAGGCCGATCACGTTATCGCCCAGGCCACCCATGGCCTCGGGGGATTCGGTGGCATTGACGGTGATTCCGTTGTGCTCGAAGTTCAAAACCTCAGCCATGATTAGTCAGCCTTCTTGGGGGTGGAGTTAAGGACGCTGGTCAGTTCCAGGCGGCCAGCGGTGCGCAGGGCGGATGCTTCGACGTCCAGCAGGTCGAGCTCCTCGCCGGCGGTGGACCAATGGCCTTTGCCGATGGGGAATGGGATGAGGACGGTGTAGGTTTGGCGGTTGGCCATGGGTGGAATTCTCCGAGTGGAAAATGCCAAAGCCCCTGCGGGGAGGGGCTTTGGGGAGGCGAAAAAAAACCGCTTTCGCGGTGGGGGGGTTACTTCAGGAAGGTTGGCAGCTCGGGCCACACCAGCTTCGAAGGTTCGCTTGCCTGCTCAGGGATATCGCGCAATGCCTTGCGATACGCAGCTACCTCAGCACGTTGTGCGTCGGTGGCTGGGTGGTCCGGCAACTGGGTGAAATCAGTAGCACGTAGAAATTGATCACGACGGGCGCGAATAGCTGCCCACTCCACTTCCGGCATTGGATACGCAAGCGGCGAAGTTTGAAGCGTTTCAACAGATGTATCAGACATATCAATCACCTCAGTTAAATACCACGTTCTCAGCGCGCGACAACCTCGATTTCAGTTCACCCACATTGAAGAGGCGACCATTACCCACTCGCATCGTGTCGATACGCACAGTTGTATAGTAGATATTTGGCACCAGAATACGCATCACGACGTTTCCGTTGGTATCTGCATAAACGGCAGGCGTCATATTACCAAACGTCGAAATATTCATAAGAGCCCTGTTAGGCTTATAGCAATAACCCACCACCGTCTCATCAATAATCTTGGCGGTTCCGTAGCTATAACCCTGAATATTGAACCAGAACATTTCCGCGCTGACGTTAATATTCAATGGCAACTTGAAATGTATGTATACCTTTTCAAGGCCTCCCAGATCGGTTGAATCGAAATCGCCTACAGACAAGACACTGATAGGAGTCCCCTGCCCGTCGATACCTCCGGTAGTGTAAACATGACCTTGGAAAATATTCCGTCGAACGGAGCCAATTGCGTTGGCACTCCCCTCGACATCCTTGAGATTTCGCCACTCATTGAACTGCGCCAACGCCCCGGCCATGGTCGTATTGATACTGCCAATCTTTCCATTGACCGCAGTGGTCAAGTTATTTGCCGCTGTCACCAGCGACGTAATAGTCGTTTCTAGACTCACGTTTAAAACTCCTTAAGTGTTAATGCCTTAACGGCTCGCTTCCAGCGACATCAAACGAAACAACAATTCGGTGTGACGAGCCATATTGTCGATATTCGCTGTTGCGAGTACCGCAACATCCTCCCCCAACAATATATTGAGGTTGTCACTCCCCACCACAATCGTCACGCTATCCGCCGGCAACGGCGAAATATCCAGCGTGAACTTTTGCAGCACTCGCGCCGCCGCCGCTTTATACGTCAGCAACTTCCCCGCCACGGAATACACCGCCAGCAAGGTCCCGCTGGCGAGGTAAAAGCCGAACTCGCCAATTTCATATTCACCGTCGCCATCAAACAGCGCGGCCATCCTGAGTTGGCGCTCGCCCAGGTCTTCGTAATCCACAATGGCGACGCGCTGGCGCTCATCGCGCAGGGCCAGTTCAGTGCCGTCGGGGTTGTAGCGGCCGGTGCCGGCGCCGATGTGGGTGATTTCGCCTTTCAGGCCCTGGTTCTTTGCCTGCAGCACTTCATCCAAACCCTTGGAAGTGAAGCGCACCAGCCGCGTAATGTCATCTGTCATGGCTGCGCCCTGAGGTCGTAGTCGTTAATGGTGTAGTGCCGGGCCACCCCGGCACTGTTAAGCCGGGCGGCAAGCCCGAACTGCGGAAACGCCCCTTCAAGCAGCAACTCGCCATCGCTCAGCGGGGTGTGGGCTGCGCTGTTGACGGAGAACGCACCGTGTAGCTTCACGTCGGGCAAGGCGCCGGGCTGGCTGTCGTCGCCGATGCTCAGTCCAGGATCAGCCGCGGCAGCCACGCGCAAGCCTTGGGAGGTTTCATGCACGAGGGTGATCGTGGCTAGGTCCCGCTCGCTTTGCGCCGCGTTGATGCGTCGGATCAGGCGGTTGTGATCGCCACTGGACCAGTTGCGGCCGATGATCGCCTGCACATCGAAGGTGTAAGGCGTACCCTGCGGCCGCTGTTGGTACCAGGCGCTGATATTGGGCGTGAACCCCAATGATTCCACGGCATGACTCAAGGCCTTCGGTGTGCCGGCCTGGCGCTGGATCTGCCAGGACAACGCCACGGTCAGGCGCTTTTCCGTTTCACTGGAGTCGGCGTTCCATTCGCTGACACCTCGGTCTGCGGCCAGGTAGGGAAGAAACTCGGTAGGCGTTTGCAATGGATTCATCAACGCCGGAAACGGCGGTTCAACCCGATCCAGCAACTGGCCAAACCCCAGGTCCAACGCCTTTTCCAGCGGTGAACTGTTAGCCGGCAACAAACTCGCTTTGAGCTCACTCATAGCGTGCGCACCTCCACCTCGACACCCGTGCAATACGGGGCCTGGAACGCGTTGCCAACAATCGGCTCCAAGGGCTCAAGGACTTGCAGTTGCGCCGCACCGGCACTGTGGATGGCGTAGTCGATCCAGCTCGGATCCACCCGCCCTTCCAGGCGATGACAGGATTCTGCGTAGTCTTGCAGCAGCTTCTGCGCCGCGACCTGGGTCAAACCCGAATCCGGGCCAGCATTGATCTTCGCGACCACGCGGATTTTGTAGCGCAGGATCTGCGCGGCTTGCACGCTGACCAGATCGGTCTCCGGCCTTACATCCGGCCGTGCGAAATGTCGGCGAACACCGTCAAGCAAATCGGCGGACGGTGCGCCATCCCCTTTCCTCGCCAGTACGGTCACCATGACTTCACCGGGCGCCGTTCGGCGACCATTGCCGTCCTTGACCTGGGCCGCATAGCCGTCCGGGTCGAAGGTGTAGGTGACGGTCACCACACCTGGCGTCGCGCTTTGCACCTTCACCACAGGACGTTCGCCGAGGGTGAAGACTTCGCGGCGATACTGCATCCGCGAGCCCGCTGCCGGAGCGTGGGGCGCCAGGTAATAGCGCAGGCGAGCGTCGTCATCAGTTTCCAAGGTGGGCGGCACCGGCGGGAAAGCCGCCGGGTCGCCGGGGTCAAGTACCTGGCGTTCCAGGCCCATGTCGGCCAGGCGTGCATCCAGATTGCTGCCGGTGGCCCACCACGCGAGCATCTGCTTGATCCGGGCGTTGTATTTGCGTTCGTGGGTTTGCAGCCGCACGCAAAAGGCTTCCAGGGCCAGGGTCAACAGTTCGCTTTCGTTGTCGAGGCTGACCTTGAGTTTGGCCGCGCTTTGCGGCGCTCGGGCGGCGACGTAATCGACGACAAACGCCTTGAATTCGGCCAGCAGGGGTTCGAACTCATCGACGGCGATGATGGCCGGTTCCGCCAGTTGGTTCTGGCCAGGGATCAACATACTCATGTCACGACCTCGAAGGATTGTTGGCGGTTTTTCCAGGTGCCGGCGAAGCGCAGCAGCAAGCCGGCACCCTGGCGGGTCGCGACGATGATCTGGGGTTGAAAGTCGGTGATGCCGTTGTGCGTGTTGTAAAAGGCCTGCGCGGCGTGGCTCTGGGCGAGGATCAGCAGGTCGTCGCCGAGGTTCTGGCCGAGCAGGTGCGGGATCAGCGAGCCGTATAGAGGACGCTTCTGGCGAGTGCCAATAGGAGTGGTCAGCGCTCGGGTGGCGCGCTGCACGAATTGCAGCCAGTCATCGACGGCTGCCCCGGTGTTTCGATCGATGCCGATCATGGGATGTCCTTATCACGGGCTGATGACTCGACCTTGGTGGTCCACCACCGGGCCGCTGAAGTGGGCGCCGCCGGCATCCAGCAACAAGGCGGTGCCGCCGATTTGCAGGGTGATGCCCTGGCTGGTGATCGTAAGACTGGCAGCGCCGACCTTGGCCACCACCTGTTCGCGGGAGCCGGTGAACGTGGTCGGCCCGTTGATCCAGTTAAAGGTGTGGTTGGCGTCGTCATAATCGCTTTGAGTGCCGTCTTGATGGCGTCGACGGGTCAGTGATGCAACGCCGGACACCGGCGGAAACAGACTACTGTTGAGGCCGAACAAGGCTACGGACTGCGCGCCGCCGTCCCCACCGCCATAGTTGAGCAACAAGCATTGCTCACCCACGGATGGAATGCGGGTTTCGGTTTGCGCCCCCGCACTGGGATTGAAGAAACGAATGGCCGGAGTGAGCAACTCACCGTGGCTGACCTTGCAGGTATTGCTTGCGGCGTCGACCTGCTGGCAAACGCCAATCCGACAGAAACTTTCGGCACGTCGATACAGGTCTTCGAGCTGGGCTTCCATCTCCGCCAGGCGCTCGACAATCGGCCCCAGTTGCATGCGTAACAGCGCGTCGAACATGAGCTACTCCGCGAATGGCTTGTACTGATCGGGGTCGTTGATGTCGGAGACTTCCCAAGTGCAGGCAAAAAGGGGTTGGCCTGTAGGGTCGTTGAGCAACACCGGTCCGATATAGAGGGTTTGGGTGAAGGAAACAGCCCAGGTGTCGTAGTCCGTTTCCGCGGTGGTCCGTGAAGTGGGCGCAGCGACGATATTGGTCGGCAGGTCGCACTGTGTCTGGGGCAGGTTCCAACGGTTATCCAGCACCAAGTCCATGAGCTGGCTGGCGAGGTCGCAGGCATCAAACGGCAAAGCCCCCGGAGCAACGATTGCCTTGAGCGAAATCGCCAGGGCATGGGCCTTGCGCCCCTCGCGGGAGCGAATGCCCGGACCATTGCCCTCGACGGTGACCAGCACGCCGGTTTTTACGCCGTCGCCCTGGAAGTCCTGGTGGCTGCCGACCTTCAGGTCCGGAAAGGCGACATGCAGCGCCTGACCGATGGCTTGCGGCAGTTGTGATGGTTTTTCGATAAGCGTCATTTGAGTAGCGTCCTTGCAGTTACTGCGGGTCTTGGCCGGAGCCTGGGTTGACGCCGATGCGCTTGGCCGCCCACCGCTCGTATAGCCCAATGGCCACATCCGCACCCGCCATGGCGGTCAAGCAGCCAATAGCCCCGGCGGTCCAGATCGACATGCCGGCGGCGTAACACAGCATCAAGGCCGAAACGCCGCAGACCATGCAGGCCCCGGAGCGCAGAGCCAGGCGGCGGATCAGCGACCAACCGCGGGCGCCCTCCTTGTCGGCACGCCACATTTCTCCCGATACCCCGCCGATCACTGCCAATACGATCACTAGCCAGATAGGCATTTCCGCTAACGCTTGTTGTTCAGTTGTCATGTCACGCCTCCTGGCTGAGCACTCGATAGTCCGTTGTTCATTCACACATGCTTGGATAGGTAGGCATTCCAAAAAGCCCGGTCGCCCGGGCTTTTCAGTAATGATGTCCTCAGGCTTTCGGCGCTACTGGCGCGGTACGGTCCTTTCCTCAATGTTTTTCCGACCACGATCCCTGTCTGCCGGATAACTGCTTCTGGTGCTTTACGCTGCACACCCGGGTCAGTTGCCAACCCTCTGAACCGTTGAGGCCGGTTCATCGCTGCCTGTTTTTGTAATGCCGTGTAACTAAAGAGCGCCGGCATCCTTGCCGGTGTTTCCTGGCGTCCTTGCCATCGCTGTGATGGCGTCCTTGCCAATACTGCGTGCCTTCCTTGTCTTCCTTGGCAGCATCCTCGCCGCCTCCACCAGGCCTTCTTGGCTGGCTTGAGACAAAGAATATGCATGTATGCATATACAGTCAATGCGTAAACGCATTTATTTTCGCAAGGTAATTGCATCAGCGCATATAAAGCCTTGTAGGCATTGAGCACGCCTGCTTTTGAAAGGCAAAAAAAACCCGCACATTGGCGGGTTTTGTCTAACGTAAGGTGGTTAGCGAGCGTACATGCCCCACCAGAACACATGGCCGAGAATGCTGATCTGCTCATCCTGGATGTCCTGGAAACTGTAGTCCTCGTCCGGGTGCTCATCACGATTGAAACTGCGCAGACGGATCCCGGAGGGCAGGCGATAGAGCTGTTTGACCCGCAGTTGGCCATTGTGATTGATGGCGTACAAGTCGCCATCAACGATATCGCCAATCCCGCTCTTGCCCGCGTTCACCCCAACCGTCGCCCCATCACGCAGCACTGGCAACATACTGTTGCCGCGCACTGTCACGCACTTGGCCTGGTCGAACTGCACACCGTTATGCCGCAGGCTGCGTTTTCCAAAACGCAAGCTGGCCTTCTCGCTTTCCTCGATGACGAATCTTCCTGATCCAGCAGCCAATTCAACCTCGCGCAGAAAGGGGATCGACACCTCGTCATCATTAACGGGCGTGTCGTCGTCCCACAGGCTTATGTCCTTGAGTTCAGAATGCATAGGGTCGCGCTCGTCGTCCCGCGAAACGCCCACCGCTACGCGCCCGCGCAGCTGGTCGGTGCTGACGCGGAAGTACTCGGCGATACGTGAGATGTGCTTGTCCGACGGGTCGGCGATCTTGCCGCTGAGAATCCGGGACAATGTGGATTGAGGCACGCCGGTACGCCGGTGAAGCTCCGTCGGGGAGATCCGGTCGCGGTCCAGCAGTTCTCTTAAGACGATAGAAACGTTGCGTTTTTGCATGATGCGGATAGTGACGGGAGATTGGGGGGTTGGCAAATGCCATTTTGCATAAATCATGTATTTTTATGCATTTGGCACGCCTATTGGCGGGTCTGCGAAGTGCACAACTGCCATTGCCAATCGCCCGGAGGGGATGCTTTGACGGATAGGTCAGTAGGACCCATCCCGGGTAATGCCTTCTCGTAGCTACCGTCCCGATCGAGAAAGAGCATTCCCTTGGCCTATTTCTAGACGTAAGCTCCTTGATACCGATACGTACAAAATCGATAAAAATTGGAGGCGAACTGTCAATGGATAACGACATGCACACAAGAGAAGCAACACATACCTGTGGCAAACCAAGTCTAATATCAAGACTCTCCTCCAAAATCTTTCGACGACTTCGGAAATATTCAAAGTTACCTATAAACTATAAATACAAAAGCTTTTCAATAAACCTGCCAGCGCATCACCTTTTACCTGAATATCAAAAAACAAACCCAAAATATGATAGGTTCCTGCCACACCTGACGCGCTACATCAACCCTTCAGAAACCATCATAGATATAGGTGCGAACATAGGAGACTCTCTAGCAGGCATGGCAGAGCAGAACACCACTGCACACTATATCTGTATTGAAGCCGATGATTCCTTTTATCGCCACTTGGAAGAAAACGTCAAAAAAATAAAGACATCAATCAACCATCTCAAAGTGACAACTATAAAAGCACTGGTCGGAAAAAATATCTCCAACGTTTCGCTCGATGGCCAATACGGAACAAAGCATGCCGTCATACTAAATGAAGGCGGCCTGACATCATCACCGCTGGATGAACTGATTCCCAATGAGTCCAGCGTACGCATCTTGAAAAGCGACGTTGACGGGTTTGATTACGATGTACTGGACTCATCCATGGCCGTAATAAACAAACACAAGCCCATTCTTTTTTTCGAATGCCAGTTCGACCACGAATACCAAAAAACGGGCTACCTACACACGCTTCGCACACTTGAGCAAGCAGGCTATTGCGACTGGATAATTTTTGACAACTTCGGCGAAGTCCTCATACGCACCGGTGACATGAGCATCATCCGCCAACTTATAAGTTACATCTGGCAGCAAAATACTGGGCGCTCTACACGAACAATTTACTACTACGACATTCTGGCAATCCAAAAAGAAGACACTCTATTAATAAATAGAGTTCTTGAAGAGTACAAATAGCGTTTACTTATAAAATTAGAGCGCCTCCCCCTGCGATCAGTGATCGAGGGGCGGTGCGGCCAGAACGTGAAGATAGGCCAATAAAACGATGTGCACAGCGGAAGAACACGGATGACTTCATGGCGAGATCAGAGTTTCTGGAGCAAGGTGCGGACGTGCACCCTGCTGGCGCTCATGGCGGTGTTCACGAGCTATACCGACTCGACCTGGGTAGACGACACGTCCTCCAATCGCAATAGAGTTTTCAGCCGAGGCTTCGTCGTGCTCTGCGCGTTAGTAGCTGTTGTTGAGTTGATAGTACTCAACCACTTCTTCGGTTCACGCGGATGAGGTGAGATGGGGAAACGGCCCGTTCTGCTATTGTGCCGCTCTCAGATCGCAATGGAAGAATCGACGAAAGGACTCAAGGAAAACGCTGGCCATCGCCGTCATGGTATTGATCGGCAGTCAGGTATCAGCGGCTGAAAACGCCACCCCTCTCGATAAAGCGTTGATATACACAACCTTTCGTGCCGACCATCCTGGTTGCACTCACAATTTCTTCCCCGACCGATGCGCCAGAGCTTCCACCTAATCCAAAACCGATGCTCTTGCGTTATCCGTTTGGACGGCGAGGTTCACGGCGCCGCGTTTGAGCAGGCATCTCGCTACTATCGTTCGACCTACGCTTCGCCGTATATGTCAGACATGCAACTGGCCAAGGCAATCGACTCATCGTACCGAGAAAGGCTTTCCGATTCAGTAACGGCCGATCGAAAGAACGGGGCGGTTCTTACGTCAACGCGCACCACTTTTGCATTTTACCTATCCGCTTGCGACCTGCGAAGCCCCGACCTCGCGTGTTAACCTTGCCGCCATCGCAAAATCAGCAGGGCCAGGTGCCCCATCTTTGCCCCACTCCTTTTAACGAATTTGCTAACTATCTGATGAGTAAGAACACTTCCGATCTGTCCTCCCATACCCCAATGATGCAGCAGTACTGGCGCCTGAAAAACCAGCACCCTGATCAGTTGATGTTCTATCGCATGGGCGACTTCTACGAGATCTTCTACGAGGACGCGAAGAAGGCCGCCAAGCTGCTGGACATTACCCTGACCGCGCGTGGGCAATCGGCAGGGCAGTCGATTCCGATGTGTGGGATTCCCTACCATTCGTTGGAAGGTTACCTGGTCAAGCTGGTGAAACTGGGTGAGTCGGTGGTGATCTGTGAACAGATCGGCGACCCGGCCACGAGTAAAGGACCGGTGGAACGTCAGGTGGTGCGCATTATCACGCCGGGGACGGTGAGTGATGAAGCCTTGCTGGATGAGCGTCGCGATAACCTGATCGCCGCGGTGCTGGGCGATGAGCGTTTGTTCGGCCTTTCGGTGCTGGACATCACCAGCGGCA
Organism: Pseudomonas sp. 2822-17; assembly: GCF_002742485.1. Taxonomy (NCBI): domain Bacteria; kingdom Pseudomonadati; phylum Pseudomonadota; class Gammaproteobacteria; order Pseudomonadales; family Pseudomonadaceae; genus Pseudomonas; species Pseudomonas sp. 2822-17. The sequence goes on from NZ_LJRZ01000295.1 coordinate 241,392, forward strand.
ATTTCAGCGTGCTGGAGATCAAGGGCTGGGAGAACTTGCTGGCGGAGTTGGAGCGCATCAATCCGGTGGAGTTGCTGATCCCGGATGATTGGCCCAAGGACTTGCCGGCGGAGAAGCGTCGTGGGACCAAGCGTCGTGCGCCGTGGGATTTTGAGCGTGATTCGGCGCTGAAAAGTCTTTGCCAGCAGTTCTCGGTGCAGGACCTTAAGGGCTTCGGTTGCGAAACCCTGACCCTGGCCATCGGCGCCGCCGGTTGCCTGCTCAGCTACGCCAAGGAAACCCAGCGCACTGCCCTGCCGCATTTGCGCAGCCTGCGCCATGAGCGCCTGGACGACACGGTGGTGCTCGATGGCGCCAGCCGTCGCAACCTGGAGCTGGATACCAACCTGGCCGGTGGGCGTGATAACACTCTGCAATCGGTGGTGGACCGTTGCCAGACCGCCATGGGCAGCCGCCTGCTGACGCGCTGGTTGAACCGTCCGTTGCGGGATCTGGCGGTGCTGCAAGCGCGTCAGACCTCTATTACCTGCCTGCTGGATGGCTACCGCTTCGAAAAGCTGCAACCGCAGCTCAAGGAAATCGGCGATATCGAGCGGATTCTGGCGCGGATCGGCCTGCGCAATGCGCGCCCTCGTGACCTTGCACGCCTGCGTGATGCCCTCAGCGCCCTGCCGCAGTTGCAAGTGGCAATGACCGAACTGGACACGCCGCACCTGCAGCAGTTGGCCAAAACCGCAGGCACCTACCCGGAACTGGCAGCCCTGCTGGAAAAGGCCATCATCGACAACCCGCCGGCGATTATTCGTGACGGTGGTGTATTGAAGACGGGTTACGACAGTGAGCTGGATGAACTGCAAGCCCTGAGCGAAAACGCCGGGCAGTTCCTGATCGACCTGGAAGCCCGCGAAAAAGCCCGTACCGGCCTGGCTAACCTGAAGGTCGGCTACAACCGCGTGCACGGCTACTTTATTGAGCTGCCAAGCAAGCAGGCCGAGTCGGCACCTATCGACTATCAACGCCGCCAGACCCTCAAAGGCGCCGAGCGTTTTATCACGCCGGAGCTCAAAGAGTTCGAAGACAAGGCGCTGTCGGCCAAGAGCCGCGCCCTGGCTCGGGAAAAGATGCTCTATGAAGCCTTGCTCGAAGACCTGATCAGCCAACTGGCGCCGCTGCAAGACACTGCCGCCGCCCTGGCGGAACTGGATGTATTGAGCAACCTTGCCGAACGTGCGCTGAACCTTGACCTGAACTGCCCGCGTTTTGTCAGCGAGCCGTGCATGCGCATCGTGCAGGGGCGCCACCCGGTGGTCGAACAGGTGTTGACCACGCCGTTTGTCGCCAACGACCTGTCGCTCGACGACGATACCCGCATGTTGGTCATCACCGGTCCGAACATGGGCGGTAAATCCACCTACATGCGCCAGACCGCGTTAATCGTATTGTTGGCGCATATCGGCAGCTTTGTACCCGCGGCCAGTTGCGAGCTGTCCCTGGTGGACCGCATTTTCACCCGAATCGGCTCCAGCGACGACTTGGCCGGTGGCCGTTCCACCTTTATGGTGGAAATGAGCGAAACCGCCAATATTCTGCACAATGCCACCGAACGCAGCCTGGTGTTGATGGACGAAGTGGGGCGTGGCACCAGCACCTTCGATGGTCTGTCCCTGGCCTGGGCGGCAGCCGAGCGGTTGGCGCATCTGCGGGCTTACACGCTGTTTGCCACCCACTACTTCGAACTGACGGTACTGCCGGAAAGCGAGCCGCTGGTGGCCAACGTGCATCTCAATGCCACCGAGCACAATGAGCGCATTGTGTTCCTGCACCATGTGCTGCCAGGGCCGGCGAGCCAAAGCTACGGCTTGGCGGTGGCGCAGTTGGCCGGTGTGCCGAACGACGTGATCCTGCGTGCCCGCGAGCACCTCAGCCGGCTGGAGACCACGGCCTTGCCCCACGAAACGGTGGTCGCCAGCCCGGTCAAAGCCAACAGCAAACCCGCCGCGCCGCACCAGAGCGATATGTTCGCCAGCCTGCCCCACCCAGTGCTGGATGAGCTCGCAAAGCTCGACCTGGACGGTTTGACGCCACGTAAAGCGCTCGAAATGTTATATGCACTGCAGGTTCGGATATAACGCAGACGCTTGCAAGCTGGTAGACTCTCGCGCGGTTTGGGATGCTGCAGGCTTTTAGCCTGGCCTGCAGACTATCGCTCCCGAACCTCGCGAGCCCTGCCGTAAAGGGTTTCGCCGCCGCCGCCTGAGGAGAAAATTAGAAATGACCTTCGTCGTTACCGACAACTGCATCAAGTGCAAGTACACCGACTGCGTCGAAGTGTGTCCGGTGGACTGCTTCTACGAAGGCCCGAACTTCCTGGTTATTCACCCGGATGAGTGCATTGACTGCGCCCTGTGTGAACCAGAATGCCCGGCCAACGCTATTTTCTCTGAAGATGAAGTGCCCGCAGGCATGGAAAATTTCATCGCGTTGAACGCTGAGCTGGCTGACATCTGGCCTAATATCACTGAAAAGAAAGACGCGCTGCCTGACGCTGAAGAGTGGGATGGCAAAACGGGTAAGATCGCCGACCTCGAACGCTGAAAGCTTCACTGATCGTCCAAAAGGCCCCTTGCGGGCCTTTTTGCGTTTCTGGATGAAGGGTTTCACTTTTCTACAGGCAAAAAAAAGGGGCGGTATGACCCGCCCACATTTTTCCCTAGTCCCTGTGTTCCTTTTCATCATCCTGATGAATCGCATCCTGCGACGTTCCCTGAGCCATCGTTCCTTGATGGCTGTGTCAATCCGTGGACACAGGGCTGATGTTAGAGGGTTCCCCGGGAAGTTCAACGGGGCACAACTCACCCCACCACACAGTCACACCCGCAACACGCTATAAAATACCTCTTATATATCAATAGCATAGAGATATCTTTCGATATTTAGAGCCGTAAGGATCTGATAGAAAAACCGAACACTTACGCAAAAGTAAGTTAATGCTTACACGCACGACTGAGTAAATGCGCACCCGATACCGCCTGCGCCTTGCGTAGACAAGAAAAAGCCCCGACAACGCGAGGCTCTTTTGCCCTTCAACCCTCTCAGTCGTCGGTGACGGTAATGGTCGGCATGGCCGGTGCCGCCGCCTCCTGCAATACAATCCGCGCGCCCACGTGACGGGCCAGTTCCTGATAAACCATCGCAAGCTGACCGTCCGGCTCGGCCGCTACGGTAGGTTTACCGCCGTCGGCCTGTTCTCGAATGGCCATCGACAACGGCAACGACGCCAGTAATTCAACCCCGTACTGGGTCGCCAGCTTCTCGCCGCCGCCTTCACCAAACAGGTGTTCGGCGTGACCGCAGTTGGAGCAGATGTGCACGGCCATGTTTTCCACGACGCCAAGCACCGGGATGTTGACCTTGCGAAACATCTCCACGCCTTTTTTCGCGTCGAGCAGCGCCAGATCCTGGGGTGTGGTCACGATTACCGAGCCAGCCACCGGGACTTTCTGCGCCAGGGTCAGTTGGATATCGCCAGTGCCTGGCGGCATGTCGATGACCAGATAATCCAAGTCGCCCCAAGCGGTCTGCGTAACCAATTGCAGCAAGGCGCCGGAAACCATCGGCCCACGCCACACCATCGGCGTGTTTTCATCGGTCAGGAACGCCATGGACATGACTTCCACGCCCAGGGATTCGATGGGCACGAACCACTTCTGATCCTTGACCTTCGGCCGCGTACCTTCGGCAATCCCGAACATCACGCCTTGGCTTGGGCCATAGATGTCGGCGTCAAGAATGCCGACGCGGGCGCCTTCACGGGCCAGCGCCAGCGCCAGGTTGGCCGCCGTGGTGGATTTACCCACACCACCCTTGCCGGAGGCCACGGCCACCACGTTCTTGACGTTAGCCAGGCCCGGAATCTGTGCCTGGGCCTTGTGCGGCGCGATCACGCACTGGATGTCGACCTTGGCTGAACGAACACCGTCGAGACCTTCGATAGCCATTTGCAACATCTGCGCCCAGCCACTTTTGAACAGTCCGGCGGCATAACCCAGCTCCAGCTGCACCGACACCTGATCCCCCTGGACCTCAATGGCGCGCACACAGCCGGCACTGACCGGGTCCAGATTCAAATAGGGGTCGGTGTACTGGCGAAGAACGACTTCCACCGCTGCGCGATTCACGGCGCTCATGGGCTACTCCCGAAAAAGACTGACTGAAACAGGCGGCTATCCTAACCGTTCCGGCCGCTGAACGGCACGCTTTCGAAGGGCTGGAAAATTCTGAAACAGCGTCACGGGGTGAAATAAATTTCCCGGCGCTTTATAGTGGCCGACCTCCGTTTCATCAAGTAGCCGAGCCCCATGTCCGAGCCACGCAAGATCCTCGTCACCAGCGCCCTGCCCTATGCCAATGGTTCTATCCATCTTGGCCATATGCTTGAGTACATCCAGACCGATATGTGGGTGCGCTTCCAGAAGCACCGCGGCAACCAATGCATCTATGTCTGCGCGGACGACGCCCACGGTTCGGCCATCATGCTGCGCGCCGAAAAGGAAGGCATCACCCCGGAACAACTGATCGCCAATGTGCAGGCTGAACACAGCGCCGACTTTGCCGAGTTCCTGGTGGACTTCGACAACTTCCACTCCACTCACGCCGAAGAAAACCGTGAGCTGTCGAGCCAGATCTACCTCAAGTTGCGTGATGCCGGGCACATTGCCCAGCGTTCGATCACCCAGTATTTCGACCCGGAAAAGAAAATGTTCCTGGCCGATCGCTTCATCAAGGGCACCTGCCCGAAATGCGGCACTGAAGACCAGTACGGCGACAACTGTGAAAAATGCGGTGCCACTTATGCACCGACTGACCTGAAGGATCCGAAGTCGGCAATCTCCGGCGCCACGCCGGTACTCAAGGATTCCCAGCACTTCTTCTTCAAACTCCCGGATTTCCAGCAGATGCTGCAAACCTGGACCCGCAGCGGCACCCTGCAGGATGCCGTGGCGAACAAGATCGCCGAATGGCTGGATGCCGGCCTGCAACAGTGGGATATCTCCCGCGATGCACCGTACTTCGGCTTCGAGATCCCGGATGAGCCGGGCAAGTATTTCTATGTGTGGCTGGACGCGCCGATCGGCTACATGGCCAGCTTCAAGAACCTCTGCGACCGCACGCCGGAGTTGGACTTCGACGCGTTCTGGGGCAAGGACTCCACCGCCGAGTTGTACCACTTCATCGGCAAGGACATCGTCAACTTCCACGCCCTGTTCTGGCCGGCGATGCTCGAAGGTTCGGGCTACCGCAAGCCGACCGGTATCAACGTGCACGGCTACCTGACGGTCAACGGCCAGAAGATGTCCAAGTCCCGTGGCACCTTTATCAAGGCGCGCACCTACCTGGACCACCTGTCGCCGGAATACCTGCGCTACTACTACGCGTCCAAGCTGGGCCGTGGCGTCGACGACCTGGACCTGAACCTGGAAGACTTCGTACAGAAGGTCAACTCGGACCTTGTCGGCAAAGTCGTCAACATCGCCAGCCGTTGCGCCGGTTTCATCCACAAGGGTAATGCCGGGTTACTGGTTGCAGAAAATGCCGCACCGGAACTGACCGACGCGTTCCTGGCCGCCGCGCCAAGCATCGCCGACGCCTATGAAGCCCGCGACTTTGCCCGCGCCATGCGCGAGATCATGGGCCTGGCCGACCGCGCCAACGCCTGGATCGCCGACAAGGCCCCGTGGTCGCTGAACAAGCAGGAAGGCAAGCAGGCAGAAGTCCAGGCGATCTGCGCCACCGGCGTCAACCTGTTCCGCCAGTTGGTGATCTTCCTCAAACCGGTGCTGCCATTGCTGGCGGCCGACGCCGAGGCATTCCTCAACGTCGCCCCGTTGACCTGGAACGACCACACCACCTTGCTCAGCAACCACCAGTTGAACGAGTTCAAGCCGCTGATGACCCGTATCGACCCAGTAAAAGTCCAGGCCATGACCGACGCTTCGAAAGAAGACCTGGCCGCCAGCCAGACCGACACCGGCTCGGCTGCACCAGCGGGCAACGGTGAGTTGGCCAAGGACCCGCTTTCTCCGGAAATCGAGTTTGACGCCTTTGCCGCCGTTGACCTGCGTGTTGCGCTGATCATCAAGGCCGAAGCCGTGGAAGGCGCCGACAAACTGCTGCGCCTGACCCTGGACATCGGTGACGAGCAGCGCAATGTGTTCTCCGGGATCAAGAGCGCGTATCCGGACCCCTCCAAGCTCGATGGTCGCCTGACCATGATGATCGCCAACCTCAAGCCACGCAAAATGAAGTTCGGTATCTCCGAAGGCATGGTGATGGCGGCTGGCCCTGGTGGTGAAGAGATCTACCTGCTCAGCCCCGATAGCGGCGCCAAGCCGGGTCAGCGCATCAAGTAACCCTGCAAATCAGCCCTGCCGTCTCGGCGACAGGGCTGTTGAGCTAGTGCCCCTTTCTCGCTTGCCGGATAATCAGGCCCTGTTTGTTTAACCGGCTTGCCAATGATCACCCCATGAATCTGATTCAACGTATCGACGCGCTGCTGCCGCAGACCCAATGCGGAAAGTGCGGGCACCCGGGTTGCAAGCCTTACGCCGAGGGCATCGCGCAGGGCGAGGCCATCAATAAGTGCCCGCCCGGGGGGCAGGAAACCATTGCAGGCCTTGCGCTGCTGCTGCGCGTACCGGTGCTGGACCTCGACACCAGCCGTGGCGAGGCGCCAGCGCAGGTTGCGTACATCCGCGAGGCTGAGTGCATCGGGTGCACCAAGTGCATCCAGGCTTGCCCGGTAGATGCCATCGTTGGCGCCGCCAAGTTTATGCACACGGTGATTATCGATGAGTGCACGGGCTGCGACCTGTGCGTCGCACCGTGTCCGGTGGACTGCATCGAGATGCGCCCGCCGATCACCGTGCTGCCTATCGTAGGTGGCCTGGCGGCCAACGACGAAGAACGTCATGACCGTGAAATCAAGCGCAACCGCGCACGGCGGCGCTTCGAGCAACGTAACGCGCGCTTGCAACGAGAAGAAGAGCACAAGCTCGCCGAACGCCTGGCCCGAGCCAGACGCGTGGTACCGGAGCCTCCCACACAGCTGGATACTCACGAGGCCACGAGGGATGCGTCGATCAAGAAAGCCAAGATCAACGTTGCAATGAGCCGCGCCCAATTACACAAATCGCTGAAGGCATTTGGGCATCCGCCAACATTTGAGCAGCAATCACAGTTGATCGTTCTGCAACAGCAGTTCGAAGCAGCAGAACAGGCACTGGCCGCCTTGGGCCAGAACAACGCGCTCGCGACGCCGCTCCCCAGCAACAACAACGCCGCCCTCAAACGCGCCAAGATCCAGTTGGCGATGCGCCGCGCAGAGCTGAAGAAAGCCCAGGACCAACAGGGTGATGCACAACAATTGGCCGACGCAAGAAGCAAGGTCGATGAGGCCCAACGCCAGCTGGATGCCCATGGTGACTGACGCGCCCTGGAGTGGTTGATCGCCATTGCCGCCCCCCGTTGATACCTGCCGGGTTTATGCTACTCGGGTCGTTGCTCGCAGGGTTCCAGGCCTGGACCCACTATTCGAAACTACGCTGATCGCCTGCAAGGAATCCTAAGCCCGATGAACGCCGCAAAACGCCTGGAAATTTTCCGCAGGTTTCACGAAGACAATCCGGAACCCAAGACCGAACTGGCCTACTCCTCGCCGTTCGAGTTGCTGATTGCGGTGATACTGTCGGCCCAGTCTACGGACGTTGGCGTCAACAAGGCCACGGCCAAGTTGTATCCCGTGGCAAACACACCAGAGGCAATCTATGCCCTGGGTGTGGACGGGTTGTCGGAGTACATCAAGACCATAGGCCTGTACAACAGCAAGGCCAAGAATGTCATCGAGACCTGCCGCCTATTGGTGGAACTGCATGGCAGCGAAGTACCACGAACCCGCGAAGCCTTGGAAGCCCTGCCGGGCGTGGGACGCAAAACCGCGAACGTGGTGCTCAATACCGCATTCCGACAACTGACAATGGCCGTGGACACCCACATTTTCCGGGTCAGCAATCGAACCGGCATTGCGCGCGGCAAGAACGTGGTTGAGGTGGAAAAGCAGTTGATGAAATTTGTGCCCAAGCCTTACCTGCTCGACTCCCACCACTGGCTGATCCTGCACGGGCGTTACGTTTGCCAGGCCCGCAAGCCACGCTGCGGCAGCTGCCGCATCGAAGACCTGTGCGAATACAAGGAAAAGACATCGGACGATTGAGAGCTCATTGGTTTTCTCGATCAATCGATTGAAAAAATCTTTTTTACCCGTCCATGGATTATCGTTATAAGGAGCGCCAACGGCAGTCTTACTCCGGAGTTAACGTTATGAGCACTGACAAAGAACAGTTGGATGTGGAAGACGACCTCGTTGAGTCGGATGACGATGACGCGCAAGCCCCTGTGGCTGAGGTGGCCAAGACCAATCTGAGCAAACGCCGTACTATCGACAATCTTCTGGAAGAACGACGCTTGCAAAAACAACTGTCCGACTACGACTTCGATCTCTGAGGAGCGCTAGACGGCCGGAAGCCTCCCTGACGGAGGCTTTTTTATGCCGACGGTCCCGGACTATGTGCAGGCTGCCCCCCTCTATACCAAGCCATTACGCTGGGCGAGCTCGATCAGGTCCACGAGGGAACGAGCATTGAGCTTGAGCAGCAGGCGAGTCTTATAGGTGCTGACCGTCTTGTTGCTGAGGAACATTCCGTCGGCGATCTCCTTGTTGGTTCTACCCCGGGCCAATTGCTGCAACACCATCATTTCGCGACCCGACAAACGCTCGACCATATCGGCCTCGCTGGCATTGCCCATGGTAGAGCGTACCGAGTTGAGTGCCTGGTTCGGAAAGTAGCTGTAGCCCGACAACACTGCCTTGATCGCACTCAGCAGCTCGGTCAGGTCCTGTTGCTTGCACACATAGCCGGCAGCACCGGCCTGCATGCAACGCATGGAAAAATGACCAGGGGCCTGCGAGGTGAGCACGAGCACCTTGAACGGTATTGCTTGCTTGGTAGATGACAGCCGGCAAATAACTTCCAGGCCATCGAGTTTGGGAATCCCAATATCCAGTATGACAATGTCCGGCATATGCTCCCGTGCAAGTTGCAACGCATCGACACCGTTATCGGTCTCGGCAACGACCTCATAACCATGGCGTTCCATTAGCATACGCACAGCAAGACGAATGACGGGATGATCATCCACGATCAGCACTTTATTCATGAGAAAGTCCAATTTCGCTGTTCGAATTATTTAGAGCAAGCACAATAGCCTAGTCGTTTGCTAGTTGGCATAGCGCTCCCCCCCAGGCAAGAGCAAGCAGAGACCCACCCCACAGCGATAAAGGAAATGCCCTACAAAAAAACGCAGACTTGGATGTTTCCAGTTTTATAGAGCCTTTCAGACCTTTCCGGCATTTTTCATATTTTGAGTGAAATCTCCCTAGGAACCCCGACACCAAGTAACCATGCTGCACACCGCTATCAGCAAATGCCTCTTGCACATCGACTGCAGAGGCGCGGGCAGGGGTAAAAAAATCAACAGTTTCAGCTCCATTTAACATATTTATTTACATCCTTATTTCCTACAGACCCATGTGTCTTTTACATACTCCCGTAATTACATGAGTGAATTATCTGTAAGACTGGTTCCTACACATATGTAAAAAATTCATTCCTCCCTACAAAAAACGCAGATAACGCACGGCAATCAAGAGTCGAGTTTCCGAAAAGTTTGAACACTGGGTTTAAACAACCTTGAACAACACCGACTTATTTAAAATCCTGGGCAAAAAAAATGGCCCCTTGAAAACAAGGGGCCACTCTTCACAACCGGCGAAACCCTCAGAACAACGAACGGCCTTTGTTGGCAGCGATGCGCATGCGCAATGCGTTCAACTTGATAAAGCCTGCTGCATCCGCCTGGTTATAGGCGCCGCCATCTTCTTCGAAGGTGGCGATGTTGGCGTCGAACAGCGAGTCATCGGACTTGCGACCGGTAACGATCACATTGCCCTTGTACAGCTTCAGGCGCACAACGCCATTCACGTGGGCCTGGGAGGCGTCGATCATCTGTTGCAGCATCAGACGCTCTGGGCTCCACCAGTAGCCGGTGTAGATCAGGCTGGCGTACTTGGGCATCAACTCGTCTTTGAGGTGAGCCACTTCGCGGTCCAAGGTGATGGACTCGATGGCGCGGTGAGCGCGCAGCATGATGGTGCCACCTGGAGTCTCGTAGCAGCCACGGGACTTCATGCCCACGTAGCGGTTCTCGACGATGTCGAGACGGCCAATGCCGTGTTCGCCACCGATACGGTTCAGGGTCGCCAGCACGGTGGCCGGAGTCATTTCGACGCCGTCCAGTGCGACGATGTCGCCGTTGCGGTAGGTCAGTTCCAGGTATTGCGCCTTGTCTGGAGCGTTCTCCGGGGAGACGGTCCACTTCCACATGTCTTCTTCGTGCTCGGTCCAGGTGTCTTCCAGCACGCCGCCTTCATAGGAGATGTGCAGCAGGTTGGCGTCCATCGAGTACGGGGATTTCTTCTTGCCATGACGCTCGATCGGGATTGCGTGCTTTTCAGCGTAATCCATCAGCTTTTCACGGGAGAGCAAATCCCATTCACGCCAAGGAGCAATCACTTTCACGCCAGGCTTGAGTGCGTAGGCACCCAGTTCGAAACGCACCTGGTCGTTGCCCTTGCCGGTGGCGCCATGGGAAATGGCGTCGGCGCCGGTTTCATTGGCAATTTCGATCAGGCGCTTGGCGATCAGCGGGCGTGCGATGGAGGTACCCAGCAGGTACTCGCCTTCGTAGACGGTGTTGGCGCGAAACATCGGGAAGACGAAATCGCGGACGAATTCTTCGCGCAGGTCGTCAATGTAGATCTCTTTCACGCCCATGGCTTGCGCCTTGGCACGTGCAGGTTCGACCTCTTCGCCCTGACCCAGGTCAGCGGTGAAGGTCACCACTTCACAGTTATAAGTATCCTGCAGCCACTTGAGGATCACCGAAGTGTCCAGGCCGCCGGAATACGCGAGAACGACCTTGTTTACGTCGGCCATGCCATCACTCCACGGGGTTGTACGGAAAGGCGTCGATTCTACCGACCAAAACCGTGAAATTACAGGGGCGCGACAGCAAATGAAGATAAAGCGACAGATTATGTCGAGGGCGCGACCGACGGCCGCCCCTTAAGAAGTGTGCGCGGGGTTGCTCGGCCCAGCAGCCTGAGGCGCCGGTTTCTCGGGGGCAGCCACCCGCTCAAGCTGAATATTCACCCGGCGGTTGCGCGCCCGGTTGGCGGCATTCGTATTCGGTGCCAAAGGATAGCTCTCGCCATGGAAGCGCAGGGTGATCTGGGATTCCTGAATGCCATTGGCCTTGAAGTAGTCCATCACCGCCAGTGCACGACGCCGTGATACATCGCGATTGCTCAGGCGATTGCCGCTGTTGTCCGAGTGACCGTTCAATTCGATGTGGTTGACGGTAGGGTCCGCTTTCAGGAACTCGAGAATCACCGCCAGCTTCTGCTTGGCCGCCGCGTCCAGCTCGATACCACCGCCGGGAAAACCGACTTCGGTCTGCTTGACCTGATCGTAATTCATCGGCAGCAACTTGGCCGTGCACAGCTGATAGTCACTGTAGGCCTTGTTGAATTTCACCGGCAGCAGGCGAATCTCTGAATAGCCGCCCTCGCGCCCGTAGTGACGCACAGTGGGTGAACGGCCATCGAGCAAGCCATTGAACAGGCGCCCGGCCTGGGCCTGGGAGCTGTTGAACAGCACATCGCCGCTGCCTGCGCGCACGGCGCCGAGATTGATATCGCCACGACCAGGCTGCCACGGCGCCGCAGCGGCCAACAAGGTGGCGGATCCTGAACCCAGCGAGCCGTTATAGGCTTTCAGGCGGAATGTCGCCTGCTCACCGGCCCGGCGCACGAACTCACCCGAACCGAAATCGGTGATCGGTTGGGTCAGGCGGCACTCGAACTTGTCACCCTCCACCTTCCACTCAATATTCTCCAGACGTGTCTGGAACGTGAGGGCCATTGCAGGCAGGCTGGCGAACACACTGAGCAGGGCTAGATAATGCTGGCGCACGGGAGGCTCCACTGGTTTCTACAACACTTCAAAGCGTCATACATCGATAAGGCATACGAAAGGCTATCGGATGCATCCTGCAAAACTTGATAGCGAGTGCCTGCAAGAGTCTTTTCCGGTAGCATTCCCACCAGATTGACCCGCCTGGAATCCCCAATGTCCGACCGCCTGACCCTGCTGCGTCCCGACGACTGGCATATTCATCTTCGCGATGGTGCTGCGTTGCCCCAAACCGTGGCCGATGTAGCGCGCACGTTTGGCCGCGCCATCATCATGCCTAACCTGGTACCACCGGTGCGTAACGCCGCTGAAGCCGATGCCTATCGCCAGCGTATCCTCGCTGCACGACCGGCCGGCAGCCGCTTCGAACCATTGATGGTGCTCTACCTCACCGACCGTACCCAGCCCGAAGAAATTCGCGAGGCCAAGGCCAGCGGTTATGTACACGCCGCCAAGCTGTACCCGGCTGGCGCGACCACCAACTCCGATTCCGGCGTGACCAGCATCGACAAGATCCTGCCCGCCATCGAAGCCATGGCCGAAGTCGGCATGCCGCTGCTGATCCACGGTGAAGTCACCCGTGGCGACGTGGACGTGTTCGATCGCGAGAAGGTCTTCATCGACGAGCACATGCGCCGCGTGGTCGAGTTGTTCCCGACCCTCAAGGTGGTGTTCGAGCACATCACCACGGCCGATGCCGTGCAGTTCGTCACCGAGGCCTCGGCCAACGTCGGCGCAACCATCACCGCGCATCACCTGCTCTATAACCGCAACCATATGCTGGTGGGCGGGATTCGGCCGCACTTCTATTGCCTGCCGATCCTCAAGCGCAATACCCACCAGGTGGCGCTGCTGGATGCCGCGACCAGCGGGAACCCGAAGTTCTTCCTCGGCACTGACTCGGCGCCCCACGCCCAGCACGCCAAGGAAGCCGCGTGTGGCTGTGCCGGTTGCTACACCGCGTATGCCGCCATCGAGCTGTACGCCGAAGCGTTCGAACAACGCAATGCTCTGGATAAACTCGAAGGTTTCGCCAGCCTTAACGGCCCACGTTTCTATGGCCTGCCGGCGAATACCGACCGCATCACCCTGGTCCGAGAAGACTGGACCGCCCCTGCCAGCCTGCCATTTGGCGAGCTGACCGTTATCCCGCTGCGCGCCGGTGAAACACTGCGCTGGCGCCTGCTGGAGGAAAGCAAGTGAGTGAAGACCATTACGATGACGACCAGGAACACGGTGGCGGTGGTTCACGCCATCCGATGGCCGAACGTTTCCGCGGCTACCTGCCTGTCGTTATCGACGTAGAAACCGGCGGCTTCAATTGCGCCACCGATGCGCTGCTGGAAATTGCCGCGACGACCATCGGCATGGATGAACAGGGCTTCGTTTATCCAGAACACACCCATTTCTTCCGCGTCGAGCCGTTTGAAGGTGCCAACATCGAAGCGGCAGCCCTGGAGTTCACCGGGATCAAGCTGGATCACCCCTTGCGCATGGCCGTCAGCGAAGAAGCGGCACTGACCGACATTTTCCGTGGCGTTCGCAAGGCGTTGAAGGCCAATGGCTGCAAGCGTGCGATCCTGGTGGGGCATAACAGCAGCTTCGACCTGGGCTTCCTGAATGCTGCCGTGGCCCGCCTGGACATGAAGCGCAACCCGTTTCATCCGTTCTCCAGCTTCGACACCGCCACCCTTGCTGGTCTGGCTTATGGCCAGACCGTACTGGCCAAGGCGTGCCAGGCCGCCGGTATCGACTTCGACGGTCGCGAAGCCCACTCGGCGCGCTACGACACCGAGAAGACCGCTGATCTGTTCTGCGGCATCGTCAACCGCTGGAAACAAATGGGCGGTTGGGAAGACTTCGGCGACTGAGGCTGACTCGAACGGGCTTTCATGGCTAGCCGGGCTTGTTGTGGTGAGTGAGCGAGCTTGCTCGCTCACCACAACTACAGGTCAAAACCCGCACATAAAAAAACCGGCCCTCACAGGCCGGTTTTTTTTCACCGCGAATCTGGCTTACAGCTTGCCAGCGTTCTCGGTCAGGTAAGCCGCAACGCCTTCTGGCGAAGCGTTCATGCCTTTGTCGCCTTTCTTCCAGTTGGCAGGGCAAACTTCGCCGTGCTCTTCGTGGAATTGCAGCGCGTCAACCAGGCGGATCAGCTCTTCCATGTTACGGCCCAGCGGCAGGTCGTTGATGATCTGCGAGCGAACAACGCCCTTGTCGTCGATCAGGAACGCGCCACGGAAGGCAACGCCGCCTTCAGACTCAACGTCGTAGGCCTTGGCGATGTCGTGCTTCATGTCAGCAGCCATGGTGTATTTGACTTTGCCGATGCCGCCATCGTTGATTGCGGTGTTGCGCCAGGCGTTGTGGGTGAAATGGGAGTCGATGGAAACAGCAACCACTTCAACGTTACGCGCCTTGAAATCGTCCATGCGGTGGTCCAGAGCGATCAGCTCCGAAGGGCAGACGAAGGTGAAGTCCAACGGGTAGAAGAACACCAGGCCGTATTTGCCTTTGATGGCTTCAGACAGCTTGAAGCTGTCTACGATTTCGCCATTGCCGAGGACGGCTGGTACGTCGAAATCCGGGGCTTGTTTGCCGACGAGTACGCTCATTGGGTATCTCCTGATGGGGGTGACTTGAAGTAAAAGGATCCCTTCCAGTGTGTCGTGGGTAAACGACAACGCTGTGACGGGATCACGCTTCGTGAAGACCGACCATCATACACGGCTCGGGAAAAAACCGTTCGTCAGCGGGTAATCATTCTGACCAGAGAAAGACAGAATCTACTTTGACAATCATTCTCGTTAACATTAAGATCCATCGCACTTAAGCCTTAACCCGCGACGGTTCTCCCTTATGTATGTGTGCCTGTGTACTGGCGTCACCGACGGACAAATCCGCGAAGCAATCTATGAAGGTTGCTGCAGCTACAAGGAAGTGCGTGAAACCACCGGCGTTGCCAGCCAATGTGGCAAATGTGCTTGCCTCGCCAAGCAAGTGGTTCGGGAAACCCTGACGCAGCTGCAGACAGCCCAGGCCGCGCTCCCGTACTCAGCAGAATTTACACACGCTTAAAACAGCGTGTTTTAAAGAACCGGACTTAGTGTCCGGTTTTTTTATGCCTGTAATTCAATTAGTTAGCGTCAAGACGCGGAACACAAACATTCTTATTCCGATTAATTTTCATTTATTATTCAATAACTTAGGTTTGACACTAGGGTTTTCGCCGCTCAAACTCCGCCCTATACACAGCTATTACAGGGCAGGACCCCAGTCATGAAAGGCGACATCTCAGTCATCCAGCAACTCAACAAAATCCTTGCCAATGAACTGGTCGCGATCAATCAGTACTTCCTGCATGCGCGCATGTATGACGACTGGGGCCTGGAAAAGCTCGGCAAGCGCGAATACAAAGAATCCATCAAGGCGATGAAGGACGCAGACGCGCTGATCAAGCGCATCCTGTTCCTCGAAGGCCTGCCGAACGTGCAGGACTTGGGCAAGCTGAACATCGGCGAGCACACCCAGGAAATGATCGGCAGCGACCTTGGTTTTGAACGCAAGAGCCACAGCGACCTCAAGGCTGCCATCGCTCACTGCGAAGCTCAGGGCGACTTCGGCAGCCGCGAACTGCTGGAAGATATCCTGGAAGACCAGGAAGAGCACATCGACTGGCTGGAAACCCAACTGGGCCTGATCGACAAGGTCACCCTGGAAAATTACCTGCAATCGCAGATGGGTGAATAACCCTCTCTCGCAGGCGTAAAAAAGCCCCACTCTCTCACGAGAAGCGGGGCTTTTTATTGCAGGCGAATCAGGCGTCGGTCTTTGCCGCTGCGTCTTTGATCAGCGCCTGCAACGAACCATCAGCTGCCATTTCAGTGATGATATCGCTACCGCCAACCAGCTCACCGGCTACCCACAGTTGCGGGAAGGTCGGCCAGTTGGCGTACTTTGGCAGGTTGGCGCGGATTTCAGGGTTTTGCAGGATATCCACATAAGCGAACTTCTCGCCGCACGCCATCACAGCCTGGGACGCCTTCGCGGAGAAACCGCACTGAGGAGCGTTCGGAGCGCCCTTCATGTAAAGCAGAATGGTGTTGTTGGCAATCTGCTCTTTGATCGTTTCGATGATATCCATGGAACACCTCGGCTGGAACTTTGCGACTCACAGGTCGGCACGGTGGCGCATTGTAACGCAAAATTCCAGCCGGGTGCTCAGGCGGCTGCTACCTGGACCGGAACCCCATTGAGCGCAGCGTTGCCCGATAACTCATCCAACTGCCGTTCGTCGGTCAAATCATTCGCACTCGCCCCCGGTTGCGCACTGGCAATGCTCATCTGCACGCCTGGTCGGCCATGGCCCCAGCCATGTGGCAGGCTGACGACACCGGGCATCATCTCCAGGCTGGCCAGCACTTGCACCTCGATCATGCCGATGCGCGAACTCACGCGCACCCGCTGACCGTCACTCAGTTGCCGGCTGGCCAGATCATCGGGATGCATCAACAATTGATGCCGGGGCTTGCCCTTCACCAGGCGATGATAGTTATGCATCCAGGAGTTATTGCTGCGCACATGCCGACGGCCGATCAGCAGCAGTTCGCCAGGCCCAGGCAGCGGCTGCGCTGCGAAGCGCGCCAGGTCAGCAAGAATCACCGCTGGCGCAGCCTGCACCGTGCCATCTGCAGTTTTCAGTCGCGCAGCGAGATTGGGCTGCAAAGGCCCCAAATCTACACCATGGGGATGATCGGCCAGCATCGCCACCGACAGCTTACGACTGGACCCATCACCGTACGCCCCGGCACGTAGTCCAAAGTCGATCATCTTGGCCGGCGGCATCGTCGGTTTAAGCACCGCCCCCGTCTGTGCCGCAAAGGCCGTGGCCAGGCCGACGAAAATTTCCCAGTCATGCAACGCCCCAGCAGGCTTGGGCAGGATCGCGCGGTTGAAACGGGTGACGTTACGCACCGCAAACATGTTGAAGGTGGTGTCGTAGTGATCGTTTTCCAGCGCGGAGGTGGACGGCAGGATCAGATCGGCATAGCGCGTCGTTTCGTTGATGTAGAGGTCGACGCTGACCATGAACTCCAACCCGTCCAGCGCCTGCTCCAACTGGCGACCATTGGGCGTCGACAGCACCGGATTGCCCGCCACGGTGATGAGTGCGCGGATCTGTCCTTCGCCTTCGGTAAGCATTTCTTCAGCCAGGGCTGACACCGGCAACTCGCCACCGTACTCTGGACGCCCGGAAACCCGGCTCTGCCAGCGGTTGAAATGCCCGCCACCGGTCGACGCCACCAGGTCCACCGCAGGTGAGGTGCACAAAGCGCCGCCGACCCGGTCCAGATTGCCGGTGACCAGGTTGATCAATTGCACCAACCAATGGCACAGCGTGCCAAACGCCTGGGTCGACACGCCCATGCGTCCGTAACACACGGCCTTGTCCGCGGCGGCAAAGTCCCGCGCCAATTGGCGGATCTGCTCGGCCGGCACCGCACACTGGCGGCTCATGGCCTCGGCAGTAAACCCAGCGATCGCACGGCGTACGTCCTCAAGACCTTCCACCGGTAAATGGCTGGTGCGTGTCAGGCCCTCGGTAAACAAGGTGTTGAGCACGCCGAACAACAGCGCCGCATCGCCGCCCGGCCGTACGAACAGGTGCTGGTCAGCCATGGCCGCCGTCTCACTGCGCCGAGGGTCAACCACCACGACTTTGCCGCCCCTGGCCTGAATGGCCTTGAGGCGCTTCTCCACATCCGGCACCGTCATGATGCTGCCGTTGGACGCCAGCGGGTTGCCGCCCAGGATCAACATAAAGTCGGTATGGTCGATGTCCGGGATCGGCAGCAGCAGGCCATGGCCGTACATCAGGTGGCTGGTGAGGTGATGGGGCAACTGATCCACCGAGGTCGCGGAAAACCGATTGCGCGTCTTGAGCAAGCCGAGGAAGTAGTTGCTGTGGGTCATCAGCCCATAGTTGTGCACGCTGGGGTTGCCCTGATACACCGCCACCGCATTCTGCCCGTGGCGGGCCTGGATGCCGGCCAGCCGCTCGGCTACAAGCGCAAAGGCCTCGTCCCACGGGATCGGCTGCCATTCGCTGCCCACCCGCAACATGGGCTGGTGGAGGCGGTCCGGGTCATTCTGAATATCCTGCAACGCCACCGCCTTGGGGCAGATGTGACCCCGACTGAACGTGTCCAGCGCGTCGCCCTTGATCGAGGTGATCGCCAGGCTGCCGTCTTCGGCTTGGGTGGTTTCCAGGGTCAGGCCACAAATGGCTTCACACAGATGGCAAGCACGGTGGTGGAGAGTCTTGGTCATGGCCAGTCTCTTTATAGGGGCTTTGATCTGACTATGAGCCGCGACCATGACGGGCGCCAGCATCGTTCGTCCCGTGAATCGCCGGCCATCAGGCCAAGCCATGAGCAAGCGTGAGCAAATGTTACGAAACCCCGCCCACAGCCTCCGAAACCGACCCAGCCTGATCCAAGCCCGCCCCCGCGCATTGCAAAAGGTTGCGACGCCAGTGTACAAATGGCCCGCTGCTGTCAGGAATTCGTCTTCAAAAGCGCTCTCGCGCCCTTCTTGAACACCCCTAAAAACGTAGCCCTATTGGTAAGACGCGACATTTAATGTCAATATCGCGCCTTCCCCTATTTCGTCGCCCCGTGCGGCTTTCGCCGCAGGTCTCGCCCGTTGTCACAATAAACAAGGCTTTGAGTATCTGCGGTCTGTTGCAAAAAGGTAGTTAATGATGAGCGCAAGGCACTTTCTCTCCCTGATGGATTGCACGCCCGAAGAGCTGGTCAGCGTGATCCGTCGAGGCATTGAGCTTAAAGACCTGCGTAACCGCGGCGTACTGTTCGAGCCTTTGAAAAACCGCGTTCTCGGCATGATTTTCGAGAAGTCGTCGACCCGCACCCGTGTGTCCTTTGAAGCCGGCATGATCCAGTTGGGTGGCCAAGCTATCTTTCTGTCCTCGCGCGACACTCAATTGGGCCGTGGCGAACCAGTCGCCGACAGCGCCCGCGTCATGTCGCGCATGCTCGATGCGGTGATGATCCGCACATTTGCCCATAGCACCGTTACCGAATTTTCCGCCAACTCACGGGTTCCAGTGATCAACGGCCTCTCCGATGACCTGCACCCCTGCCAGTTGCTGGCCGACATGCAGACGTTCCTGGAACATCGCGGCTCGATCCAAGGCAAAACCGTGGCCTGGATCGGCGACGGCAACAACATGTGCAACAGCTATATAGAAGCGGCGATTCAGTTCGACTTCCAGCTGCGCATTGCCTGCCCGGAAGGCTACGAGCCGGATGCGCGCTTCCTGGCGCTGGCTGGCGATCGCGTCACCCTCGTGCGCGACCCACGTGAAGCCGTACTCGGCGCGCATCTGGTCAGCACCGACGTCTGGACCTCCATGGGCCAGGAAGACGAAACCGCCAAGCGCCTGGCCCTGTTCGCACCGTTCCAGGTGAACCGCGCGTTGCTCGACCTGGCTGCGCCGGATGTGCTGTTCATGCACTGCCTGCCCGCCCACCGGGGTGAAGAAATCAGCCTCGACCTGCTTGACGATGAGCGTTCGGTCGCCTGGGACCAAGCCGAAAACCGTCTGCACGCCCAGAAGGCCCTGCTCGAATTCCTCGTCCCACCGTCGTACCACCACGCATGAGCCAGCCCCTTCTGCTGAACCTGCGCAATCTGGCATGCGGCTATCAAGATCAACGGGTGGTGCAGAACCTCAATCTGCACCTCAACGCGGGTGATATCGGTTGCCTGCTCGGTTCCTCGGGCTGCGGCAAAACCACCACCTTGCGTGCCATTGCAGGCTTTGAGCCAGTGCACGAAGGCGAAATCAGCCTGGCGGGCGAAGTGATATCCAGTGCCGGTTTTACCCTGGCACCGGAGAAACGTCGCATCGGTATGGTGTTCCAGGACTACGCGCTGTTTCCCCACCTCAGCGTGGCCGACAACATCGCGTTCGGTATCCGCAAGCATCCGCAAAAGGACCGCGTAGTCGCCGAACTGCTGGAGCTGGTCAACCTGAAGAATCTGGGCAAGCGCTTCCCCCACGAACTGTCCGGCGGCCAGCAGCAACGTGTCGCCCTCGCCCGCGCCCTCGCCCCGGAGCCGCAACTGCTGCTGCTGGACGAACCCTTCTCCAACCTCGATGGCGAACTGCGGCGCAAGCTCAGCCATGAGGTGCGCGACATCCTCAAGGCACGCGGCACCAGTGCGATCCTGGTCACCCATGATCAGGAAGAAGCCTTCGCCGTCAGCGATCAAGTGGGTGTGTTCAAGGAAGGCCGGCTGGAGCAGTGGGACACGCCCTACAACCTCTACCACGAACCGCAGACACCTTACGTCGCGAGCTTTATCGGCCAGGGTTATTTCATTCGTGGCCAACTGAGCTCGCCCGAATCCGTCAGCACCGAACTGGGTGACCTGCGCGGCAATCGCGCCTACACCTGGCCGACCGGTGGCGCGGTGGATGTACTGCTGCGCCCGGATGACATCGTCTATGCGCCGGACAGCGCGTTGAAAGCACGGATCGTCGGCAAGACATTCCTCGGCGCATCGACCTTGTACCGCTTGCAACTGCCGACTGGCGCGCAACTGGAATCGATTTTCCCCAGCCATGCCGATCATCAGGTAGGGGCGGATGTGGGGATTCGCGTGGCGGCCGAACATCTGGTGCTGTTTCAGGCCTCGGGCAGCGTTGCCGCGCAGATCCCTCAAGCCGAATCCGGCGTACGACGCCACAGCCCGACCTGAAAACACATTGGAGCTCACCGGAGCCTGAGATTACTCCCTGCCAATCGGCGCGAACTTGGCCTGGGTGTGTTCAGCCAGCGCCTGCGCCGACAGCTCCACCTCCAGCCCCCTTCTGCCCGCACTGACAAAAATCGTTGCAAACGGCTGCGCCGTCACATCGATAAATGTGCGCAGACGCTTCTTCTGCCCCAGCGGGCTGATGCCGCCCAACAGGTAGCCGGTAGAACGCTGGGCCGCAGCCGGATCGGCCATTTCTACTTTTTTCACCCCCGCCGCCTGCGCCAAGGCTTTCAAGTCCAGACTTCCGACGACCGGCACCACCGCCACCAATAATTCGCCCTTTTCACTGCTGGCCAATAAGGTCTTGAACACCTGCGCCCGGTCTAGGCCCAATTTCTCTGCGGCTTCCAGACCATAGGAAGCGGCCTTGGGATCGTGTTCATAACTGTGGATGCGATGTTCGGCGCGAACTTTTTTCAACAAATCCAATGCGGGGGTCATGACGTCTCCGGCGGTGGCTAACAGATGGCCAATTCTAGGCCAAGCCCACGTAAAACGCTCTAGTGCGCACCTCTCTCCAGCCGATAGTCCATGGAGCAAGCATGATCATTCATCAAACCCATAGTTAGAAAGTGACCGACCGTTCACTTTCGACCTTTGACAGCGGTCATTCTTGTCTATATTTTTTCGCTTACGAACACTGTACGAATGTTCCTACAGCGCTCCAGCAGTAAGCCGTGCCTTGGATGGGGATCCTCGTCACGGTGAAAATCGCGCAACCGTCCGTTGAGGCGGTGCGCCAGACAAGAACAACAATCGAGGTTTTCCATGACAACTGCTCTTCAACAGCCTTCACTTTCGAGCCAATGCATGGCCGAATTCCTGGGGACTGCGCTTCTGATCTTCTTCGGTACAGGATGTGTCGCTGCGCTCAAGGTCGCGGGTGCCAGCTTTGGTCTGTGGGAAATCAGCATTATCTGGGGGATCGGCGTCAGCATGGCGATCTACCTGAGCGCCGGTATTTCCGGGGCTCACCTCAATCCAGCCGTCAGCATCGCCCTGTGCCTTTTCGCCGATTTCGAAAAGCGCAAACTGCCTTTCTATATCCTTGCCCAAGTGGCCGGCGCGTTCTGCTCCGCTGCGCTGGTGTACACGCTCTACAGCAATCTGTTTTTCGATTACGAACAAACCCACCATCTGGTGCGCGGTACCCAGGCCAGCCTGGAATTGGCCTCAGTGTTCTCCACGTATCCACATGCGCTGCTGAGTACTGCACAGGCGTTCCTGGTGGAAATGGTCATCACCGCCATCCTGATGGGCGTGATCATGGCCCTGACCGATGACAACAATGGCTTGCCACGCGGCCCGTTGGCTCCGCTGCTGATCGGCCTGCTGATTGCAGTAATTGGCAGTGCCATGGGGCCGTTGACCGGCTTTGCGATGAACCCGGCGCGGGATTTCGGGCCCAAGCTGATGACCTTTTTCGCGGGTTGGGGTGAAATGGCCTTTACTGGCGGGCGCGATATTCCTTACTTCCTCGTACCCGTTTTCGCGCCGATTGTCGGCGCATGCCTGGGTGCTGCGGCCTATCGCGGGCTGATTGCCCGTCATCTGCCGAGCGCCGCACCTGCTGTAGCTGAAACCCAAGACACCGCCGTCACTGGCGAAACCCGTATTTCCTGATAACACCGCCTGGTCCCTACTGCCCTTTTAGTGGCCCAGGCTGTTGATCCACTCCCTTATTTCTCGTCCAAGGCAATCGACATGACCGACATTCAGAATAAGAACTACATCATTGCCCTTGATCAGGGCACCACCAGTTCGCGGGCGATCATCTTTGATCGTGACGCTAACGTGGTCTGCACCGCCCAGCGTGAATTCGCTCAGCACTACCCGCAAGCTGGCTGGGTCGAACACGATCCGATGGAAATCTTCGCCACCCAGAGCGCGGTCATGGTCGAAGCCCTGGCCCAGGCTGGTCTGCACCATGACCAGGTCGCCGCCATCGGTATCACTAACCAGCGTGAAACCACCGTGGTGTGGGACAAAATCACCGGCCGCCCGATCTACAACGCCATCGTCTGGCAATGTCGCCGCAGCACCGAGATCTGCCAGCAGCTCAAGCGTGACGGCCACGAACAGTACATCAGCGACACCACCGGCCTGGTCACCGACCCGTACTTCTCCGGCACCAAGCTCAAGTGGATCCTCGATAACGTCGAAGGCAGCCGCGAGCGCGCACGCAACGGCGAGCTGCTGTTCGGCACCGTGGACAGCTGGCTGATCTGGAAATTTACCGGCGGCAAGACCCACGTCACCGATTACACCAACGCGTCACGCACCATGCTCTTCAACATCCACACGTTGGAGTGGGACGCGAAGATGCTGGAGATCCTCGACGTTCCGCGCGAAATGCTGCCGGAAGTGAAATCCTCCTCGGAAATCTATGGCCGCACCAAAAGCGGCATTGCCATTGGCGGTATTGCCGGTGACCAGCAAGCGGCGCTGTTCGGCCAGATGTGCGTGGAAGCCGGCCAGGCCAAGAACACCTACGGCACCGGCTGCTTCCTGCTGATGAACACCGGCGACAAAGCGGTGAAATCCAAGCACGGCATGTTGACCACCATCGCCTGCGGCCCGCGTGGCGAAGTGGCTTACGCCCTGGAAGGCGCGGTCTTCAACGGTGGTTCCACCGTGCAGTGGCTGCGCGATGAACTGAAGATCATCGCCGACGCCACCGACACCGAATACTTCGCCGGCAAGGTCAAGGACAGCAATGGTGTGTATCTGGTCCCAGCCTTCACCGGCCTGGGCGCTCCGTACTGGGACCCCTACGCCCGTGGCGCGCTGTTCGGCCTGACCCGTGGCGTACGTGTGGATCACATTATTCGTGCAGCCCTGGAGTCGATTGCCTACCAGACCCGCGACGTTCTCGACGCCATGCAGCAGGACTCCGGCGAACGCCTCAAAGCCCTGCGTGTGGACGGCGGCGCGGTCGCCAACAACTTCCTGATGCAGTTCCAGGCCGACATCCTCGGCACCCAGGTCGAGCGCCCGCAAATGCGCGAGACCACGGCATTGGGCGCCGCCTACCTGGCAGGCCTGGCCTGTGGTTTCTGGGGCAGCCTGGACGAGTTGCGTGGCAAGGCAGTGATCGAGCGCGAATTCGAACCACAGCTGGATGAAGCGGCCAAAGAGAAACTCTACGCCGGCTGGCAAAAAGCCGTCAGCCGCACCCGCGATTGGGAACCGCACGAAGGCGCCGAATAAGCCAAGCGCCGGTTGTAACTGGTCGGGAGCAGATTCCTGCGTCATCATGGGCCACTTTTGTATGGCAGCCCAAAGGACGCCCCATGAATCTGCCTCCCCGCCAACAACAAATCCTCGAACTGGTCCGCGAACGCGGCTACGTGAGTATCGAGGAAATGGCGCAGTTGTTCGTTGTCACCCCGCAAACCATCCGCCGCGATATCAACCAACTGGCGGACGCCAATCTGCTGCGCCGCTACCACGGCGGCGCAGCCTATGACTCCAGCGTGGAAAACACCGCGTACGCCATGCGTGCCGACCAGATGCGCGACGAGAAACAGCGCATCGGCGAAGCCATCGCCGCGCAAATCCCCGATCACGCCTCGCTGTTCATCAATATCGGCACCACGACCGAGTCCATCGCCCGTGCGCTGCTCAATCACAACCACCTGAAAATCATCACCAACAACCTCAACGTCGCCACCATGCTCAGCGCCAAGGATGACTTCGACGTGCTGCTGACCGGCGGTAACGTAAGGCGTGACGGCGGCGTGGTGGGCCAGGCCAGCGTGGACTTCATCAACCAGTTCAAGGTCGACTTTGCCTTGGTCGGTATCAGCGGCATTGATGAAGACGGCAGCCTGCTGGATTTCGATTACCAGGAAGTCAGGGTTTCCCAAGCGATCATCGCCAATGCGCGCCAGGTGATCCTGGCGGCCGACTCCAGCAAATTCGGGCGCAACGCCATGATTCGCCTGGGGCCGATCAGCCTGGTGGACTGTTTGGTGACCGACCAGCAGCCGGTGCCGGCGTTGGTGCAGTTGCTCAATGAGCATAAGGTTCGGCTGGAAGTCGTGTAGCGCCTGCAACACCGCCATCGGGGGCAAGCCCCCTCCCACCTTTGAATGGGCACACCGATCAAAATGTGGGAGGGGGCTTGCCCCCGATGGCGATCTATCCGACACCCACCCTCCAAGAATCATGTTCACAATTCTTCCTTTCCCTACCCTTTGATGAGTTTTTTCAATCAAAGTCGGGTGGCTGTGCCCGCGTTTATCAGCTACCATTTTCGCAAATGAACATTAATGTTCGAATTAAAAGACGAAAAAATCGCGAGGCCAGCCGATGAACCCTTCCACCTTGCCTGCTCCACCGCTTGCCGAAATCTATGACGTTGCCGTGATCGGCGGCGGGATCAACGGCGTCGGCATAGCAGCGGACGCAGCCGGTCGCGGTTTGTCGGTGTTCCTTTGCGAAAAGGACGACCTGGCCAGCCACACCTCCTCCGCCAGCAGCAAGCTGATCCACGGTGGCCTGCGCTACCTGGAGCATTACGAATTCCGCCTGGTGCGTGAAGCGCTGGCCGAACGTGAAGTGCTGCTGGCCAAGGCCCCGCACATCGTCAAGCAGATGCGCTTTGTATTGCCGCACCGCCCGCATCTGCGCCCGGCGTGGATGATCCGCGCAGGCCTGTTCCTGTACGACCACCTGGGCAAGCGTGAAAAGCTCGCCGGCTCCAAAAGCCTCAAGTTCGGCGCCGACAGCCCGTTGAAAAGCGAAATCACCAAGGGTTTCGAGTATTCCGACTGCTGGGTCGATGACGCCCGCCTGGTCGTACTCAACGCCATGGCCGCCCGTGAAAAAGGCGCGCACATCCACACCCAGACCCGTTGCATCAGCGCACACCGCAGCAACGGCATGTGGGACATGAACATGGAACGCGCCGATGGCAGCCTCTTCTCGATCCGCGCCCGCGCGCTGGTGAATGCCGCTGGCCCGTGGGTCGCCAAATTCATCAAGGACGACCTGAAGCTGGATTCGCCCTACGGCATCCGCCTGATCCAGGGCAGCCACCTGATCGTGCCGAAACTGTACGAGGGCGCCCACGCGCACATCCTGCAGAACGAAGACCAACGCATCGTTTTTACCATTCCGTACCTGAACCACCTGACCATCATCGGCACCACTGACCGCGAATACACCGGCGACCCGGCGAAAGTGGCGATCACCGAAGGTGAAACCGACTACATGCTCAAGGTGGTCAACGCACACTTCAAGAAGCAACTGAGCCGCGATGACATCGTCCACACCTACTCAGGCGTGCGCCCGCTGTGCAACGACGAGTCGGATAACCCATCGGCCATCACCCGCGATTACACCTTGTCACTGTCTGGTGGTTCGGGCGAGGCGCCGATCCTGTCGGTGTTTGGCGGCAAGCTGACCACCTATCGCAAGCTTGCCGAGTCGGCGATGGCGCAATTGGCCCCGTACTTCACCCAGATGCGCCCGAGCTGGACCGCCAAGGCCAGCCTGCCGGGCGGCGAACACATGACCACGCCAGAAGCGCTGGCCGAAGCGATTCGCTGCAAATTCGACTGGGTGCCAAGCGAAATCGCACGCCGCTGGTCCACCACTTACGGCAGCCGCAGCTGGCGCCTGCTGGAGGGTGTGCAATCGCTGGCCGACCTCGGCGACCACTTGGGTGGTGGCCTGTATACCCGCGAAGTCGACTACCTGTGTGCTGAAGAATGGGCGACCCAACCGCAGGACGTGCTGTGGCGCCGCACCAAGCTTGGCCTGTTCACCACTCCGCAAGAGCAGGACAACCTGCAACGCTATCTGTCCCAGGTTGAGCAGAACCGCAGCAAGATCCAGGCGGCCTGACAGACGCATCGTACAAAAGCCCCTGCGCCGTGAGGCCCAGGGGCTTTTTTATGTTGGCCAGATCATTCGGTTTTCCGAACGCGACACCCCGGCCTAGTCGGTTTGCCGGATTAAACAGTTACATATTTACCGTCACACAAAGTTAATAACCATATAAATCAACCAGTTAAGCTTTTACGCCTGGCCTGGCACGACTCATGCTCTACACTCTTGGACGATTGCCTGGGACGCCTCAGGAGCCGTCAAGGGCATTCGCTGTACAAGAGAGCCGTCTAACTGGCTTCATAAAAAAAACAAATGTCGAGGAAGTATTGATGCGCATCGTTCCCCATATCCTGGGCGCAGCTATCGCTGCTGCTCTGATCAGCACTCCAGTTTTTGCCGCCGAACTCACCGGCACACTGAAGAAAATCAACGACTCCGGCACCATCACCCTCGCTCACCGCGACAGCTCCATTCCGTTTTCCTACATCGCGGATGGTTCGGGCAAACCCGTTGGTTACTCCCACGACATTCAAGTGGCTGTCGTTGAGCAACTGAAAAAAGACCTGAACAAGCCCGACCTGAAGACCAAGTACAACCTGGTCACCTCGCAAACCCGTATCCCGCTGATCCAGAACGGCACTGCGGACCTTGAGTGCGGCTCCACCACCAACAACACCGAGCGCGCCCAGCAAGTCGACTTCACCGTCAACATCTTCGAAATCGGCACCCGCCTGCTGGTCAAGAAAGACAAGGAAGGCAAGCCTTCCTACGCTGACTTCGCTGACCTCAAAGGCAAGAACGTCGTGACCACCGCCGGCACCACGTCCGAGCGCATCATCAAAGCGATGAACGCCGACAAGCAGATGGGCATGAACGTCATCTCCGCCAAAGACCACGGCGAATCCTTCCAGATGCTCGAAAGCGGCCGCGCCGTTGCGTTCATGATGGACGACGCCCTGCTGGCCGGCGAAGAAGCCAAGGCCAAGAAGCCGGATGATTGGGTCATCACCGGTACTCCGCAGTCTTTCGAAGCCTACGCCTGCATGGTTCGCAAAGGCGACCCGGACTTCAAGAAAGCCGTGGATGACGCCATTGTCGCCCTGTACAAGTCCGGCGAGATCAACAAGATCTACGCCAAATGGTTCGAAAGCCCGATCCCACCGAAAGGCCTGAACCTGAACTTCCCGATGAGCGACAAAGTCAAGGATCTGATCGCTAACCCTAGCGACAAACCAGCGCCAGAAGTAAAAATCTGATACCTGACTAAGCTTATGTCCTGAGGGAGCCAACCCTCCCTCAGGCGTCTGTAATTACCTGCTGGCTTTAACTTGGAACACTCGACCTGGCGGTTTTCGAGCCGATCGCGTGTGCCTGGCGTTCATCGTCAGGTGGGAATGGATCTTCCCCAAGCGGGTGCTTGTACATCGATCGACTTCGAGGGGAGACCCTAATGAATTACAACTGGGACTGGGGCGTGTTCTTCAAGTCCACCGGCGTGGGCAGCGAGACTTATCTCGACTGGTACATCGCCGGCCTGGGCTGGACCATTGCCATCGCTGTCGTGGCGTGGATTATCGCCTTGCTGCTGGGCTCCATTCTGGGGGTCATGCGCACCGTGCCAAACCGCCTCGTATCGGGCATCGCGACCTGCTACGTGGAACTGTTTCGTAACGTGCCGCTGCTGGTTCAGCTGTTCATCTGGTATTTCCTGATACCCGACCTGCTGCCGCAAAACCTGCAGGACTGGTACAAACAGGACCTCAACCCGACCACCTCGGCCTACCTGAGCGTTGTCGTGTGCCTGGGCCTGTTCACCGCTGCCCGCGTGTGTGAGCAAGTGCGCACCGGCATCCAGGCGCTGCCACGGGGCCAAGAGGCCGCTGCGCGCGCCATGGGCTTCAAGCTGCCGCAGATCTACTGGAACGTGCTGCTGCCCCAGGCCTACCGCATCATCATTCCGCCGCTTACCTCGGAATTCCTCAACGTGTTCAAGAACTCCTCCGTGGCGTCCTTGATCGGCTTGATGGAACTGCTGGCGCAAACCAAGCAGACCGCCGAGTTCTCGGCCAACCTGTTTGAAGCCTTCACCCTGGCCACGCTGATCTACTTCACCCTGAACATGAGCCTTATGCTGCTGATGCGTGTGGTCGAGAAGAAAGTCGCGGTGCCCGGCCTGATCTCCGTGGGGGGTAAATAATGGAACTCGATTTCAGCGGCATCATCCCCGCCATCCCGGGCCTGTGGAACGGCATGGTCATGACCCTGCAGTTGATGGTCATGGGCGTGATCGGCGGCATCGCACTGGGGACGGTCCTGGCGCTGATGCGCCTGTCGTCCAGCAAACTGCTGTCGCGCGTGGCCGGCGCCTACGTGAACTACTTCCGCTCGATCCCGCTGCTGCTGGTGATCACCTGGTTCTACCTGGCGGTGCCGTTCGTGTTGCGCTGGATCACCGGCGAAGACACGCCGATCGGTGCGTTCACCTCCTGCGTCGTGGCCTTCATGATGTTCGAAGCCGCGTACTTCTGTGAGATCGTACGGGCCGGCGTGCAGTCGATCCCCAAGGGCCAGATGGGCGCAGCACAAGCGATGGGCATGACCTATGGCCAGACCATGCGCCTGATCATCCTGCCCCAGGCGTTCCGCAAGATGACCCCGTTGCTGCTGCAACAGAGCATCATCCTGTTCCAGGACACCTCGCTGGTCTACACCGTGGGCCTGGTGGACTTCCTCAACTCCGCCCGCTCCAACGGCGACATCATCGGCCGCTCCAATGAGTTCCTGATCTTTGCCGGTGTCGTCTACTTCATCATCAGCTTTTCCGCCTCGCTGCTGGTCAAGCGTCTGCAAAAAAGGTTTGCCGTATGATCTCTATCAAGAACATCAACAAGTGGTATGGCGACTTCCAGGTGCTGACCGATTGCAGCACTGATGTCAAAAAAGGCGAAGTGATCGTGGTGTGCGGGCCTTCGGGCTCGGGTAAGTCCACGCTGATCAAGTGCGTCAACGCGCTGGAACCCTTCCAGAAGGGCGACATCGTGGTCGACGGCACCTCCATCGCCGACCCGAAGACCAACCTGCCGAAATTGCGTTCGCGCGTGGGCATGGTGTTCCAGCACTTCGAACTGTTCCCGCACCTGACCATCACCGAAAACCTGACCATCGCGCAGATCAAGGTGCTGGGCCGCAGCAAGGAAGAAGCCACCAAGAAAGGCCTGCAACTGCTGGAGCGCGTCGGCCTGTCGGCGCACGCCCACAAGCACCCCGGCCAACTCTCCGGTGGCCAACAGCAACGTGTGGCGATTGCCCGCGCCCTGGCCATGGACCCGATCGTCATGCTGTTCGACGAACCGACCTCGGCCCTGGACCCGGAAATGGTCAACGAAGTGCTGGACGTGATGGTGCAACTGGCCCATGAAGGCATGACCATGATGTGCGTGACCCACGAAATGGGTTTCGCCCGTAAAGTCGCCGACCGCGTGATCTTCATGGACGCCGGCAAGATCATCGAAGACTGCCCGAAAGAAGAATTCTTCGGCGACATCAGCGCCCGCTCCGAGCGTGCACAGCACTTCCTTGAGAAAATCCTGCAGCACTAAGCCCTACACAGCTGCCACTGTAGGAACATGGCCAATGTGGGAGGGGCTTGCCCTCTCCCACATTGGATCGCGCAGGCCGGTAAGCTCTGGTTGACCCAAGGCATCTGTGATGAAATGCGACCCCAACCAATTTCGCGCCGCACCGCCATCACTTGCCGTGAAGCCTCGTCTGATTCGCCAACTGTTCCTGCCGCCGTTGATCATCGCCCTGATGATCGGCCTGGGTTATATCGGCTTCTGGATCAGCGAGTACTACGGCATCCGCACCCTCAGCGACACCGGCGAACGCCAGTTGGAGCTGCATGCCCGCACCGTCGAAAGTGAACTCAGCAAATACACCTACCTGCCCAGCCTGCTGGAGCTGGAGACCAGCGTCTCGCAGTTGCTCGCCGACCCGAGCCAGGAAACCCGTAAAAGCGTCAACGATTACCTCGAAGGCCTGAACCGACGCAGTCGCAGTCGGGCCATTTATGTGATGGACACCACCGGCCGGGTACTGGCCACCAGTAACTGGCGCGATGCCGACAGTTATCAGGGTGAAGACCTGTCCTTCCGCGCCTATTTCCAGAACGCCGTGCGCGGCCAGCCCGGACGTTTCTACGGTATCGGCAGCACCAACGGCGAACCCGGCTATTACCTGGCCCACGGCCTGGAAGAGCACGGCAAGATCATCGGCGTCGCAGTGGTCAAGGTGCGTCTCGAAGCCCTGGAAGAACGCTGGCAACGTGCGCGCCTGGAAGCGTTCGTCAGCGACGAGAACGGCATCATCATTCTCTCCAGCGACCCGGCCCGCCGCCTCAAGGCCGTGCGCCCGCTGAGCGATGAGACCAAGGATCGCCTGGCCCACAGCCTGCAATATTACTGGGCCACACTGAACGAGCTGGAACCGCTGGCCCGTGAACGCCTGAACGAAGGCACCGAAAAACTGACCTTCCCGGCCAACAGCGAAGTGGTCAACGACGAACACGAAGTCAGCTACCTGGCGCAAACCCGCCCGCTCTACGACACGCCGTGGAATTTCACCCTGCTCACCCCGCTCAATGACCTGCGCCGCGCAGCGATCAACCAGGGCATCCTGGTGGCTGTGGCCTTTGGCCTGGTGGCTTTCCTGCTGATCGCCTGGAACGAGCGGCGCAAGGTCATCGCCACCCGCCTCGCCGCGCGTGAAGCGCTGCAGGAAGCCAACAGCCAGTTGGAACGTCGGATTGCCGAACGCACCGCCGACCTGCGTGCCAGCAATGAACGGCTCAAGGGCCAGATCCGCGAACGGCGCCAGGCCGAAGAGACCCTGCGTCGCGCCCAGGATGAGCTGGTGCAGGCCGGCAAACTGGCGGCCATCGGCCAGATGTCCACCAGCATCGCCCACGAATTGAACCAACCGCTGGCGGCGTTGCGCACCTTGTCCGGCAACACTGTGCGCTTCCTGGAGCGCGGCGCCCTGGACACCGCCAGCGCCAACCTCAAGACCATCAACGAACTGATCGACCGCATGGGGCGCATCACCGCCAGCCTGCGCTCCTTTGCCCGGCGCGGTGATGACCAGGGCGAAGCCAACCTCGCCAAGGCGGTGGACGCCGCGTTCCAGGTACTGGGCGCACGCCTGGACAGCCTGGCACTGACGGTGCACCGCGACTTCGCAGCGGCCCAACTGCAGATCGACCAGACGCGCCTGGAGCAGATCCTGGTCAACCTGATCGGCAACGCCCTCGACGCCATGCAGGCCCAACCCACCCCTGAACTGTGGCTGGAAGGCAGCGTTGCCGAAGGCAAATACCGCCTGTATGTGCGCGACAACGGCCACGGCATCGACGCCGAGGCGCGCAAGCATTTGTTCGAACCGTTCTTCACCACCAAGCCCGGCGAGCAAGGCCTGGGCCTGGGCCTGACCCTGTCCGCCAGCCTCGCGGCGGCCACCGGCGGCAACCTCGCCGTGGAACACCCGGCCAGTGGTGGTACTGCCTTTGTCCTGAGCCTGCCATTGGTGGGCGCTCAAAAAGCTGAGTCGACATGAATATTGATCCTCAAGACCTCACCGTGCTGATCGTCGAAGACGACCCCCATGTGCTGCTCGGCTGCCAGCAGGCGCTGGCGCTGGAAGATATTCCCAGCGTCGGCGTAGGCAGTGCCGAAGAGGCGTTGAAGCGCATCGGCGAGAACTTCGCCGGCATCGTGATCAGCGACATCCGCCTGCCGGGCATCGACGGCCTGGAGCTGCTGACCCGCCTCAAGGCCCTGGATAAAAGCCTGCCGGTGGTGCTGATTACCGGGCACGGCGATATTTCCATGGCCGTCGGCGCCATGCGCAACGGCGCGTACGATTTCATGGAAAAGCCCTTCTCTCCCGAACGCCTCGTGGATGTCGCCCGGCGTGCCCTGGAGCAACGCGCACTGGCGCGGGAAGTCTGGTCACTGCGCCGTCAGTTGGCCGAACGCGACTCCCTGGAAGGCCGCATCATCGGCCGCTCCCCGGCCATGCAGAACCTGCGCGAGCTGATCGCCAACGTCGCCGACACCTCGGCCAACGTGCTGATCGAAGGCGAGACCGGCACCGGCAAGGAGCTGGTCGCCCGCTGCCTGCATGATTTCAGCCGGCGTCACTCGCACCAGTTCGTCGCGCTCAACTGCGGCGGCCTGCCCGAAAACCTGTTCGAAAGCGAGATTTTCGGCCACGAAGCCAACGCCTTCACCGGCGCCGGCAAGCGGCGTATCGGCAAGATCGAACACGCCCATGAAGGCACGCTGTTCCTCGATGAAGTGGAAAGCATGCCGATCAACCTGCAGATCAAATTGCTGCGGGTCTTGCAGGAACGCACCCTGGAACGCCTGGGTTCGAACCAGAGCGTGGCGGTGGATTGCCGAGTGATCGCCGCCACCAAGTCCGACCTCGACGAACTGAGCCGCGCCAGCCAGTTCCGCAGTGACCTTTACTACCGCCTCAACGTGGTCACCCTGGAACTGCCGCCTTTGCGCGAGCGCCGTGAAGACATCCTGCAACTGTTCGAACACTTCCTGCAGCAGTCGTCCCTGCGCTTCGACCGCAGCGTGCCGGAGTTGGACAACCAGACCCTCTCCAGCCTGATGAGCCACGACTGGCCCGGCAACGTGCGTGAACTGCGCAACGTCGCCGAACGCTTCGCCCTCGGCCTGCCCGCCTTCAAGAAGAGCGGAGCCGGCAGCGGCGGCCAGGGCCTGGCGTTTACCGAAGCGGTGGAAGCCTTTGAACGCAACCTGCTCAGCGACGCCCTGCAACGCAGCGGTGGCAACCTGACCCAGGCCAGCCAGGAGCTGGGGATGGCCAAGACCACGCTGTTCGACAAGGTCAAGAAATACGGGTTGAGTCACTGATGGATCTGTTCCTGAAGGCCGCCCTCGGCGCGGCGGTGGTGCTGATATTGGCGGCGCTCGCCAAGACCAAGAACTATTACATCGCGGGGTTGGTGCCGCTGTTTCCAACCTTTGCGCTGATCGCCCATTACATCGTCGGCAAGGGCCGTTCGGTGGAGGATTTGAAGACCACCATCCTGTTCGGGATGTGGTCGATCATTCCGTACTTTGTGTATTTGGCGACGTTGTATGTGCTGGTGGATCGGATGCGGTTGGAGGCATCGTTGGCCTTGGCAGCGGTAGCCTGGCTGATGGCCGCGACGGTGCTGGTCAGCGTCTGGGTGCGCCTCCACACCTGACACACCACAGTCAAAATGTGGGAGGGGGCTCGCCCCCCGATAGCGGCGTGTCAGTCACCTTATCTTTAACTGACCCACTGCCATCGGGGGCAAGCCCCCTCCCACATTTTTTATCCCGGTTGGGTCAGCGGACTATTTTGTCGACTTGAATGCCCAGCTTCTTGAGGCGATACCAAAAGCTGCGTTCAGAGATCCCGATCTTCGCCGCCGCCGCGGCCTGCACGCCATTGCTCTCGTGCAACGCCGCCAGTATGTAGGCCTTCTCCACCTCCGCCAGCGCCGCATCCAGGTCCTGGGGAATCCCCGGTCCATCGCTGAGGATCGCCGTCACGCCGCCCTCGCCCGGCTTCGACGCAAACAGATACCCCGGCAAATCTATATCCTCGATCACAGGCGACGCCGCCACGATGGTCGCGCGCTCCACGCAGTTTTGCAGCTCGCGGATATTGCCCGGCCAGTGATACGCCGCCATGGCCTGCAACGCCTCGGGGCTGAAGCCGGTGATGCGTTTGCCGGCGGTGGCGCTGAGGCTGTGGGCGAAGTGACGCGCCAGCGGGGCGATGTCTTCCACGCGCTCGCGCAGGGCCGGTAACGGGATCGGGAACACGTTGAGGCGGTAATACAGGTCTTCGCGAAACTCCTTATTGGCTACCGCTTCCAGCAGGTTCTTGTTGGTGGCCGCGATCACCCGCACGTCCACTTTGCGTTCGCGAGGGTCGCCCACCGGCTCGATGACCCGCTCCTGCAAGGCGCGCAGGATCTTGGCCTGCAACGCCAAAGGCATATCGCCGACTTCATCAAGGAACAGCGTGCCTTTGTCGGCCTGCATGAAGCGCCCTACCCGGTCCGCGACTGCGCCAGTGAACGCGCCCTTGCGGTGGCCGAACATTTCGCTTTCCAGCAACCCTTCCGGGATCGCCGCGCAGTTGACCGCCACGAAAGGTTTGTCGGCACGGCTGCCGTGCTTGTGGATGGCACGGGCGACCATTTCCTTGCCGGTGCCGCTTTCGCCGGTCAGCAGGATGGTGGCGCTGCTGTCACGTACCGAGTCCACCGCTTGCAACACCGTGCGAAACGCCGGGCTGTCGCCCACCAGGCTGTCGAACTGCGCATGCTCATCCAGCTCGGCGCGCAGGCGTGCGTTGTCGCGCATGATGTCGCGAAACTGCAACGCCTTGCTGACGGTGATGTCCAGCTCATCGATATCGAACGGCTTGGCGATGTAGTCATAGGCGCCGTTGCGCATCGACTGCACCGCGTTTTTCACCGTGCTGTAGGCGGTCATCACGATCACCGGCACGTGGGGGTAGCGCACCTTGATCTCCGCCAGCAGCGCCGGCCCGTCCATGCCTGGCATACGCCAGTCGCTGATCACCAGGTCAATGTCTTCCTGCTCCAGCACCTTGAGCGCATGCAGGCCGTTACCGGCGATAAAGACCTGGATGCCGTTCTGACTCAGGGCCGACGCCAGCAGGTCACAGAGCTTGGGTTCGTCGTCGACCACCAGAATGTTATGCGTCATGACTGTCCTCGTCGTCTTCGCCCATCGCCGGAATGTACAGGCTGAAGGTGGCGCCGGCATCTTTCTCGCTGGCGCATTCGATGCTGCCGTCGTGACTTTCCATGATCGAATAGA
The DNA here is from genome assembly GCF_002742485.1 of Pseudomonas sp. 2822-17. NCBI lineage: Bacteria > Pseudomonadati > Pseudomonadota > Gammaproteobacteria > Pseudomonadales > Pseudomonadaceae > Pseudomonas > Pseudomonas sp. 2822-17. Next base: position 277,147 of record NZ_LJRZ01000295.1, read on the forward strand.
CTTTGGCCAGGCCCAGGCCGGTACCTGAGGCCTTGGTGGTCACGAATGGCGTAAAGATGCGCTCGACCATCTCTGCTGCAATGCCCTGGCCGGTATCGGCAATGCTGATAACGGTGTGGTCGTTCACCGTGCGAATCCCCAGCGTCAGGCGCCCGCCGTCGGGCATCGCGTCGATGGCGTTGAGAATAAGGTTGAGGCACGCCTGTTTAAGCTGCTTGGCATCCGCGTAGATCGTCGCGCCCGGTGCCTGGTCGTCTATCTGCGCATCAATGTTATGTGTCGCCAGTTCCGGCGCGCAGAAGCCGAGGATCTCCTCCACCAGCGCACGCACCGGCTGCACCACCCGTAGCGGCGGGTTGGGCTTGGCGAAGTCGAGGAACTCGGTGATCAGGTCGTTGATGCGGCTGACTTCACTGATCACGTATTCCAGGTGGCGCTTGTCGGTGTCCGGCAGGTCGGCGCGGCGGTGCAACAACTGGGTGGCGGTCTTGATGATGCCCAGCGGGTTGCGGATCTCGTGGGCGAGGCCCATGGCGACTTCACCCAACGCGTGCAGGCGGTCACGTCGGCGCAGTTGGGCCTCAAGGTGATGCAACTCGCCAAGGCGCTCGGTCATATGGTTGAAGGTGCTGCTCAACTGCGCCAGCTCATCGCCGCCGCTGACCGCCACGCGGTGCGTGTAATTGCCCGAGATCACTGCCCCCACGCCTTCGGACAAATCCCGCAGCGGCCGGGTCAGGCGCCGCGACACCAGCACCCCCGCCGCCAGCGACAGCGCCGAGCTGACCAGGAAAATCAGCACGAACAGGTTGCTCTGGTTGACCAGCCCCATCAGGCTGCTATGGCGCAGCAGACCGCTGAAGATCACGCCTTGCAAATCGCCGGCATCGTTGAAGATCGGCCAGTACAAACCGCTGTAGTTATTGGTGAACTGCTCGCTGGGCTGGCGAGTGGCGCGCATGGCGGTTTCGACAGTCTTGGGGATGCGCGACGGGTGATCCTCAAAGCGCTGGGTCGAGAAGATTTCCGAGAACCCCTCCGGGTTGGCCAGGTACAGGCGCAGGTCGAGGGAATGCACATCGGCCACGCTGGTCAGGAAACTGCTGTCCAGGTAGGTGCCGACCAGCAGCAGGTAGTCGACGCCGTCCCGGCTGGTCTCGAAGGTGGAGACCACGATACCGGTGGTGGCCCCGCCCACCTTGACCGTTTGCAGCACCGTATTCTTGGCCAGGCTGATCTGCTGCACGATGTCATCGGCGGCGGTGGTGAACACCACTTTTCGATCACTGGCGCGGATCAGCGCCACCACGTCGATGTCCGTGGCATCGGCAATGTCGGCCGTCAGCCGGTCGTGTCGGGCGGCTTGCTTGTTGTCCGGCGGGCTGATGTAGCGCAGGAACAGCTTGGCCATGCGCGCGTTGTCGTGAAGGATGTCGCCGATCTCGTCCTTGACGATCTTGGTCGACTCTTGCAGCCAAATGCGCACGTTACTGTCGAAAATCTGCGACAGCGTGCTAGCGGCCAGTTCCGCCGCGATCATGGTGGGAACCACGCTGACCAACCAGAACGCCAGCACCAGCTTGCGCTGGACGCTCCAGCGCGAAATGGCAAAGGGGCGGGCTTTCTGGCGGGTCTTGGTGATCATCAGGTTTCGCTTATCGCAGCAGCCATGGCAGGGTCGGAACGATCCGGTCGAATAAACAGTTTTACCAACTTGAGCAGGCCGTTGACCAGCCGGTTGCGATGCCGGAAGAACACGCTGTTGCCCTGGAACTCGCAGCCCAGGCGCAGCTTACTGGCATACCCGGCCTGGCCGCACTCGTACAGCGCAATCTTGTGCTCAATACAGTAGTCGACGTTGGTCAGCCAACTGCGGAAATACAGGTTGTAGTCGCGGGTAAACGCCACGTCATGCCCGAAAAACTTATCCACCAGCCGGTGCTCGTCCACCAGCATCAGGTTGAACGCCACCAACTGCTCGTCCACCCAGTAAAGCGCACACACCGCGCGCGATTCAAGGCGTTCGAGCACACCGGTAAAGTAGCTGGCGGGCAGGCGCTCGAACTGCAATTCGGCCCGTGTCAGCGTGGCTTCGTACAGGCGCATGACCTCAGGCAGCACGTCGTCGATATTGCGCCGCCATTCCACCCGTGGGCCGGGCGCGCGCAGTTTGCGGCGCAGGTCCTTGCGCGTGGATTTGCCCAGCGAGCCGAGGTAGGCGTCCACCGAACCATAGGGCAGCGGCAATACGCCTGTGGGCAGGCTCGGCATGGCCTGGAAACCGGCGGCGCGGCAGCTGTCGACCCAGTGCGGATCGTTGCTCGGTGCGTCCTTGACCGCCAACAGGCCGATGCCGAAATCATCGGCGTCGTGGCGCGCGGCTTGCAGCACATGCTTGAGCAACAGCGGGCGGCGCGACTCGGGCACGTGGCTGGCAAATCCGGCATCACAGCGCTCGGCCACCGGCGAGCCGATGGCGTACAGCCCCAACTGCAAGACGCCGGGCCACAGCCGCTCCAGGCGTTCGGTCAAGCGCTTGCCGGCGCCGGACACCGTGGTATCGAGGCGGTAATGGGTGATGAACGCGGGAGCAACAGCCACCAGGGTTCCATCTTCGTAAACCGCCAGGTAGCGCCATTGGAAATCATCGATGGCGGCGTTTTCCACGGCGACGTAATAGTCCCAGTCTTCCAGGGCACCCGGAAAACAATCGTTCCATGCACTGCGCTGGAGGGCCCGGATGGTGGGGAAGGCTTGGGTGGTGATCACATTGGCTTCCAGTTGGAGTTGTTGTGGTGAAAAGAGTGTGTGTGGTGAGCGGGCTTGTCGAATCGTCGCACCGCCCGCGCTGGGTGGCGAAGCAGCCCCAATCCAGGCAATGAGTTTCTCCAGCTAGACCGCAATGGCAGGTTTTGGGGCGGCTTCGCCACCCAGCGCAGGGCAAGCCTGCTCACCACAACAACCCGGTTCACCACAACAGCACTGCTCACCACAGGAAACTTGCCGGCTGATGAAGTCAGCACTCAACTCAATCACCCGCCGGTATTGCAGGTCGACGGTGATCATGTGGTAGCAGTTATCCAGCAGAATCTTGGTCACCGGCCCGCCAAGGTGGCGCTCCACGTAATCGGCGTTCCAGCGGCTGGTGATGTCGTCCTCGATGGAGTGCAGCACCAGCGCCGGCACGTTGATCCGGGGCATGCGTTTCTTGACCACCGCGTTCATCCAGTGCAACTCGCGCACGGTGACGCCTTCCATGGTCAACAACCCCGCTTCGCTGCTCTCGCCTTCCTTCATCTGCCGCTCGACGATCGCCCGCAGCCGTTCATTCTTGATGCCGTACGGCGGCTTCTCGGTGAAGCGGAACAAGCGCACGCCGAAAGGAATGCGGATCAGCAACGGCGTGATAAACGCCATTTTGCTGATGCTCCAACCGTCGTACTTCAAGGTGGTGGAATACATCAGCAGGCCGGCGACCTGGCCCGGATGCTCGGAGGCCAGGTACATCGACATCACCGCGCCCATGGACAAGCCACCGACAAACACCTGCCCATGCCGCTGCTTGATCTGTACAAACGTCTTGCGCACGCCTTCATACCAGTCACGCCAGCCAGTGGCCTGCAGGTCACTGTTATCACCGCAGTGCCCGGCCAGGGTGGGCACGTACACCGTGCAATTGCCCGCCTTGGCCAGGCCCTTGGCGACCTGGCGCAGTTCGGTCGGAGTGCCGGTCAGGCCGTGGATCAACAGGATCCCGACCGGACCTTCACCGAGAACGAAGCCGGCATCACCTTCGCCGAGGTCGATCTCTGCCCGGCTCACCGCGTGGTCGCTCGCACCAGCAGTTGCTCAAGCAGCTTCAAGCCGAGGTCGATTTCCGGGTAGCTGATTTCCAGTGACGGCGCGAGGGTGATCACGTTCTTGTAGTAACCACCCACGTCGAGGATCAGGCCGAGTTTCTGGCCATCCACCACCATGTCGCCCTTCATGCCTTCTTCGACCATGTAGTCCAGGGTCGCCTTGTCCGGCGTGAAGCCGTCCGGGCCGCAGATTTCGCAGCGCAGCGCCAGGCCCAGGCCGTCGACATCGCCGATGATCGGGAAGCGCGTCTGCAAATCCTGCAGGCCTTCCAGAAAGTATTTGCCCTTGGCCATGACCATTGCGCCGTAGTCGACTTCGTTGGTCATCTTGAACATTTCCAGGCCCACCGCCGTGCCCAACGGGTTGGAGGCAAAGGTGGAGTGGGTCGAGCCTGGCGGGAAGATCTTCGGGTTGATCAGCTCTTCACGGGCCCAGATGCCACCCAGTGGGTTGAGGCCGTTGGTCAGGGCCTTGCCGAACACGATCACATCCGGCTGCACGTCGAAGTGCTCAATCGACCACAGCTTGCCGGTGCGGTAGAAGCCCATCTGGATTTCGTCGGACACCATCAGAATGCCGTGCTGATCGAGCACGTGCTTGAGCTCACGGTAGAAGTTCATCGGCGGGATCACGTAGCCGCCGGTGCCCTGGATCGGCTCGACGTAAAATGCTGCATATTCGCACTGGTTGGTTTTCGGGTCCCAGACGCCGTTGTATTCGGTCTCGAACAGACGTGCGAATTGCTGCACGCATTGGCTGCCGTACTCTTCTTTCGTCATGCCTTTGGGGCCACGGAAGTGGTACGGGAACGGGATAAAGTTGGCGCGCTCGCCGAAGTGGCCATAGCGGCGACGGTAGCGGAAACTGGAGGTGATCGACGACGCGCCGAGGGTGCGCCCGTGGTAACCGCCTTCGAAGGCGAACATCAGGCTTTTGCCGTTGCTGGCGTTACGCACCACTTTCAGCGAATCCTCGATGGACTGCGAACCGCCGACGTTGAAGTGCACGCGCCCGTCCAGGCCGAACTTGTTCTTGGCGTCCACCGCGATCATTTCCGACAGCTCGATCTTGCCCTTGTGCAGGTACTGGCTGGCGATTTGCGGCAGGGTATCGATCTGCTGTTTCAGCGCGTTGTTCAGGCGCGGGTTGGCATAACCGAAGTTGACCGCCGAGTACCACATTTGCAGGTCGAGGTAGGCCTGGTCTTCGGTGTCCCACACGTAGGAGCCTTCGCAGCGGCTGAAAATACGCGGCGGCTCGATGTAGTGGACGGTGTCGCCGTAGGAGCAGTACTTGGCTTCTTTATCCAGGAGGATCTGGTCTTCGGCGGTAGCGATGCGGATATCAGACATGGTGGAAAATTTCCTGTGTGTCGGCAGTGAAGGAGGTCGCGTTGGCGGCAATGCCCTGAGGCAGTTGCGCGAGCAGCGTAGGCACTTGGGCAAAGCTGTCGAAGCGCGCATGGGGAATCTGGTGGGCGACGCAGTACTCGGCGAGGCTGCCCTTGGCGAACACGAAGTCGGCGGTGGAGGCCACGCACATGTCGGACTTGCCGTCGCCGATCACCAGCACGCGCTTGTTGCGCGGCGTGGATTTGCACTTGCAGTTGCCGGACGCGGCGCGGCAGGCGTCGCTGGAATACGGGAAGTCGATGCGCCAGCTGTTCTGGTCGACCTGGCGCAGGCGGTTGGCGAGGATCGGCAGCAAGGTCACGTAGTTGCGCGACAGGATCCGCGCAATGCCTTGCTCGATACCATCGCTGACCACTTCGATGGACGCGCCGAGGCCAATCACGTGATCGACGAAGTCCGGAAAGTCCGGGTCGATCTCGACGCTGTCGAAGTACGCCAGCAACTCGCTGGGGGTGGCCTTGATCAACGCCAGTTGGCGGCTCAGGCACTCGCGTGAACCGATATGCCCATCCAGCCATTGCTGCTCGATGGTTTCCCACTCGGGGCCGGCGAAGCGTTGGAGGACGTTGTCGATAACATCGGTGGGGGTGATGGTCCCGTCGAAGTCGCACACGATATGCCAGTCAATCATTGTGGTTACCTTGATGGAGTGCGCTGTCTGCGCGTTCACCAGGGGTAGAGCAGGGAGTGTGCCAAGTGGCTGAAGCCCAGCGGGGCTGGGCGCGGGAGGCGCAATGTGTCGTGGAAGCTACAATTTTTGTAGCTTGCTACAAACAAGATGAGTGCTTGCGTGGGGCCGGGGGTTTGCGCGTTCATGCGCGTGTATTCACTTAGGAACTGTGACCATGTTGAGGATCACATGCGCGGCACTCGCCGGTTTACTGAGCCTCGCCGCCCACGCCGAAGGCATCAGCGGTGACGTCGGCGCAGGCGTCAGCTACCAGCCCCACGACCCGACCGGCAGCCGCTACGAAACCCGGCCCGTCCCCTACCTCGACCTAGACTGGGGCAATGTGAGCCTGGGCACCGATGACGGTTTGAGCTGGAGCGCCCTGAACACCAACGGTTTCAGCGCCGGCCCGTACATCAATTACCTGCAGGGGCGCACCTCCAACGGCTCGTTGCAGGGCCTGCGCAACGTGTCGGACATGGCTGAAATAGGCGGGTTCATCCAATACGCTCCGGCTGACTTCTGGCGGGTCTATGCCCAGTTGGGCCAGGCTGTCGGTGGTGGTCATTCCCAGAGCGGCGCGCTGGGCAAGGTCGGCGGCGAGCTGGGCTATCCCCTGGGCGGTGGGATCATTGGCAGCAGTGGGCTGGTGGCGCACTTCGCGGATGCGCGGCAGACCCAGACGTATTTCGGGGTGGATGAAAACGAGGCGGCGGCCACGGGTTTCAAGGCCTACAACGCCAGCGGCGGTTTCCAGAACATCACCCTGAGCCAGAGCTTCCAGTTCCCCCTGGCGCCCAACTGGTCACTGCTGACCAGCGCCAGCTGGGTGCATCTGGTGGGCTCGGCGGCGGACAGCAGTATCGTCAGGCAGGCCGGTGAGGTGAATCAGGGCCAGGTGCAGACGGCGATCAGCTACACCTTCGACTGATTCACCTGATGCATGGAGATATAAATGTGGCAGGGGGCGAGCCCCCTCCCACATTGGCCTGTATCAGCTCTTTTCCCCTCCCGCCAGCAGCGCTATCCCGCCGATAATCACTGCAACGCCTGCCCAGTGCAGCGGGCTGATATGTTCCCCCAGCCCCAGCCACGACCCCAGCAGCACCACCACAAACACCAGTGAACTCAGCGGAAACGCCAAGGACAGACTGCTGCGCCGCAGGATCAGCATCCACACGAAAAACGCGCCGATGTAGCAGGCAATCGCCGCCAGAATCCCTGGGTTACGCGCCACATCGGCCAGCCACTGCAGGTTGAAATCCATCTGCCCCAGTTGGTCACCGGCGACTTTGGTAAACAACTGCCCGGCGCTCTCGGTGCAGATCAGTAAGGCCCAGAGCACCACGGTGCCGAAACGCCCATGCAACCATGCGTGCGCATTCATGCCTGACTCCCGGCAATCGCCACCAGCATCACCCCCAAGGTAATCACCAACGTGCCCAGCCAGCGGCGGCGGCTGACGGTTTCACCCAGCACCACTTTGCCTGCCAGCACCACCCCGCAATACGCCAGCGCGGCGGCTGGAAACAGCAGGCTCAACGGCGCACGGGACAAGGCTTCCAGCCAGATAAAAAACTCGATGACGTAGGCACCGATCCCCGCCCACAGTAACGGCGCATTAAACACCTGGCCCCAGAATGCGTTCAGGCGAAAGCCGCCTTCCAACTCCGGCAAACGGTCCAGGCCGAGCTTGAAACACAACTGGCCGATCACATCGAGCACGATGGAAAACGCCACCAGCAACACCACGGTCAAGGTCACGGGAACAGCTCCTCAAACAGGTCGATCAGGGCTTCATTGGTGGCCGCATTGCGCTGCAAATCCTCGGGGCTCCAGCGCCCCGCTGGCGGCTGGTCGGACTTGGCTTCCCAACGCTTTAACGCATTGCTGAACGCCGGCGTGGCGAACTCGCCGCACACGTCAATGCCGATGATGCGTTTGCGTGCCGCCAGCGCGCGCAGGGCCTGGAGCAAGTGGGTCAGGCGCATGCCGCCCTGGTCCCAGTTGGTGGCCGCGTCTTCACTGGCGAGCACGTCCTTGTCGATGGTGATCCAGATCGCCTCGGTGGGCAGGCTGCTGATCATCTGTTCAAGGAACGCGGCCCAGTCCAGCTCCGCCAGATTGCGCCAGTGCAGGTGGTTTTCCTGCTGCTGGTGACCCGCGCCATCGCCGACCCGGCCCCAGACTTTCGACGGCGGATGCTGCCAGGGAAACAGCTGCAACTGCCCGCGCTTGAGGGCCCCAAGGTTGCCGCCGCGCAGCTGCGGGTTGTGCAGGTCATCGCTGCACGGGCCGAGGGTGACGATGCGTTTGATCGCCGGCATTTTCAGCGCGCGGTTGACCCACGAACCGCAGTGTCGCCTGGGCGCAAAGCGCACCCAATCGGGATGGTTATCGAAGTGGATCAGGCTGATGGGTTCTTTGAGATCGGCAAGGAAGGCCGGCGTGAGGTGGTGATAATCGCCGGAGCCGACAAACAGGATTTCCGGTCGCGCATCCGTAGGCCGTGGCCGTCGGGCCAGGCGTTCGGTGAAGCGTTTCCAGGTTTTTGCGGTGGACCACAGGCGCAGCTTCGGGCCCAGGTCGAGCAGGTCGATGCAGGTAGCACGGCCACTGGCCAGGCGCCGGGCAATCGGCGCCTGGGCCGTGAGGCTGTGATCGAGGTCGAGAATGTTCAAGGTCATGTGTCCCCTATGGCTTTAGGGGGTCAATGCAAGGGGCGGGCCAGTGAGATATTTGTGGGAGGGGGAAGCCCCCTCCCACATTTTGACTTGTGCTCGGCTTCAGTTCTGGGATTCGCGAATGATCTGGCGAATCGCCTCCACAAACGCCTCAACCGGCTGACCACCGCTGACCGCGTACTGGTCGTTGAACACGATGGTCGGTACCGACGTCACGCCACGGGATGTCCACAGCTGCTCTTGCTCGCGGACGTCGGCGGCGTATTCATCGCTGGCGAGAATTTCGGCCGCGCGCTTGATATCCAGGCCGACGCTCTCGGCAATGATCGCCAGGGTGGCGTGGTCGGACGGGTCCTGGCCATCGGTGAAGTAGGCCTTGAACAACGCTTCCTTGAGGTTGTACTGCAAGCCTTCCAACCCGGCCCAATGCAACAGGCGATGGGCGTCGAAGGTGTTGTAGATGCGGCTCTGGCCATCGGTGCGGAATGCAAAGTCCAGATCGGCGCCCATGTCGCGGATGCGCGCACGGTTGGCCTGGGATTCTTCGGCGGTCGAGCCGTATTTTTCAGTGATGTGCTCGACGATGTTCTGCCCTTCGGCAGGCATGTTCGGGTTCAGTTCGAACGGCTGGAAATGGAGCTCGGCCTGCACCTCGGTGCCCAGTTGGTCGAGGGCTTCGGTCAGGCCACGCAGGCCGATGATGCACCAGGGGCAGGACACGTCACTGACGAAATCGATTTTCAGGGGAATACTCATGGTAGGCAACCTCGTTGGCAGTCATACGCCGCAAAGGTTGCACGATACACCACCTCACAACAGCTTCGCAGGCGCCACCTGATCAATCTGTGCCCAATGGGCCGCGTCTTCACGATGGGCTTGCAGGTACGGCAACACCGCCGTCAACAGCGGCGCCTTGAAAGCCTCCTGGAAACGATGGGCCATGCCGGGAATCAGCTTCAATTGGCTGCCCTGGATATGCGCCGCCAGGTGCACGCCGTGCATCACCGGCAACAACGGGTCGGCGGTGCCGTGGACGACCAGGGTCGGCACGCGCAACTGGTTGAGCAGCGGCACGCGGCTGGGCTCGGCGAGGATCGCCATGATCTGGCGCTTCACGCCTTCCGGGTTGAAGGCACGGTCGTAAGAGAGCGCCGCCTGGTGCAGCAGCGCCTGGCGATCATCCTTGATCGTCGGGCTGCCCAGCGCGGCCAGCAGATCGGCCTGTTGTTCCAGGGCCACCTCGCGATTGGGCGCGCCGCGCCTCGACAACAGCTGCACCAACGCCGCACTCGGTGCCGGCAAGCCCTCGGCGCCGGAGCTGGTCATGATCAGGGTCAGGCTCTCCACCCGCTGCGGTGCCATGGCCGCCAAATGCTGGGCGATCATGCCGCCCATGCTCGCGCCGAGCACGTGAAATTGCTCGATCTGCAACGCGCTCATCAGCCCGAGTGCATCATCGGCCATATCGGTCAGGGTGTACGGCGCCGCCACCGGCAAGCCGAGCTTGTAGCGCAGCACTTCAAAGGTGAGATTGGCGTTGGCCGGCGCCTGGCGCCAGGTGGACAGGCCGACATCGCGGTTGTCATAGCGGATCACCCTGAAGCCTTGTTGACACAGGGCTTCCACCACTTCGTCCGGCCAATGGATCAATTGCCCACCCAGACCCATCACCAGCAGCAACGCCGGATCGGACGCACGGCCGATGCTCTGGTAGGCGATGCTCACCGTTTCCAGGTCGACCGTTTGGGTCGGGACATTGACATCACATCGAGACGCCGCAAAAGACGGCAGGCCGAACCAGAAGGCGGCCAGTAAAAGCAACACGCGCATGAAAAACACCGAAACGCAGAACCCCAGTAGAGCGCGAGTCTGATGAAGTTTGTTCAAGCGCGCTGCCACACTTGTATGACAGTTTGATGAAGAGTGCCCAGTGGTCGTGGTCGACACGCCTTGCAACATGAGACAAACTCACGCTATTCAACTTCGTCACAAATTGTCTTCATGGAGAGCCCGTGCTCGAAATCCGTCACCTCAAGACCCTGCACGCCCTGCGCGAAGCCGACAGCCTGGTGGAAGCCGCCGAGCGCCTGCACCTGACGCAATCGGCGCTGTCCCACCAGTTCAAGGAGCTGGAAGAGCGCCTGGGCATGCAGCTGTTCGTGCGCAAGACCAAGCCGCTACGCTTCACCAGCGCCGGCCTGCGCCTGCTGCAACTGGCCGACGCCACCCTGCCGTTGCTGCGCGGAGCCGAACGCGATATCGCACGATTGGCCGGTGGCACCGCTGGGCGCCTGCACATGGCCATCGAATGCCACAGCTGCTTTCAGTGGCTGATGCCGACCATCGACCAGTTCCGCGACGCCTGGCCGGAAGTCGAGCTGGACCTGGCGTCGGGTTTTGCCTTCGCCCCGCTGCCGGCCCTGGCCCGTGGCGACCTGGACCTGGTAGTCACGTCCGACCCGCTGGAACTGCCGGGCATCACTTATGTGCCGCTGTTCACCTACGAAGCCATGCTGGCCGTGGCCAACCAGCACGCGCTGGCGAACAAGTCGTTTATCGTGCCTGAAGACTTGCTACCCGAAACCCTGATTACCTACCCGGTGGAGCGCGACCGCCTGGACATCTTCACGCGCTTCCTGGAACCCGCCGACATCGAGCCGGCCCAGGTGCGGACCTCGGAGCTGACGGTGATGATGATGCAACTGGTCGCCAGCGGCCGTGGCGTGTGCGGCATGCCCCATTGGGCGCTGCATGAATACAGCTCGCGTGGCTACGTGAAGGCCAAGCGCCTGGGTGAGAAAGGCTTGTTTGCGACGCTGTATGCGGGGATTCGCGCGGACATGCTGGATGCGCCGTACATGCGCGACTTTTTGCTTACAGCCAAGGACACGTCGTTTTCGACATTGGACGGGGTAAGCGCAGTTCGCTGATCAAACCAGCCCTCGCTCCCACAGGTAAATCTCAGTCGGTCTTCAGTTCACGCCACATGTGGATCTTGTCGAAATATTCGACGCCCACCCGCACCGCCAGCGGCTCCAGGCCGTATTGAACGAACCCGCAGCGTTGGTACAACGCAAACGCGGCATCATTGCCGGCGGTGACGGTAAGCTGGATCACTTTGAGGCGCGGGTGCTGGCGCGCTTCATCGAGCGCCGCTTCCACCAGGCGTCGGCCCAAGCCCTTGCGCTGATAAGCCTCGGTCACGTACATGCCAAACAACGTTACCTTGTGCCGCGCCTTTTCCCGAGGCTCGAACGCCAGGCCGACAATCCCCGCCAGTTCATCCCCTTCGAAACCGCCCAGCAGCCGATCCAACGGGTTGTCGAGGCGCTTCTCCCACCAGCTCAGCGGCATCAATGCGCGCTCGGCCACGCTGGAGGTAAACGCCTGTGGATAAACCTCATAGGCCTGCAGCATCAAGGCCCGATACACCTGTGCATCAGCCGCCCCGAGTGCGCGAATGTTCATGCGCTGCGCCGTTGCTCAACCATCAGCCGGACGGCCAGGGCGGCGAGGACAAAGCCCATGAAATAGCGCTGCACCGACAGCCAAGTGGGGTTGTGCATAAACCACGCGGCGATGGAGGCGGCAAACAGCGAGATCAGCATGTTCACCAGGAAACTCACGCTGATCTGGGTGAAGCCCAGCATCAGGCTCTGGGTAAACACCGAACCGTGTTCCGGGGTGATGAACTGCGGGAACACCGAGAGGTAGAACACCGCGATCTTGGGGTTCAGCGCGCTGGTAAGAAAGCCCATGGTCACCAGTTTGCGCGTGGAGTCCGGCGGCAATTGCTGGGCCTCGAACGGCGAGCGTGCGCCCGGCTTGACCGCTTGCCAGGCCAGCCACAGCAGGTAGAGCGCGCCAGCCCACTTGAGCACTTCATAGGCCATCGGCACCGCGAGGAACACCGCCGTCAAACCGACCGCCGCCGCGAACAGGTGCACAAAGAACCCCGCCACCACACCGAGCAACGACACCATACCCGCCTTGCGGCCCTGGCAGATCGAACGGGAGATCAGGTAGATCATATTCGGGCCGGGGGTGAGCACCATCAGCAGGCACGCGGCGGCGAAAATCAGCAAGTCGTTGAGTGGGATCACGGGTCAGTCCTTGAGCCTGTGCATCAGGCAGTGGTAGTCAGCGATGAGCGATAGAACGGCAGGATCAAATCACGCGTCAACGGCGCCAGGACCAGGCCGCCATCACCGGCAGGGTCGATCCAGCGGACTTCTTCGATTTCGGCGGCAGGGGCGATGGGCACGTCAATCTGCACTTGGAACAACTCGGCTTCCACGGTGAACCCCGGCTCGTTGGCCGCAGGGGCAGAGAAGTTGCCAAGATAGGCAGCCGCGTTGGGATCGATACGCAGGTTCAGCTCCTCAAACAGTTCCCGGGCCAGGGCCTCGGCCGGTTGCTCGCCGGCATCGATCTTGCCACCGGGCTGCATAAAGGCCTGGGTGCCGCGCTTGCGCACCAGCAGGGTTCGGCCGTCAGCGCCGATCAAAAGGGCAGCGGCGATGCGGATAGTGGTGGACATGAAATAAAAGCCTTGAAATCAAAAGAGTGAACAGTAATGGAACGCGGCTCACGCCTCCTCCGGTTCCTTGATAAATACGCTGTACTTGGCCCCTTCCATCGCCTCGAAAGCAATCAGCTTGTCCACCAGCGGCAGGTTCAGCACCTTGCCGGCGTTGAGCAGCAGCATGCCGTTGTCGGCATTGAGATTACGCGCCAGGACCATCCCGGCGGCCAGCTCACGCGTGCTCAAGACCTTGACGGTCGGATCGCCCAAGGTCACGTCGCTGAGAAACGCCGCGCAGGCCTGGACGAAGTCCTCGATCAGCTCGGGGTCATAGAGGCGCCCGGCATATTTGCGGATATATAACAGTGCTTCATCACTGTTCAGGCGCCGTTCGAGGATCAGGCCTTTTTGCAACTCGATGAAGTCCACTGCCAGTTTCAGCAGGCGAGCACCGAACGGAATCGCCTCGCCCTTGAGGTGATCGGGAAAACCGCTGCCATCCCAGCGCTCCTGATGATGACGAATCATCCGCGCCGCATCCTTCATCGGCTCCAGCGTCATCAACAGCGATTCGCTCTGCGCCGGGTAGCCGCGGTAACGCTCGCGATCGGTGCTGTGCAGCTTGTCGGCCGGCTCAACCAACATGCTGTCGCTCCAGCTCAGCTTGCCAATGTTGTACAGCGCCGCCGCCATGGCCAGGTCGCGGGTACTGGCTTCGTCCATGGACTGGGCGGCGCAGTAGACCCGGATCAGATCGATCAACGGGCGGTTGGTTTGTTTGTCCTTGGGTAAACGCAGGTTGGCCAGCAGCGAAAACACTTCGGTGCCCGTCACGTAGCTGCGTTTGAGTTCGTCGTAGGCCAGGTCGAGCATGTCGGCGGTCTGTTGCAGCTCACTGGTGCGTGCCACCACGCGCTTTTCCAGGGTGGAATTCAATAGCTTGAGCTGCTCGTTCTGCTGATGCGTCAGGCGCTCCAGGCGCTGATGCTCCAGGGCCTGTTGCAGGATCAGCTTGAGTTCCTCGTCATTCCAGGGCTTGCCGATATAGCGGTGGATCTGCCCTTCGTTGATCGCCTTGATGATCGTCGGCAGGTCGGCATAACCGGTGAGCAGGATGCGGCTGGTGGCGGGGTAGAGGCGATGAACCTCGGCCAGCAACTGCGCGCCGTCCATGCCGGGCATGCGTGCATCGCTCATCACCAGGTCGATGGGCTGGGCGGCCATGATTTCCAGGGCCTGGGCACCGCTGCCGGCGAGCACCACATCGAATGGCTGGCCGCGCAACAGGCGGCGCAGGCTGTTGAGGATCGACTCTTCATCGTCGACCAGCAAGACTGTGGGTTTCGTAGCCAGTTGTTCATCCATGCGTGCTGCGCCTTCCAATTAAACTGAATTGAGCTAAATTGAACCCTTGTGCCAAGCCGTCTTACCTCGCTTAACGCGCGGGGTTGATTTGACGCCAACTGGCCGCCAATTTCAAGGGAACCCGACTATGCTGACACAGCAGGTCCGCGCCCCGCGCAGCAATGGAACCAGGGAAGGAATCGTTATGCAGTCGACCCCTTTGCAGGTGAGGAGAGCGTCATGAACCCGAGTTCAGGGCGGGCCAACCGTCGCATCCTGATCGTCGATGATACGGCCTCGATCCATGAAGACTTTCGCAAGATTCTCTGCCCGGCGGTACACGACGAAAAGACCCTGGACAGCCTCGAAGCAACCCTGTTCGGCACCACAGCCGCCCCGCCGCGCCAGTTATTTGTGCTCGACTCTGCCTACCAGGGGCAGGAAGCCCTTGAGTTGGTGAACCAGGCCCTGGCCGCCAACGCGCCTTACGCCATGGTGTTCATTGATATGCGCATGCCGCCCGGCTGGGATGGCCTTCACACCATCGAACAGCTGTGGAACGCCGATCCCAACTTGCAGATCGCCCTGTGTACGGCCTACTCCGACTACTCTTTCGAAGCCATCGAGGCACGGTTGAAATACAACGACCAGTTG
Organism: Pseudomonas sp. 2822-17; assembly: GCF_002742485.1. Taxonomy (NCBI): domain Bacteria; kingdom Pseudomonadati; phylum Pseudomonadota; class Gammaproteobacteria; order Pseudomonadales; family Pseudomonadaceae; genus Pseudomonas; species Pseudomonas sp. 2822-17. The sequence goes on from NZ_LJRZ01000295.1 coordinate 292,297, forward strand.
CTGATCCTGAAAAAACCCTTCGACCACTTGGAGATCCGCCAGATGGCCAGCGCGCTGACCTGGAAATGGCAGCTCGCCCAGGACGTCGCGCTCAAGATGCTTGGCTTGGAGCGCACCATCGAAGAACGGGTGCAGGAATTGCTCAAGGTCTCGCACCTGCTTCAATACGACGCGCTCACGCAGTTGCCGAACAGCACGCTGCTGGGCGACCGCCTGACCCAGGCCATTGCGCTGGGCCGTCGACATGACACGCAATTGGCGGTGATGTTTATCGGGCTGGACCGATTCAAACGTATCAACAACGCCCTGGGCTATCCGGTAGGCGACGAAGTGCTCCAGCAGGTCAGCCAAAGCCTGATCGCGGCAGTGCGTGCGTCGGACTCGGTGTTTCGCTATGGCACCGACGAGTTTGTGATCCTGCTCAACGATGTCCAGCATCCTCAGCAAACCCAGCACATTGCCCAGAAGCTGCTTAAAACTATCAGCGCCACCCGCCATGTGGCGGGGCATGACCTGAGCGTCACCGCCTGCCTGGGCATCAGTATTTACCCGAATGACAGCGGCAACGCCGTAGAGCTGATCAAGCACGCCGAAACCGCCATGCACACCAGCAAGGAACGCGGCCCGGATAATTTCAGTTTCTATACCGAAGACATGAACCTGCGCGCCCAGCACCAGCAAAACCTGGAAAGCGCGATCCGACAGGCACTGGAACGCGATGAATTTGTGTTGCATTACCAGCCAAAACTGGACCTGGCTTCCGGCAACATTGTCGGTGCGGAGGCGCTGATACGCTGGTTCCAGCCGCGCTCGGGGTGGGTCAACCCGGCTGATTTCATTGCAGTGGCTGAAGACAGCGGCTTGATCGTTCCGCTGACCCAATGGGTACTGCGCCAGGCGTGCGAGCAAGCACAGATTTGGCGGGTGATGGGCCTCCCCCCCTTGCGCGTTTCCGTGAATATCTCGGCCATCGACTTTCGCCAGCGCGATTTCGTTGACAACCTGGCGGCGGTTCTCAAGGAAACAGGCCTGCCATCGGCGCAACTGGAGCTGGAAATCACCGAGAGCGTGCTGATGCAGAACGTCGACGAAACCGTGGATATCCTGCAGCGAATCAAGGCCATGGGCGTGCGCCTGGCACTGGATGATTTCGGCACGGGTTATTCCAGCCTCAGCTACCTGCGCCGCTTTCCCATTGATGTGCTGAAAATCGACCAATCCTTCATACGGGGCTTGAACACCAACAGCCAGGACGCGCAGTTGATCACGGCGATCATCGGCATGGGCAAGAGCCTGGAACTCAATATCATCGCCGAAGGGGTGGAAACCACCGAACAACTGGACTTCCTGAAAACGCTGGAGTGCGAGGAAGGCCAGGGTTTTCTGTTCAGCAAAGCCGTGCCGGCGAAAGATTTCGCCCAGTTGCTGCAGGTCGGCCGTGCGATGCCGATAACCCGACAATAGCCCCACGCTTGCAAGGAGTGCTCGCTTGAATGAAGTCGCAACCTATGGTTTGGGTCTGGCCGTCATGGTGGGACTCAGCATGCCACTGCCGGCCGCCCCCCTGGACGAGGCGCTCAAGCCTTTGCCGCCAGTGCCGGTGCTGGACGCAGCCAAAGTCGAACTGGGTCGCCAGTTGTTCAATGAGCCACGCCTGTCGGTGAATAACACGCTCTCCTGCGCCAGTTGCCATCAGCTGGAAGCGGGGGGTGCTGACAGCAAGCCTTTCTCCATCGGCTTCGACGGCAAACCGGTGGAGATCAATACCCCCTCCGTATTCAACGCCAGCCTGAATTTCAAGCAGTTCTGGAATGGCCGGGTGGACACGCTGGAAGCCCAGGTCGAGCAAGTGGTCATCAGCCCGGCGGAAATGGGCAGCGACTGGAAAACCGTGGTGCAGAATCTAACCGCCCTGCCCGCCTACCAGAACGCCTTCAATCAGGCCTACCCCGACGGCGTCACCGCAGCCAATGTGCAAAACGCCCTGGCCACCTATGAACGCACGCTGCTCACCCCCAATTCGCGCTTCGACCAATACCTGCTGGGCAACACCGACATCCTCACGAGGCAGGAAAAATACGGCTATCAGCGTTTCAAGGATTACGGCTGCATCGCCTGCCATCAGGGCGTGAATATCGGCGGCAATATGTTCCAGAAATTCGGGGTGATGGGTGACTACTTCAAGGCGCGCGGCAACCCGGTCGAATCAGACCTGGGGCGCTACCTGCTGACCAAGGACGAAGAAGACCGCCATGTGTTCAAGGTGCCCAGCCTGCGCAATGTGGCCGTCACCGCGCCGTACTTTCACGACGCCTCGGCCAAGACCCTGGCCGAGGCGGTGGACGTGATGTTCAAGTACCAGCTGGGGCGCAACCCGTCCCAGGAAGATAAAGACCTGATCATCCAGTTTCTCAAGACCTTGACCGGCGAATGGGCGGGCAAGCCTCTATGACCCTTACCCGCCGCCGCACCAGCCAACTCTTGCTCGGCCTGATCGCCCTGCTGCTGGCCTCGACACTGGTATTTCTGTACCTCAAGTCCTCCCGCGACCAAACGGCCACCTATACCCAGTCACGGGACTTGATCCGCCAGCTCAAGCAGCTCAATGCCCAATGGGACAGCGAAGTGCTCAAGGCGCGGATCGCGCTCACCCACAACTATGACCCGCTGGTTACGCCGCTCGCGGACATGACACAACTGTGGGCCAAACTGGGCAGTGACGCGACTTACCACGACCCCGAAGACCTGCCCCGCTGGAAGGCCAGCACAGAGGCGTATGAGGCAGCCATCCAGGAAAAAGCCCGGTTGGTCGACCAGTTCAAATCCCACAATGCCGTGCTGCGCAACTCACTGGCGTTTTTGCCGACCGCCGAAGATGACATCCAGGCGCAGTTCAATCGCATTGACGACGCAGGCCGCCTGCAACTGCAAGATGTGGCCACCGACACCTACGATCTTCTGCTCAGCAGCCTTGAATTCGCCCAGGTCACCAGCGACGAGCGCGCCGCCGATATCCTGGTGGGCCTGGGCAAGCTGGCGATCAACAAAGATCGCCTGCCGATTGAGTTCCAGGCCCCGGTGGAGATCCTCAGCAACCACATCTCGTTGATCCTGCGCGAACAGCCGGTGGTCAACGGCCTGCTCGAACGCATTGCCGCAGTCCCCGTGGCCGACCGCCTGGACGAGCTGAACAACCACCTCAATCAGGACCAGCAAGCCGCCGACCTGATCGACCATCAATACCACCTCTACCTGCTGATCTTCTCGACGTTGTTGGTGGTATTGCTGCTCTATCTGGCGGTGCGCCTGCTGCGCAGTTTCGCCGAGATCAACCGGGTCAACCGCGCCTTGCAAGCAGCCAATGAAACCCTGGAGCAACGGGTGGAACGGCGCACCCAGCAGCTCAAGGATGCCCAGAGCGAACTGCTGGACAGCGCCCGCCAGGCCGGCATGGCGGAGATCGCCACCAACGTGCTGCACAACGTTGGCAATGTGCTCAACAGCGTGAATATCTCCGCCGACCTGGTCACCCGCAAACTGCGCAGCAGCAAGGCATTGGGATTGGGCAAGGCCATGCAGTTGATCAACGAACACACGGCTGACCTGGGCACCTTCCTGACCCAGGATGAAAAGGGCAAGCTGCTGCCGGGCTACCTCAACCAACTGGTGGAGGCCATTGCCATCGAACAGCAAGGCATGGCCGATGAACTGGCGCAACTGAGCAAAAGCGTTGACCACATCAAGGACATCGTCTCTACCCAGCAATCCTATGCCGGTGCATCCACGCTGATGGAGCCGGTGCATATCAGCGCCCTGATGGAAGACGCCCTGCGCATGAACGCCGGCGCGCTGAGCCGCCACCACGTCACAGTGGTCAAGGAATATGCGCAAGTGCCGGAAATCATGGCCGACAAACACCGGTTGCTGCTGATCATGGTCAACCTGATCAGCAACGCCAAGTACGCCATGTCCAACCTCACCGACCGGCCACGGCAGATGACCCTGGCGGTGCAACAATTGGACGACGCCACCTTGCAGATCAGCGTGAAGGACGAAGGCGAAGGCATCCCCGCCGAGAACATGACCCGGATCTTCACCCACGGTTTCACCACCCGCAAGGAGGGCCACGGCTTCGGCCTGCACAGTTGCGCACTGGCCGCCGTGGAAATGCACGGCCAGCTCAGCGCCCGCAGCGACGGGCCGGGGCTGGGCGCAGTGTTCACCTTGACGATTCCTCTGACCCTTGCCGGAAGCCCGCCATGAACCAACCACCTAACCGGCGCATTTTGTTGATCGACGATACCCCGTCGATCCACGACGATTTCCGCAAGATCCTGATGCCCACCGGTGAATCGAACCAGGCGCTGGATGATATGGAGTCGGCACTGTTCGGCGACACCAGCAAACCCACGGTACAACCCTTTGAGCTGCACTCGGCCTATGGCGGAGAGGAAGGCCTGCAGTTGCTCGCCACGGCAATGGCAGAAACCCGGCCCTATGCCCTGGCGTTTGTGGACATGCGCATGCCCCAAGGCTGGGACGGGGCCAAGACCATCGAAGAGTTGTGGAAAGTCGACCCTGGCCTGCAAGTGGTGGTGTGCACCGCGTATTCGGATTATTCCTGGGATGACCTGCTGCATCGCCTGCAAGGCTACGATCGTTTGCTGATCCTGAAAAAACCGTTCGACAACATCGAAGTCCAGCAGATGGCCAATACCCTGGCCAACAAATGGGACATGGCTCGCCGCGCCTCACTGCAAACCGCCCACCTGGAGCAGTTGGTGGAACAGCGCACCCTGGCGCTGCAAGTGGAAATCGACGAGCGCAAGCAACTGGAAAGCCAACTGGTACAGTCGGAAAAGCTCGCATCCCTGGGGCAGTTGGCCGCGGGCGTGGCCCATGAGATCAATAACCCGGTGGGGTTTATCTCGTCCAACCTCAGCACGCTCGATGGCTACTTCAACCAGCTGCAACAGATGCTGGAAGCTTACCGGCTGGCCGAGGACAGCCTCGCGCAGGGCGAGCAACTCAAAGCCCTGCGCACCGAACTGGAACTGGATTTTCTCAAGGACGACATTCCCCTGTTGATCAGGGAGTCCAAGGAAGGCATCGGGCGCGTGGTGCAAATCGTCAAGGACCTGAAAAACTTCTCGCGGGTCGACAATGACCAGACCTGGCAATTTGCAAACCTGCAGCAGGGCATCGACTCCACGCTGAACATCGTCGCCAGCGAGCTCAAGTACAAGGCCGACGTGATCAAACGCTATACGCCATTGCCGGAAATCGAATGCCTGGCCTCGCAACTCAACCAAGTGGTCATGAACCTGGTGATCAACGCCGCGCAAGCCATGGGGCCGGAGCGCGGCACCATTACCATCAGCAACGGCGTGGAAGGTGAGAACGTGTGGCTGGAAGTGGCGGACAACGGCTGCGGGATTGACCCGCAGGCCATGCAGAAAATCTTTGATCCATTCTTCACCACCAAACCAGTGGGCGAAGGGACGGGGCTGGGGTTGTCACTCTCCTACGGCATCGTCAAAAAACACCGTGGCGATATCTCCGTGAGCAGTGAGCTGGGCAAAGGCACGCGGTTTCGCGTGGTGCTGCCGATTCGGCAGACGGCGGCGTAGGGCACGCCGCCGCATCATGCTCACGCCTCGGCTTTTTTCGGACTCGACCCAAACGCCGCAAAGCGCTTGTTGAACCCGGCAATCCGGCCTTCGACCTGGGTCTTGCGCTGCTGGCCGGTGTAGATCGGATGCGACGCGCTGGATACGTCCAGCGGGATGTACGGGTAGGTGTTGCCGTCGCTGTGTTGATGGGTGCGATCGCTGTCGGCGGTGGAGCCGATCAGGAAGAACACGTCGGCAGCGGTGTCGTGGAACAGCACTGTGCGGTAGTCGGGATGGATACCAGCTTTCATGGGGCCTCCGGGGGCGTTTGGTTGCGACTTGATTGTTATACAGTAACACCAAATAAGCCTCCAAACGAGAACCGATTGCAATAAGAAACGACCGGGGCGGCATATGAAGAATAAACCCCCAGGTTGTTTGTGGTTTCCGGACTGGCGCAGAATGCCCCATCGACCTCAGAGTCCGAACCAAGGAAACCGTATGAGCCTGTCCTTGCTAAGCCGCTACGCCTTTTTTGCTGTGTGCGTCATTTTTACCCTCGCCAGCCTCCCCTTTATCGAACATGAATGGCTGTGGCCCATCACACTGGTCACCGGCGTGCTGAGCCTGATCGGCATTTTCGACCTGCTGCAAAGCCCCCACGCGGTGCGCCGCAACTACCCGATCCTGGGCAATATCCGTTATTTGGTGGAAGCCATTCGCCCGGAAATCCGCCAGTACCTGCTCGAATCCGATAGCGACGCCCTGCCCTTCTCCCGCTCGCAACGCTCGCTGGTCTACTCCCGCGCCAAGAACGAAACCGCCGACAAACCCTTCGGCACCCTCATCGACGTGTACCAGTCGGGCTTCGAATTCATCGGCCACTCCATGCGCCCGGCGCCGCTGAGCGATCCCAGCACGTTTCGTGTGATGGTCGGCGGCCCGCAATGCACGCGGCCGTACTCGGCGTCGGTGTTCAATATCTCGGCAATGAGTTTTGGCTCCCTGAGCGCCAACGCCATTCGGGCGCTCAACCATGGCGCCAAGCTGGGCAACTTTGCCCACGACACCGGCGAAGGCAGCATCAGCCCCTATCACCGTGAAAACGGCGGCGACCTGACCTGGGAACTGGGCAGCGGCTACTTTGGCTGTCGCACCAGCGATGGCCGTTTCGACCCGGAACGTTTCGCTGTGCAGGCGCAGAACCCGCAGGTGCGCATGATCGAAATCAAGATGAGCCAGGGTGCCAAACCTGGCCATGGCGGGATCCTGCCCAAGCATAAAGTGACGAAAGAAATCGCCGAAACCCGTGGCATCCTGATGGGCGAAGACTGCGTCTCACCGTCGCGCCACAGCGCGTTTTCCACGCCCATCGAACTGATGCAGTTCATCGCCCAGCTGCGCGAACTGTCTGGCGGTAAGCCGGTAGGTTTCAAGTTCTGCCTGGGCCATCCGTGGGAATTCATGGGCATCGCCAAGGCCATGTTGGAGACCGGCATCCTGCCCGACTTTATCGTGGTCGACGGCAAGGAAGGCGGTACCGGCGCCGCGCCCGTGGAGTTCACCGACCATATCGGCGTACCGCTGCGTGAAGGCCTGTTGTTTGTGCACAACACCTTGGTGGGCTTGAACCTGCGCGACAAGATCAAGCTCGGCGCCAGCGGCAAGATCGTCAGCGCCTTCGACATCGCCAGCGTCCTGGCAATCGGCGCCGACTGGGCCAACTCGGCGCGCGGCTTTATGTTCGCCATCGGCTGCATCCAGTCGCAAAGCTGCCACACCAACAAATGCCCGACCGGCGTCGCCACCCAGGACCCATTGCGCCAACGCGCCCTGGTGGTGCCGGACAAAGCCCAGCGCGTGTTCAACTTCCACCGCAACACCCTCAAGGCGTTGGCAGAAATGCTCGCGGCGGCGGGCCTGGATCATCCGTCGCAGCTGTCAGCCAAGCATTTGGTGCGACGCATGTCAGCGACCGAGATCAAGTTGTTCTCGCAACTGCATGTGTTCCTCAAGCCAGGGGAGTTGCTGACGGGCGAGGTGAACGGCGAGTTCTATTCGCGGATGTGGCAGATGGCGCGGGCGGACAGTTTTGAGCCGCATGAGTCAGCAGTCGCCTGATGGACGCGTTCTAACCCCCCTCTGCTGAACCGGACCATCGACGGCATCGTTGAAACAAGGAGATTCACATGCCGTTAAGGTCGTGCGCGCAATTGAGACATTCAGTAATACCCAACCTTTGCAATTGCTTACAAATACCGCCAACCTGCGCCCGCCCGACGCACGGCGTACGACATCACCGCCGCCTGCCTGTCCTTAATAAACCTACTTGTTCAAGAGCCCGCTGCCATGCTGAACGGACGCGACCCGCGCATCGATTTTTTTCGGGGCCTGGCGTTGATCTTCATTTTCTGGGATCACGTCCCCCACAACCCCCTCGGTCAAATCACCTTGCGCAACATCGGCTTCAGCGATGCCGCCGAAGTGTTCGTGTTCCTGGCCGGCTATGCCTCGGTGCTGGCCTACGGCAAGGTCCTGCAGCGCGAGGGTTACTGGATGGCTGGCCTGAAGATCCTGCGCCGGACCTGGGTGTTGTACGTGGTGCATATCTTTTTGCTGGCGATGCTGATGGGCATCGTGTTCTTCGCCAACAGCCATGTGGAAACCCGCGACCTCGTCGAAGAGATGGGCCTGACGCACTTCGTCACCCACCCGCAGCAGGCGCTGACCGATGAGTTGCTACTGCGCTTCAAGCCCAACCTGATGGACCCGTTGCCGTTGTATATCGTGCTGCTGGCCGGCCTGTCGCTGGTGCTGCCGCTCTTGCTGCGCCAGACCTGGCTGGTGGTGGGTGCGTCGATGACGGTGTACCTGCTGGCGCCGTGGATGGGCTGGAACCTGCGGGCGATTGCCGACGGCGTGTGGTACTTCAACCCGGTCACCTGGCAGTTGCTGTTCGTGCTCGGCGGCGCAGCGGCGATTCATGCCAGCCGGCCACGCCCGCTGCAAAACCAGGCCTTATCCCGGCAGCCGTTATTCCTCGCCGCAGCCGCCTATGTGCTGGCCGCTGGCGTGATCACCCTGTCGTGGCGCTGGCCCGAGATCCATGACGCGTGGATGCCATCGGCCCTCAGTGACTTGCTGTACCCCATCAGCAAGACCGACCTGTCGCCGGTGCGGTTGCTGCACTTCCTGGCCCTGGCCTACGTCACCGCCAAACTGCTGCCGGGCCGCGGCTGGACGCAAAACTGGCTGGCGCAACAAACCTGCCGCATGGGCCGTTACTCTCTGGAAGTGTTCTGCCTCGGCGTGTTGCTGGCACCGTTGGCGGACATGGTCAACGCCATGGCCGGTGATGCGTTCGCCATGCAGATTTTGACCGCTCTGGCAGGCACTGCCTTGATGGCCTTGCTGGGAGCCTGGCTGGAGTTCAACAAACGCCTGAACCAATCTACAAAAATGGCCCAGGCCTGAAAAACAAAAAGCCCCGATCAAGGGGCTTTTTGTTGTCCGTCTGGCTATCAGGCCGCTGAACGCACCGCCGCGTTCGTCGGCTGCAACTTGAACACATAGAACAACACCGTCAGCAGCACCAGGAACACCGGCCCCACATACAGTGCAATACGCGTGTCCGGGAAGTACGCCATCAAGCCCACCACCAATACCAGGAAGGCCAGTGCCAGGTACGAACTGACCGGGTACAGCCACATGCGGTACTTGAGGTTTTTCTGTTCGGCCGGGCTCAGGCTCTTACGGAACTTGAGCTGGGCCAGTAGGATCATCACCCAGGTCCAGATCGCGCCAAAGGTGGCAATGGAGGTCACCCAGACGAAGACTTTTTCCGGCACCAGGTAGTTGAGCAACACGCCCAGCAACAACGCGCCGATGGATAACAGCAGCGCCTTGCGCGGAACGCCGTTGCTGGAGGTGGTGCCGAACGCGGCCGGGGCCTGGCCGTTCTGCGCCAGGCTGTAGAGCATGCGCCCGGTGCTGAAGATGCCGCCGTTGCACGACGACAGCGCCGCTGTGATCACCACGAAGTTGATGATGCCGGCAGCGGTCTTGATGCCCAGGCGCTCAAAGGTCATCACAAACGGGCTGCCCTGGGTGCCGATTTCGTTCCATGGGTAGATCGACAGAATCACAAACAGCGCGCCGACATAGAACAACAGAATGCGCCAGAACACCGAGCCGATGGCATTGGGAATGGTCTTCTGCGGGTTCTTCGCTTCACCGGCGGTGAGGCCGATCATCTCCACACCCAGGTAGGCGAACATCACCATTTGCAGAGACATCAGCACACCCTGCACACCATTGGGCATGAAGCCGCCGTGGGCCCACAGGTTGGAAATCCCCAACGCCACCCCATCGTTGCCAAAACCGAACGCGATGATGCCTACGCCGCCGATCACCATCGCAATGATGGTGACGATCTTGATCAACGCGAACCAGAATTCGAACTCACCGAAGGCCTTGACCGCGATCAGGTTGATGGTGCCCATGCTGATCAGGGCCGCCAGGGCCCAGATCCAGCGCGGCGTATCGGGGAACCACACGCCCATGTACACCGCCACGGCGGTGATCTCCGCCACGCAGGTCACCAACCACAGGAACCAGTAATTCCAGCCCGTCAGAAAACCCGCCAACGGGCCGAGGTAATCCTGTGCATAGCGACTGAAGGAGCCGGCCACCGGATTGTGCACAGCCATCTCGCCGAGGGCGCGCATGATCACCAGGATGGCCAGGCCACCGATGATGTAGGAGAGCATGATGGCCGGACCGGCCATTTCGATGGCCTTGGCCGAACCGAGGAACAGGCCGACACCGATACAGGCGCCGAGCGCCATCAGGCGAATATGCCGCTCGCCCAGTTCGCGTTTGAGCGGGCCGCCCGAAGCGGTTTCGCCCTGGGGCAGGTGATTGCCGACTGGCATAGGGATACAACCTCGTCTTATTATTGGATATGAGCCTGCGACTCCGATACCTCGCGACGGGTCTGTCACGAGGTACGGTTCCCGTTTCACTTCTTGGGTAAACCGGTCTGGCCGGGCCAGATCAGGGAGTGCAGTATAAAAAGCTCAACCCAGTGATTTTCACTCTATAAATGGCAATATTCAGCGGGAGTTCCCGTCTAAATCCGATTGCACAGTTGGAGTATCGCACAGCAATGGTGCGCCATTTCACGCAAATACACGCCTGCGCCTACCACTCCTGCGTCCACAACGGCGCGTCGAAAAACAACTTGCGCGCCATTCTCAGGTTGATCTCGCCGCGATGAATCTCCAGTGTCTGCACCGCCCGCCCGCCTTGCCCGGCCTGGATGCGGGCGAAAGCCTGAGCCTGGACCTGTGCCTGGGTCTGTTTGCCCATGCGATGCTGCGCCGGTGTCTTGAGGTGCGCAGCGGTGAAATGATCGTCCGGCCCGGTCTGGCGCTCATAGTGAAAGTGCCCGTAGCACAAGGCCTGCCGCGTGTGCACATCCATCACCACATAGGTCTGCAACCAATCATTGGCGTTGGCGGCCAGCGCGATCCGCCCGCCTTGGCGCAAAATGCGCGCCTCACGGTGGCTGACCAGCACTTCCAGGCCCGACTGAGTGGGCGCACGCGCCTTGATGGCATTCAGGCGAGCCTGCAAACCCTGCTCCGACAAACGACTGGCCCCAGCTCGCAACTCGTCGGCCACGGTTCTGGCCCGAGCCTGTTGGGTAGCCGCCAGGGGGGCCGGCTCGGTGTGCTGCAGGCGTTGGTGGATGGCGTCGGCACACTGGCGCAACGTGTCGGCGCGCTGCTCCAGAATGTCCTGCAGCGACTGGGGCTCGTTGGCGTTGCGCGCCATTTTCAGCACTTCGGCAATTGCCTGCTCCACTGCCCCCTGCAACGCCTTGCCCTGTTCAATCAAACGGTTGAGGTTGGGCAGCGGGGCAGCGCCTTTGGGAGCAGGCTTGGTGACGGGCTCCCACACCCCATCGGCGGCGTGGGTAAACGAAGCGATCACGGTGTCCTGGTTATCCATCACCTCGGCCAGCTCGACCGGCTGTTCGTCCGTCGCCAACGTGAGGCGGGCGACATACATGTCCTGGTTGCGGGTGCGGATGATGCTTTTGCGTACCGCACGAGGGGCGGCAGCAGGGGCCGAGGCAGCGACCGGCTCAGGGTTCGCGGTGGTCAGGGCGGCGGCCAGTTGACGCTCGGTTTGCGCGCGCAGTTGAGTGAACAAGCGTTGCAATTTATCCAGGTAGCCCAGGTGGAATTTGTCTGGCTCCATCGCTCGCCAGAATTCGATGCGGTCATCGGTCAGCGCGTAGACGCGGCTGAAGCTCTCCAACAACTCGATACGCAACTGTGGGCTCTGGGGCGCCAGCTCGTCCAGTTGCGCCAGGGAACTGCTGGCCCAGCGTGCGCGATGAACCGTGTCATCCAGGCTTTGGAAGAAATCATCGTCCAGCCTCGGCCCTTCGGCCTTGAGCGCCACCGCCCACAGGGTCGTCACCTGCAATGACTGCAACTCCAGTACCGTCGGGCCTGTCGGCTGGTCCAACAGCAACGCGCGGACCTTGTTCTCCCCGTACTTGGGTACGCGCTTCAATTCCTGCAGGAAATCGAGTTCTCGGACGCGCAAGTCGATGGCATTTTCATTGCTGTCCGCCACCTGTCGCATACACTCGCCCAAGGTGCGGTGAGCCTGTTGATTGATATCCGACAGGGCCTCCTCCGCTGTCTCGAACTGCACCTGGTCCAACAGCGACAAGATCCTGGCATTGATAGCGGCGGTCGTATCACGGGCCAGCGACTGCAACTGCCACAGGTTACGAATCAGCCCCTCAAGCGACGTCGACAATTCACCTTCATAGCCCGGGCGTGGCTTGAGGGCGCGCAAGCCTTTAAGGCTCTGCAACTCCAGCAATGAAGCGTCCAGCTTGTTTCGCAGCTCTTGAGCATATCGGTCGGCGGCCGTGGCGCGCTGCTGTTCGGTGATGCGCGGGTCGGCACTGGATTTCAGCTGACGAGCCACGGTCATTGCACGATTCGCCGCTTCCCGACGCTGAGTGTATTGACGGTACTCCCGTTCCAGTTGCTCGTAGCGCGACGCCGTGTCCGGCACAGCCACCGGCTTGTCAGCCTGCCCTCCCAGCAGGCGCAGGCGCAAATCCACGTCCCAGACGCGAGTGTCCAACAACCTGAGCCATGGCCCCAGCTCGCGACCATCGGCACTGATCACCCGCACACTGTTATCAGTGACCTTGACCCGGTACACATGGCCGCGCACCGGCACCTGCCACTGCGGCGGTTGTGCGGCGGCGTTGAACAACACCCCATCGAGCCGCCCGCCGACCTGCGCCCCCGGCAATCGCTCAGACAAGGGCAGTGCCCTCAGGCTCAGCCGTTCGAGCCGGGCTTGCAGGGGCGGCGTGAGGGTGTCGCGTGCATTGCTCCAGCCACTGGGCGAGCGCAAGGGCACGTCGAGCGGGCCGCGGACCACGGTCGTCGGCGCAACTCTTGGCGGTGTCGGCTCGAAGGCCGGATGTTGCAACGCCAGCGTCGATGGCCATTCGTGGGGCGACGCCCGATGCGCCAGAATCAGCACCAGGTTGGTCAACAGGTCCATGACCCCTTGGGCCTGGGCTGCCGCGTCATCGCTGCTGATGGCGTGCACGTCCTGATAGACACTGTCCATCACCTGAACCATCCACCCCGCCAGCGCCACCGGCCCCCTGACAAAGGGCAAAACGCTGTTGAACAGCAACCACCCAGCTTCTTTCAACGTCATCCAACGCTGCTCGGCGTTGGACACCGACTGGCGCTGCGCCAGGCTGACCAGCGCCTGAACCGTGGCGGCGAACACCTGAGGCAACGGGTCACCGCTCTCCAGGGACTTGCTCAGTTGAGCCGGCGCCGGGCGCTCGGGGGTGGTGAACTCATCGCCGGCCAGAAAGTGCCGCACATGCGGCTCCTGAAAACCGCCATTGGCATACACCGCCCGGCGCGTCGCAGGCAGCCAGGCCAGCACCAGGTCCTGCAAGGGTCCCGGTGCCTTGATCGCCTCGAACAAGGCTTGGGCGGATGCAAACTCTTGCAGGCAAGGGCTGAACAACGGTTGGTAGAGCACGTGCGGCCCCAACTCGGAATGCCGGGCGCCAATCACATACATATTCACCACCGTGTCCGGGGTGGACGTGGGCGTGGCGCTGAATGCCAACGGCCATAACGCCGCCTCAGGTTGCTGCATCACGGCGGCCTGCACCAGGCGATACCCGGCCTCGGTCATGCCGTTCTCGGCGTTGATCTTCATCTGCACCGCCAGCAGCGGCAATTGGGCGCGCACTTGCTGGATAAACAACGCTTCGCGGCGCAACCGTTCGGCGCCATCGTCTATCAATGTGTCCTTGAGCAACTGCGGGTACGCCTGGCCAATATCCACTTCGGTCACGCAGCCCTTCAGCAACGTCGCCGTCAGCCAGGCAGGCGCGGGATTGCCCTTGAGGGTGATCGCTGATGGCAAATGAGGGAAACCACCGAGATTCTCCAGGGCCAGGTCCGTAAGGCTCAGGGTCACGTGACGCACGTCACCGCTGGCAAAGCCGCCCGGCGTCATGGCTGCGGTCACAATCCGGTAGGTCAGCTTGATGTCATCCGGCTCGACGCCGTTGGCCCTGCGCTCCTTGTGCAGGCACTGCGTCAGGGCTCGCGCGGCGAAGGTCCGAATCGGCGCGATGCCGTCAAGAAAAGTCCGCCCGCCCGCCGAAGCCTGCGCCACGACCAGAACCTCAAGCGCGCGGGCGTAGGCCAGGCTGTCTGCCGTCGACGCATGGATCAGCCACAGCGGCAGTTGGTCCTGCAGCCGTTGCTGAAACGGCGTTAGCACTGATTCGAACCAACGCATAGGGTCCGTCACATAGTCGAGCATTTGCTGGAATTCGCTGGGCGTACGCGGCACGGTGCAGTCGATGGCCAACACATCCGCCCGCTGGCGTTCGGCATAGCTGGCGGCCAGGGCGTCGAACGGATCGCCCCAGGGCTCCTGAACAAACCATTCGAGCGCCTGACCGGCCAGACGCTCGTTCAGGTAGTCGGGGATCAACGCCTCGATGTCCTCCAGGCGCGTAAGCGGCTGAACGCCCGTCGCCAGGCTGAACAGCAACAACGTACGCAACTCGGCGCCGAACAACCGATGGTCGAGGATCAACAGCGGCAGCATTTGCGGAGTCTGCAGCGTGCCCTTGGGCCGGACGTGTACGGTCCAGACCTGCAACGAAGCGCCGTGAAGGCTCCATTGCCGATCAGGACGAGTGGCACGTAATTCCGTGGCTGGAAAAACCTTGGCGAATTGCTGCGCATCCATGCCCGGTGGTGGCGAGCTGTCATACAGCAACGCCAGGCAATCGTCGGACAGATAGCCCCATCGCGTCATGTTCACCGGCAGCGTCTCACGCCACCAGCCCTGCAGTCGTGCAAGCCAGGCGTCCAACAGGTCCGGCCCGAGTTGGTTGACGAGGTTTTCAATGTCCGCCAATGGCGGGCCACCCTTCACATAGACTTCGCGCTGGTGCAAGAAGACTTGATCGTAACCCTCGACATACCGCACTGGCCGTGCGCTGGTGAGGCGCAGCACGACCTCGTCCGCAAGGCGGCTGTAGCGGTGCTGGTCGGCTTGGGTTGGGGTGCCGATGGCGACCCGCTCGGCGAGAAAGTTGCAGCTGCCAAACCGTCGATCCAGCGTGGCCTGTACCTGCTCGATCGCCACCTCCCGCAGTGTTGGGGCGTCAGAAAACAGACTGACGACTTGCTTGATGTGGCCGCGACGTAATGAAGGTGTTTCCGGCATGGGGTGGGCTTCCTGATGACGGCCCCGGAGTTGGGTCCGATAAACCCTGTACGTTAAGGAAGACCGTCGCCCCGACTGTGGTAGCCGGATAGCGCCGCCCACGCCGACAATTTTCTCGGCTGCGCCAATCAGCGTCTAAGCTTCAATCAAGTCCGATCAATCTGCCGGGATGGATCAATCGACTATGGGCGCTTTATGGCAAACCGATTCGACCAAGGCTGCGGCTCCCGCCGACAGCCTGGATGAACAGCCATTGCCACGACGCCCCCGCAAGCCGTTGTATCGGTGGCGAATGGTGTGGCTGCTGCTGGTAATCGCGCTGATCGCTGCGGGTTACGCCGCCCAGCGCGAAATGCGCACGTCGCATTGGCAGGCGCAGCAACTGAGTCACCTGGCCGCGACGCTCGGCTACACGCTGGAGCCCGGCCCCAGCGATGCCATGGTCTATCCCGGTGAAGGCCCCTTCGACAAACGCCTGGGCTACAGCGACCTGGATGAATTCCTGCCGCGCCTGCTCAAGCGCAATTACCTGATTGATCGTCAGGCGCGATTCTCAGCACCGTTGATGGCGTACACCGAGCGGGGCCTGTTCGTGCCCTATGCCGAGAAAATCCAGGCGGGCCTGTCGATCAGCGACTGCCGAGCCGAGCCGCTGTACCGCTTCACCTATCCACACCAGTCGTATCAGGACTTCGCCGCGATCCCGCCGGTGGTGGTCAACAGCCTGCTGTTCATCGAAAACCGCGACCTGCTCGACCCGGCGCAACCTGAAGCCAACCCGGCGGTGGACTGGCCGCGTTTCGCCAAGGCAGCCTGGTCACAAGTGGCCAAGCTGCTGCATTTGCCGGGGCAGACGGCGGGCGGCAGCACCCTGGCCACCCAGTTGGAAAAATACCGCCACTCGCCCGACGGCCTGACGTTGTCCGGCGGCGAGAAACTGCGCCAGATGTTTTCCGCCAGCGTGCGCGCGTATCAGGACGGCCCGCAGACCTTGCAGGCGCGCCAGAACATTGTGCGCGACTACCTCAACAGCGTGCCGTTGTCCGCCGTGCCCGGCCACGGCGAAGTACATGGCATGGCCGAAGGCCTGCGGGTGTGGTACGGCGCCGACTTCAACCGCACCAACGCGCTGCTCGCCGACAACTCCGCGCAACACCTCGCGCAAAAAGGTGTGGCGCTGCGCGAGGTGTTGTCGTTGATGATCGCCCAGCGTCGGCCTTCCCATTACCTGTCCAAAGGCCACGCCGAACTGGAAACCCTGACCGACAGCCATATCCGCCTGCTGACGCAGAACAACGTCATCGAACCGGCCTTGGCGGACGCCGCCCTGGCCAGCCGGGTGAGTTATCGCGACTGGCAGCAACAGCCGACGATGCAACCGATTGAAACCAACAAAGGCATCAGCGTCGCCCGCAGTCGCCTGGCCGCCCTGCTCAACCGCCCGCTGTACGACCTGGACCGCCTTGACCTGACCGCCACCACGACCTTGCAGGACGATCTGCAAAACCAGGCCACGGCCTACCTCAAGCACCTGGCAGATCCCGCCTTCGCCGGCCAGATCGGCCTGCTCGGCCCGCGCCTGCTGACGCCCGCCAGCACCGCGCAAGTGCGCTACAGCTTCACCCTCTATGAGATGACCGCCGACGGCGCACGGGTACGGGTACAAACTGACAACACCGACCAACCCTTCGACATCAACGAAGGCAGCAAGCTGGAACTGGGCTCCACCGCCAAGCTGCGGGTGCTCACCACCTACCTGCAAATCATCAGCGAGCTGCACGACCGTTATGCCGACCAGACCCCCGCCGCGCTGAAAACCGTCAGCGTCGACGAGCAGGATCGCCTATCGCGCTGGGCCGTGGATTACCTGGCGCAAAACAGCGACCGCAGCCTGCCGAAGATGCTCGATGCGGCGCTCAACCGGCAGTATTCGGCCAGCCCCGGCGAGCGCTTTTTTACCGGCGGCGGCCTGCATCACTTCAATAACTTTCGCAACGAAGACAACGGGCGCAACCCCACCTTGCGTGAGGCCCTGCGTGAGTCGATCAACCTGCCGTTCATTCGCCTGATGCGTGACCTGGTGCGCTACAGCACCTATCAAGGCCCCAACAACAGCGCCGAGCTGCTCAAGGATGACAACGACCCGCGTCGCCAGGAATACCTGGCCCAGTTCGCCGACCGCGAGGGCACCACTTTCCTGCTGCGGTTCTGGAAGCGCTACCGCAATAAAGACACCCAGGCCCGGCTCGACACCTTCCTCGACAGCATGCACCCCACCGCCATGCGCCTGGCGGCGGTGCACCGATACCTGCTACCGCAGGCCAATCAGGACAGTTTCAACCGATTCGTGCGCGCCCATCTGCCCACCAAAGCCCCGGAAAAACTCACCGACGAACGCTTGGCCAAGCTCTATAACGACTACGGCCCCGGCGCCTACGACCTGCCGGATCAAGGCTATATCGCCAAGGTCCATCCATTGGACCTGTGGCTGCTCGGGTACCTGCTCAACCACCCCGACGCCACCTTCACCCAGGCCGTCGCTGCCAGTGAACACGAGCGTCAGGAAGTCTACGGCTGGCTGTTCAAAAGCCGCCACAAAAGCGCCCGCGACAGCCGCATCCGCACCATGCTGGAGATCGAAGCCTTCCTCGACATTCATCAACGCTGGCAAGCCGTCGGCTATCCCTTCGACCACTTGGTACCGTCCCTGGCCACCGCCATTGGCAGTTCGGGCGACAGGCCCGCAGCCCTGGCGGAATTGGTGGGAATCATCCTCAACGATGGCGTGCGCCAACCGACCGTGCGTATCGACAGCCTGCATTTCGCCGCTGGCACGCCTTATGACACCCGCCTGGTGAACAACCCCGACAAAGGCAAACGGGTGATGCCCAGTGAAGTCGCCAGCGCCTTGCGCTCGGCCTTGTCCCAAGTGGTGGACGACGGCACCGCCAAACGCGTGGCCGGCAGTTTCAAACTGGCGGACGGCACGCCGCTGGTCATGGGCGGCAAGACCGGCACCGGTGACAACCGCATAGAAGCCATCGGTGCCGGCGGGCGCCTGCTCAGTTCCAAATCGATCAACCGCACCGCCACCTTCGTGTTCTACATCGGCGAGCAGCACTTCGGCACGCTGACCGCGTTTGTGCCGGGCAGTTCGGCGCAAGAGTTCACCTTCACCTCCGCACTGCCCGTACAGGTCCTCAAGGGCATGGCCCCCTGGCTGACACCTTATCTGCAACCCGGTGGGCAGACCTTGTGCCAGGTATCCACGACACAATAAACGTCACAGTAGCCGAGCAAGCCCGCTCACCACAGGGTTCTGTGTCAGCCTTTAAGCGTTGTTTAATTACGGCGCCAGGAAATCGAACACCAGATGCACCGTGCCGTAATAATCCCCGCCCCGGTAGCCGCCTTCGGGCTTGATCGCGGCGATGTCCAATTCGGCACGGCGCCCTACGCGGGCGTCATCAGCATTGACCACTTCAGTGGCGTCCAGGGTCAGGGGCACCCGGTTGAACAGCACTTGCAAGTCGATGCGGTTGCGCCCATTGAACAGGTAAGGCTCAGCCCCCAAGCGGGCTGCAACGCCGCCGTTGATATTTTTCACGTCGAAGTTCTTGCGCAGGCGACTGAGTTCAGAGGTCACCAGGTTCCAGGCGAGCAATTGGTCCTGGCCCATCCAGTCGGGCTCCGATGGCAGTACATAAGCCTCGTGGACCGGGATCGTCACCGACACATCAAAGGAATGGCGCTCCTGAATCGCTCCGGCATGTGTGCCAACCACCGTCAAGGCGGCCAGCACAGCGAGTCTTGTCAGTTGCTTGAACATCATGATCACCCGTTACGTTTTTCGAACTTCAGCGGTTTTTTGCCCTGCCCTTCAACCAATACAAAGTTGTAGCGCCGGCCCGGTTTTTTCTCGAATTTCAACTGGCGTCCCGGCAGGATGTGGTGCTTGGTAGTCGGCACGCAGTCGGTGGCATTGCTCGCCGAACAGTCATGAAACTCGTCCAGCACCACCACACTGTTACCGGCGTTGCGCAGTCGGTACTCATCCGGGGTTTCATTGATCTGGGTATCGAAGCGGGTGTCCTTGGGGCGCACGAAAAACACCGTGCCGTAGCCGGTCATCACGTTGATCCCGGCAGCCAGGTCATCCTTGTATTCGGCCTGTTCCTCAGAGCTGATCCCGAAGTTGTCGTCTTTTTCCGGCACCACGGGGATAAAGCGCAGGCGGAAATAGCGCTCCTTGTCCCGCGCGCCCATGTACAACAGCCGTGTGCCCTGGCGCCCGTTCACCGGCACGATCAAGCGCGCCGGGCTGGCCATCAGGCCATCGCGGTTGGTGGTCACGCCTTTATCGTCCACCTGCGAACCAACCGGTACTTCTTTAGAGGTGCCGTCCTCGCTGTAGACAATCTCCAGCACATTGACCTTGACGAACGCGGTGCTGGTGCCTCCGTTGAACACACGCTTGAGGTATGAGCTGCGCTCACCCTCCAGGTAGTCGTACACCACCCCGACATTGATCTGCGGCCCGGCATGGGCCGTGAGTGACAACAGGCACAACCCGATCCATAACACTGCACGCTTCATGTTTACTTCACCTCATTGATTGAATGCGGCGGGCCTGGCCCGCCGTTGTTACGGGGCCGACCTAAATTTGTGAATCCCACATCACGGTCGCTACACCTGAGTAGGTACTGCCCGGCTGCTTGAGCATTTCGCCCATATCGTCACGCAACACTTCAAAGTGCAGGGTGCCGGGCCGGTCGTTGACGTAGAACAGCGGCTGGAACAGTTCGGTACCGCTGCCATCCAGGCGCAGCGGGCGTCTGCGCACCGCCTGGTCGCCCTGGCCGTCGATGCCGCCGGGCAGGGTCACGGCCACCTGCACCGGCACTTCATCACCAGTGCCGTTGCGCAAGCCGCAGGTGTTGCCCATGACAATCGAGCACTCCAACTGCATCTTGAAACGCGAACTGGCGGCAATCCTGAAGGTTTGATCGCGGTACAACCGGGCCGGTGTGCGGCCGCGATTGAGCCAGGCTTGCCAACCACCTTCGGGGATCAGTTCGATGCGATTGCCGCCGGGCGGGATGTCGACCCTGAGGGAGTGCTCGACACTCAAGGCAAAGTTGAACGTAATAGCGTTCTGCACGGGAATGACCACATCGCCAAAATCAAAGTCCGCGCGGGGGCCCATCGAATAGGTGAGGCTTCCTCGGTACAGCCCCGAAGACATACCCAATGGGTTAGGGGTCTTGATTTCGTAGGCGTACTCCATCTGTGCAAGGTTTATATAAGAAAGATCCTGCGCAGTTTTTCGGCTGCACGCTCCCGCACCTTCGGGCACCAGCCAAAAATAGGCAGCAGCATTAGTGCTGGCCACCAGGAAGCCGGTACTTACACATGGGCTCGGAGCGTTCGCCCATACTGACTGCCATGACTGACCCGGCCGCGCCCATGCGCTGACTCCTGGAGGACGTGGAACGTCCCATGGCGTACCGATACCGGCCATACGCATCTGGACTGTTTCGGTCTCACCGGTCATGACATGTGTGACCTGTAAGTCCCGCCAGTCGGATGGCACCTTCACCATAAACCCTTGCCGCTCATCCTCATGATTGGCCAAAACCGGCGCAATCGTTCTCGCCCGGAACTCAGGCGCCCTGAGACTGAAAATATTCAATTGCTTGCAGCGGGAGGGCATATGGTTTGCGCAGACCGTGCTCAGAGGCGTGGTGTTTTCGAATTTGTTCTGCATCGGGTTAGCTGGGTCCGGCCTGAATACCGCCGTGATTTCCCGGGTGATACCGACCGCTGATGTACTGAACAACAGCGCTGCGCCGATGCCCCCCAATTGCTTGATCCATGTGTTGCTGCGTTTCATCGTGAGTTGTCTCGTCATTGATTGATCGTGGCCGCTCTAGACCTGCGAATCCCAAATCACGGTCACCACACCTGAGTAGGTACTGCCCGGCCGATTGAGCATTTCGGCCATGTCGTCACGCAACACTTCAAAGTGCAGGGTGCCGGGCCGGTCGTTGACGTAGAACAGCGGCTGGAACAGTTCGGTACCGCTGCCATCCAGGCGCAGCGGGCGCCTGCGCACCGCCTGGTCGCCCTGGCCGTCGATGCCGCCGGGCAGGGTCACGGCCACCTGCACCGGCACTTCATCGCCGGTGCCGTTGCGCAAGCCACAGGTGTTGCCCATGACAATCGAGCACTCCAACTGCATCTTGAAACGCGAACTGGCGCCGATCTTGAAGGTTTGGTCGCGGTACAACCGGGCCGGTGTGCGGCCACGATTGAGCCAGGCTTGCCAACCGCCTTCGGGGATCAGTTCGATGCGGTTGCCGCCGGGGGGGATGTCGACTTTGAGGGCGTGTTCCACGCTCAGGACAAAGTTGAGGGCTACCGTGTCGATACTCGGGATCAGCGCATCCCCCATATCAAAGTCCATCCCCCGCCCAATGGAGTAAGACAGCGAGCCACGGTACTCACCGGCGCGCATGCTCAACGGATTGGGGGTACGCAGTTCATATACATAGTCAATGCCACTCCAACGGAAGTAAGGAATCGTCAGCGACGGCGTTCTTGCACAAGCCCCGGCCCCCTCGGGCATCAACCAGAAAAACTGGGCATAAGAGGCACCCGCCGCCAGGAAATTGGTACTCATGCAGGGGGCAGGTGCCGATTGCCACATCGATTGCCAGCTAGCCCCAGGCCGGGCCCAGGCACTCACCCCGGGTGGATAAGAAAGGTTCCAACTGCCACCGATACCGGCAATGCGTATCTGGACGACTTCCGTCTCACCTGTGCTGTGGCGCACCTCCACATCCCGCCAATCTGAAGGTAGGGTGAGCATGAACCCCTGCCGCGGGTTTTCATGATTAGCTTCAATCGCCTGTTCCGTAACGAACGAAAGCCCTGGAAGCCTCAGGCTGAAAATACCCAACGCCTTGCAACGTGCAGGCATGAAGGAGACGCAGACACCCCCTTGGGGCGTTTTATTCTCAAAGCGGTTGACCATCGGGTTAGACGGATCCGGGACAAACGTCGCCCGAATCTCCTGAACCGCAGCCTGCGCCGACAAACTGAACAACAGCGCCGCGCCCATCGCCCCGATCTGTGTGATCACTGTATTGCTGCGTTTCATCGTGGTTGTCTCGTCATGGCACTCAACCGGCGGTCTGCGCGCTGAGCGTGTTTTCAGCCAGGGTGTCCGGCGTGCAACGCAGGTCGCCGATCATCAACACGTCGTTTGCATTGGCGGTGGTGGCCGGATCCAGGCGGAACTGACACAGCAGTTGGTTCTGGTAGCGCACTTCCAGCGTCGGCGCGCTGGCGCTCATTTCCATCGAGAAGAACCCGTCCGCTTCGCTCACGCCACGGCTGGCGTGGTTGATCACGTGGTGGCCTCTAAGCGGCTGCCCCTGGGCATCGAGCAGGCGCCCGAGCACGCTGACGGTTTTCATCACGGTGATTTTTCGGTAGTCCACCCCGCCTTTGTTCAGGTGGTAGGTGGCGCGTGCCGGCTGGATGTTGGCGGCCGGTGGATGGTTGCCTTCAAAGTCGAAGTTCACGGTGCTGCTCTTGTAGGCCGACACCGGCACAAAGTTGCGCCCAGGCCGCAGGATCGCGCCGCCGCCACTGAAGTCATCGGCGCGCAGGGCAATGCTGTCCAGGTCGGTCTCGACGTCGATGATCATGCCCGCGCCGTTGCTCTGGTATTGGCTGGTCAGCAGCATCTTGTCGGCGCCGGCAACGAAGGTGCTGTTCAGGTTCAGGCCGCCGCTGATATCACCGTTGAACGAGCTGCGCTGGACAAAGCCGTCGCCGCTGACCACATCGGTGTCGAAGCTGGCCATGCCGGACAGCCCCACACCGTAGGTGTCGGTGATCGCCGTGGCCGAGACGCTTTGCAGTACATGACCGTTGAGGTCCTGGCGGTAGGTGACCGAGGCGTTGTTATCGCGCCCCCCTTCACGGGCGGTACGGCTGCCGATGCTGCCGGAGATTTGCCGCCCATCGCTGCCCAGGGCCAGGCTCAGGCTCAGGTCGACGCCGCGATTGCGCTCGTTACCGGTGCCGGCGCTGGCGGGACGGTCGAACACCGAAAGCCGCCAGTTGGCGTCGCTGCCCATCAAGGTATCGCGACGGCTCCAGCCCAGGTCCACGCCTGCGCCCTCGGTATTGCCTTCGCTGTGGGACAGGCGCACGTTCCATGAGTTTTTTGTGTCGACATGGTGGTTCACCGAGAGCGCCGAATTGCTGGTTTGCCCCACGAAGGTATTGCGCCGCAGGCGGGTGCCGTCCGGCAGGGTTTCGTAGGTGTCGCGGGTATCGAGCCAACTGCGGTTGTGGCTGAACACCAGGTTGGTGGCGCCGAAGCTGTAGAGCCCTTGCAGGTCCATGCCGGTGCCGTGTTCGCGGGTCTGGTAGACGTTGGCGTAGAGACTGGTATTGCTGGCTACTGTCCAGTCCGCCGAGCCGCCATATTGCAATTGCTCGCGCACTTCACGGGCCGACAGACCGAGAATTACCCGTGGATGCACCAGGTAGTTGACGGAGGCGCCGGCGGTGATCGCGCCACTGGCCTGTTCGTCCCAGTTGCTGAACAACTTGGTTTCACGCCCGGCGAACACGTTGTAGCGCCAGCGATCTTCGGCGTTGCGCCAGTTACTGGGCTTGTACACCAGCTCCTGGGTGGTGCTGACGGTCAGGCCGTCTTCCACCAGGCGCACCTCCACTTCATAGATGCCACCGGGCAAGGGGCGCGTGTCCAACGTCTGCAAGCCGGCCGACACCGCCTGAGTGTTGATCAGCAGGCCATTGCGGTAAATCTCCACGGCGGCCTGGCGGTTGGCGGTGACGTAGATCGGGTACACGCTGGGTTTGCCGCTGTTGATGGACAGGCTGTCAGAGCTGCCATACATGACGCCCAGCGCCGTGTCGGGGCTGGCGCCAAAGCTGCGCAACTGCCGCGTCAGGCCATCGGAATTGGGGGTGAAATGCCCCAGGCGCAAAAACTGGCCTTCCAGTTCACGCTGGGTATACAGCTCATGGATCGCGTGGCGCAGTTGCTCTTCGTCGCCACTCTGGCGCGCCAGTTGCAGGTTGAACACCTGGGTCCAGTTACCCAGGCTGGCGCTGGCCTGCAAGCCATAACGTCCGCCCAGGTCTTCGTCCTGGCCGCCGTTGAGGTTGAGCTGATTATTGATGATCAGGCCCCGGCTGCCGCCTTCGGGCTGCTGGTAGTAACGCGGCGCATCACCGGTGCGTTCGACGTTTTGGGTGATGATCGACAACTGCGAGCTTTCCAGGCTGTAGTGCATCGACACCAACTGCTGCGGGCACGATTGGGTACACGCACCCAGGGGCAGGCCCTTTTCCAGCAAGCCTTGCCAGGTATCACGGGTAGCAGCGGGCACCTTGCTGTCGCCCGACTCAGTGAACTCAAGCAGCGTCACGCGCTCATCGCGGGACAGGACAATCAGCGCCTCTCCCAGCAATTGCTGATCAAGATCGACCCGCACAGCCAGTGGCACATCAAAGAAATGGTCGACAAACCCCGCCGGCAAACCCTGGGACTGGGTGAGCAAGTTGGCGGGCGTCACGGCGATGGGTGTCGGCGCAGCCAAGGCACTCGTACAAATCACTAGCGCAAGCGCAACCGCGATGGGCGTCATCGGGAACATGAAAGCAATACTCTGAGAGCCAAGAGACAAAGTGATAAACAGGCCGGACTCCCGGTGGACAGAAGCCCGGCCTGAGCGCCAATGCCCGAGAGCGCAAGGCTCATCGGGCACTTACGCCATCAGGGAGCAGGCGTTGGCAGTACGGCGTCGAACACCAGCGCCACGGCGGAGGTGTAGGCACCGCGCTGGGTCTCCGTAGGCTTGGCGGCCGCGATGCGCAGTTGAGCCCCGACGCCTGGGGTCGAATCAGCCTCGTTCACCACTTCTTTTGGCGTGCCATCCAGCTCCACGCCGTGCAGGGTGGTAGTCAGCGGGATGTTTTGTGCAGGGGTACCGTTGAACAACACCGCCGGGCCACCTTCGATATAAGCGTGGACCGAGCCGTTGGTGTTCTTCAGGTCGTAGATGGCGGTCAACGGTGCCAGCTCACCACTCACCAGGTTGTAGCTCATGGTTTCGTCCCGACCAAAGTTGGGATCACGTGGCTGAGCATGGAACACGGTGGTCGGGATGTTGGCCTTGATGTTGACGGTGTGGTTGGCCTCGCCGGCTGCGAATGCAACCGACGAACTCAGTGCCAGAACGGCCAGGGGGGCAGCAATCACAAACTTCTTGAACATGGTGGATACCTGTTTCTTGGGTATTGGATTAACCACCACAAGTTGAACTTGACGTTAATAAACAAAATCAACCTGCAATGAGAGTCATGACTGCCCGCAAGTGGTCAGCACAACACCCAGATATGATCCACCGATTTCAATTTCAAATATGCCAGCAACTTCCCATAACCACGTAGCCCTTACACTACGCGGCTTGCGTGAATTTTATGGCAATTTGCCAAAACTTTAAAAGTATCCGTAAGATTTGTACTACACAACTACCCGACACTAAAACAACTTGAATAGCCTGTAAGAACAGTACCACAAAGATAATAAAAACCGGCCAAGCACTGCATAAAAAACTAGAGCAGCAACTCTAATCAATAGTTATAGCGCAAACGTTAAAAGTTGCACTGCACTTGCCCCATGCACCTAGGCGAATGACCGTTGGTCGCCCAGGCATACCCAAACCATAAGATATATCTTACGTTATGTCTAAACTTGCAAAGAGAGCGCACAGAAATGAGAGACCCTCATCACCACCGAGACCACGGTGACAGCCACGACGGCTTCGAAAAACGCCCCGGCCGTGAACGCGGCGGGCGTGGCCCCCGCGTCTTCGCACCGGGCGACCTGAAACTGCTGCTGCCGGCGCTGATTGCCGACCAGCCTTGTCACGGCTACGACCTGATCCGCCAGATCGAAGCCCTGTTCGACGGCGCCTACAGCCCCAGCCCTGGAGTGATCTATCCCACCCTGACCTTTCTTGAAGAAAGCGAATTGATCACGGGCGACGCCGAGGGCGGAAAAAAACGCTACACAATCACCGACGCCGGTCGTCTCTTCATCAGCGAACAGGCGATTGCCCTTGAGGGTATCCGCATGCGCATGGATGTGAGCAAACGCTCGCTGCGCGGCCATGACCGCCCGCCGCAAATCCATGAGGCGGTGCATAACCTGCGCCACGCTCTGTATTCGCACCACGGGCGCTGGAGCCCGGAAGAAATCCAGCGTGTCGCCGCGTTGCTCAACAGCACCGCCCAAGCCATTGCCGACGGGAAAGCCCAATGAATACGCAAGTCATCCATCGCGTTAGCCACGAAATCAAATTGCGCCGCCTCGACGTACTGCGCGTGGTCGACATCACGCCGCGCATGCGCCGCGTCACCGTGGGCGGGCCGGAGCTGGCAGGCTTTATCAGCCTGGGCAGTGACGATCACATCAAGCTGCTGTTTCCGCAGACCGCCGCCGAACGGGATGCCCTGGAAAGCCCGACGTTCAGCCTCAAGGGCGACGGCCCGCAACCACCCATGCGCGACTACACGCCGCGCCGCTATGACCTGGGCATCGGCGAACTGGACATCGACTTCGTGCTGCACGGTGATGGCCCTGCGTCGACCTGGGCCGCACAAGCCGCAGTCGGTCAGCGCCTGTACATCGGCGGGCCGCGCGGCTCGATGATCGTGCCGGATATCTTCGACAGCTACCTGCTGATCGGCGACGAAACCGCGCTGCCGGCCATCGGTCGCCGCCTGGAAGAACTGCCGGCGGGCCGCAAGGTCTTGGCGGTGATCGAGATCGAAAATGCTGAGGAGCAGCAAACGCTGCGCAGTGCTGCCGATGTGGACGTGATATGGGTGGTGCGCGGCCAGGACACCCTGCTGGAAGTGGTGCAGAACCTGACGCTGCCCGGTGGCACGCTGTACAGCTTTGTCGCCACCGAAACCAAGCTGTCGCGCCAGGTACGCCGGGTGCTGCTGGACACCCACAAGGTCAATGAAGAGTTCCTCAAGGCCGTCGGTTACTGGCGCGCCGAAGGCAGTGAAGAAGATTGAATCAAGTAGGGGGCTTGATGACTTTATCCAGCCCCACCACTGCCACCGCAATCGCCACAAACCCCGCCAGAATCCCTCCGGCATTCACGAACACCTGTGGATAACCGAGGGTGCCGACGTCAATGAACGGGTACTGATACTGCCCGAGCAAATCCCCGCGCAGCAGCGCATAAGCGAAATACACCAGCGGGTACAGCACCCAGGCGCCGATATGCTTGAAGCGCAACGTACCCTTGGGCACACACCGCAACCAGTAGATAAAAAACAGCACCGGCATCACGTCGTGGAGCAGTTCGTCGGCGATGAACTGAAAGCCTTCGGGCTGCCATAAATGCCGCAGCAACAGGCTGTACGCCAACCCCACCACCAGGATGCTCACAGCGATCCCACTGCTGATCGCCGGCCTGAGAAAAAACCGCTTCGCCGCTGAATCCGATTGGACCAGGGCATGACTCAATACCACCACCGCCAAGGTGTTGGTGAGCACCGTGAAGAAACTGAAAAAGTTGATCAGCCCGCCCAGCAGGCTGGCGCCGGCTTCCCAGCGCGAATAGAAAATCAGGTACTGCTGAGTCGCCAACCCCATCCAACCGGCCAGTGCCGCTGCCGCTATAAACCGCTTCATGGGTTCAATCCAGCGGGCGTTTGGTGCGCATCAGCTTGACGTACAACCCTTCGACTTTTTCCCGCGCCCACGGCGTTTTGCGCAGGAACGTCAGGCTCGACTTGATGCTCGGGTCGCTCTTGAAACACCGCACATCAATGCGCTCGGCGAGGCCTTCCCATTCGTAGTGTTCCACCAGGGTAGTGAGGACGTGCTGCAGGGTGACGCCGTGAAGGGGGTCGTTGCTTGTCGCGGTCATGCCGGGCCTATGAAAAAAGTAATCACGAAGGCGCACACCTTATCACCCCGCCCACCCACTGATAAAAAGTTCCCGTGGATCACGAAAAAGAGATGTTATATTGTAACTATAACTTTCAAATCTTTTCGTCGTTTTGCCAAGGAATGTCCGATGTCCCTCTCTTCCCTGTGGCGCTTGACCCCGCTTGCCGCCGCCCTGCTGATCTGCTCCGAAGCCCACGCCCTGGAACTGCAACCCCAAGTCATCACCGGCAACCCGCTGGGCAGCGAGCAGCTCGCCTCACCGACCACCGTGCTGGAAGGCGACGACCTGACCCTGCAACAAAAAGGCAGCCTTGGCGAAACCCTGAACAAGCAGCCGGGCGTGTCGTCTTCGTACTTTGGCCCAGGCGCCAGCCGGCCGATCATTCGTGGCCAGGACGGCGACCGCATTCGCATCCTGCGCAACGGCGTGGGCGCGCTGGATGCCTCGTCGCTGTCTTATGACCATGCGGTGCCGCTGGACCCGGTCAACGTCGAACGCATTGAAATCGTGCGTGGCCCGGCCGCGTTGCTATATGGCGGCAGCGCCATCGGCGGCGTGGTCAACACCTTCGACAACCGCATCCCCACCGAGGCCATCGAAGGCATTCACGGTGCCGGTGAATTGCGCTACGGCGGCGCCGACACCACCCGCAGCAGCGCGGGCAAACTGGAAGCCGGCAACGGTACGTTTGCCTTGCACCTGGACGCCAATGCGCGGGAATTCAACGACCTGAAAATCCCAGGGCAGGCCCGCAGCCGCCACGCACCGGACAGCGAAGACGGCCCCGGCAAGAACGGGCGCCTGGGCAACAGCGACGGGCGCCAGGACGGCGGCGCGGTGGGCGGTTCCTACACCTGGGATGACGGTTATGCCGGGCTGTCCTACAGCAGCTACGACAGTAACTACGGCTCGCCTGCCGAACAGGCAGTGCGCATCCGCATGAAGCAGGATCACTACGCCTTTGCGTCCGAGATCCGCAACCTGCAAGGCCCGTTCACCTCGGTGAAACTCGACGCTGGCTACACCGACTACGAGCACCGCGAAATCGAAGGCGGCGAAACCGGCACGATCTTCAAGAACAAGGGCTACGAAGCCCGCGTGGAAGCGCGTCACCAGCCCATCGGCCCGTTCGACGGCGTGGTGGGCGCCCAGGTGACCCGCAACGAATTCTCGGCCCTCGGTGAAGAAGCCTTCGTGCCGCAGACCGACACCAACGCCGGCGCGCTGTTTATCCTTGAAGAAATGCAGGCCACCGAGCGCCTCAAGCTCAGCCTCGGCGGGCGCCTGGAACACACCAGCGTCGACCCGGACGCCAAGGGCAACGCACGTTTTGCCGGTGCCGACACATCCAACGACTTCACCGCCGGCAGCCTGTCGTCGGGCGCGGTGTATACGCTGACGCCGATCTGGTCCCTGGCCGCGACCCTGGGCTACACCGAGCGCGCGCCGACCTTCTACGAGCTGTATGCCAACGGCGCCCACGTCGCCACTGGCACCTATGAACTGGGCGACGCCAACCTGAAGAAAGAAAAAGCCGTGTCCAGCGACCTGGCCCTGCGCTTTGACAATGGCACCCACAAAGGCAGCTTCGGCGTGTTCTACAGCCGATTCTCCAATTACATCGGCCTGCTGGGCACCGGTCGTACGCTGAACGATGACGGTGAAGAAGACGCGGGTGGCATTCCCGAGTACGAATATTCCGGCGTGCGTGCACGCTTCGCCGGCTTTGAGGCACAGGATCACATCAAGCTCGGCGAAGGCGCCTACGGCAAATTCGCCCTGGAGTTGTCGGGCGACTACACCCGCGCCACCAACCTGGATACCGGCGAAGCCTTGCCGCGCATTGCGCCGCTGCGCTTGAACAGCGGCCTGCTGTGGGAACTTGACCGCTGGCAGGCGCGCATCGACGTGGAACACGCAGCGGGCCAGGGCCGAGTACCGGATAACGAAAGCGGCACCGATGGCTACACCACTTTGGGCGCGAGCGCGGGTTACCACTTCAACATGGGCGGCAGCCAGTGGCTGGCGTTTGTGAACGGTGAAAACCTGACCAACCAGACCGTGCGCTATGCCAGTTCGATCCTGCGCGATGTGGCGCCCGCCCCGGGCAGGAGCGTGCAAGTGGGCCTGCGCACCAGCTTCTAAAAACACTGGAAATCTCCCGTGGGAGGAGGCTTGCCCCCTCCCACATTCATTTTTGCAGCGACACTTCGTCACTGTTACCAAATCTGAAATGATGCATCTTGCGATTCAGGCTTTCTCTAAACGCCTCCGCGCTTTATCCTTCGCAACAATCTGAAACGTTTCACCTCCCGGTCGACCCCATCTTGCTGAATATTCCTAGCCATCAAGACAGCGCTGTCTTACACCGAGCTGCGCCCAAGGATAAATCGCCGGCCTGTGGATAACCCTCCCGATCCTCAGAAAAACCGAATTAACGCTGAACCAAGCCTGTGCCGAATCGTCATCTACAGTGAGTGAAGCACGGGGTTACACAATTATTCCAACGTCACGGAGAAACACACTATGAGCACTGATGGTGCTTCAAGCCCAAGCCGCCTGCTGCCCAGGTTGCTAGGCGTCTTGCTGCTGATCATGGGCCTGGCCCTGCTGGCCGGCGGTATCAAGCTGACAATGCTCGGCGGGTCGCTGTACTACCTGCTGGCCGGTATCGGCATCGCCCTCACCGGCGTCCTGCTGCTGGCGACCCGCCGTGCGGCGCTGGGTCTGTACGCGCTGGTGCTGTTCGCCAGTACCGTGTGGGCATTGTGGGAAGTCGGCCTGGACTGGTGGCAGTTGGTGCCACGCCTGGCGCTGCTGTTCGCCCTGGGCATCGTCATGTTGCTGCCGTGGTTTCGTCGCCCGTTGCTGCGTGGCCAACCTGCCCCGCTGGGCACTGGCGCGCTGAGCGTGGCCGTGGTGCTGGCCGGCGCTGCCGCCCTCGCCAGCCAGTTCACCAACCCTGGTGAAATCAAAGGCCAACTGGACCGCGACGCGGTGCCGGGCATGGCCAATGCTGCGCCGTCCCAGGCTGATGGCGACTGGAATTCCTACGGTCGTTCGTCCTTCGGTGACCGTTACTCGCCGCTGGCGCAGATCACCCCGGAGAATGCCCACAAGCTGGTGCCGGCGTGGACCTACCGCACCGGCGACATCCCTGGCCCGAACGATCCAGGCGAGACCACCGCGGAAAACACCCCGCTGAAAGTCAACGGCATGCTCTACGTGTGCACCCCGCACAGCCAAGTGATTGCCCTGGACCCGGACACCGGCAAGGAAATCTGGCGTTTCGATCCGAAGATCAGCAGCCAGGGCGCTGAGAACTTCAAGGGTTGGGCGCACATGACCTGCCGTGGCGTGTCGTATCACGATGACGCCGCCTACGCGTCCGAGCAGAGCCCGACCGGCAGCGCCAGCCCGGCCGCCGCGCCGAATGCCTGCCCTAAACGCATCTTCGTGCCGACCGCCGACACCCGCCTGATCGCCCTGAACGCCGACACCGGCAAGATGTGCGAAGACTTCGGCGACAAAGGCCAGGTCGACCTGCGTGCCAATATCGGCAGCTTCGCCCCAGGCGGTTACTACTCCACCTCGCCACCGGCCGTGACCAAGAACCTGGTTGTGATCGGCGGTCACGTGACCGATAACGTCTCCACCGACGAGCCAAGCGGCGTGATCCGCGCGTTCGACGTGCACACCGGCAAGCTGGTGTGGAACTGGGACAGCGGCAACCCGGACGACACCACCCCGTTGGCCGAAGGCAAGACCTACACCCGCAACTCGCCGAACATGTGGTCCATGTTCGCCGTGGATGAAAAACTCGGCATGCTCTACCTGCCGATGGGCAACCAGATGCCCGACCAATACGGCGGCGACCGTACCGACGATTCCGAGAAATATTCCGCCGGCCTGACCGCCCTGGACATCGACAGCGGCCACGTGAAGTGGACCTTCCAGTTCACTCACCATGACCTCTGGGACATGGACGTGGGCGGGCAGCCGTCGCTGATCGACATCAAGACCGACGCCGGCGTGAAGCAGGCCGTCATGGCATCGACCAAGCAAGGCAGCATCTACGTGCTGGACCGTGCAACCGGCCAACCGGTGGTGCCGGTCCATGAAGTGGCCGTGCCGCAAGGCGCAGTCGCGGGCGACCGTACCTCCCCTACCCAGCCGAAGTCCGAGCTGAACTTCATGCCGCCGCCGCTCAAAGAGCGCGACATGTGGGGCGTGACGCCGTTCGACCAACTGCTGTGCCGCATCGATTTCAAATCCCTGCGCTACGACGGCGCGTTCACCCCGCCATCGCTGCAAGGCTCGATCGTTTACCCAGGTAACTTCGGCGTGTTCGACTGGGGTGGTATTTCCGTCGACCCGGTACGCCAGATCGCCTTCGTGAACCCTAGCTACATGGCGTTCAAATCCAAGCTGATCCCAGCCGCCGACATCGCCAAGCAAGGCCCTCGCGTCAGCGAAACCGAAGGCGTGCAGCCGAACAAAGGCGCGCCGTACGGTGTGATCCTCGAAGCCATGCTGTCGCCAATGGGCCTGCCGTGCCAGGCACCGGCGTGGGGTTATGTGGCGGCGGTCGACCTGACCACCCACAAAACCATCTGGATGCACAAGAACGGCACCGTGCGTGACAGCTCGCCGGTTCCGATCCCGCTGAGCATGGGCGTGCCTAGCCTGGGCGGCACCTTCACCACTGCCGGTGGCGTGTCCTTCCTGAGCGGCACCCTCGACCAGTACCTGCGTGCCTACGACGTCAAAAACGGCAAGCAACTGTGGGAAGGCCGCCTGCCAGCCGGCGCGCAAACCACACCGATGACCTACACCGGCAAGGACGGCAAGCAGTATGTGCTGGTCGTGGCGGGTGGTCATGGTTCCCTGGGTACCAAGCAGGGTGACTATGTGATGGCGTTTAAACTGCCGGATTAAGCTTTATCGGCAGTAAAAAAAGGCGGCTACCCTAAACAGGTAGCCGCCTTTTTCATAAACAACACAGATCAATATGTGGTGTTCAGGTGACTAGTGCTCGATCACTTCCCCACGCATCACCGCCAACCGGGCAATCAACCGATTCTGCACCGGCACCGCAATGCCTTCGCTGTCCATCGCCTTGATCAAATCCTCCACCAGCGCATTGAAGTCACTGCGGCTCACGTTCTGGCCCTTGTGACTCTCGGCCATGCTGTCGCCGGTGTAGGTGCACGGCCCGCCGGCTTCGACGCAGAACTGTTCGATCAATTTGTTGCGCAGGCGCTGGATATCGACGCGCCGGAAGCGTTCGACGATGCGCTCATCCCGGGCGATGTTGAGCAGCATGCCTTCGACAATCCGGGTGATGCCGGGCATGGCGCCAAGGTCGCGGTACAGGCTGTCGTCCTTGGGCGGTTGCTGGGCGCAGGCGCTGAGCAGCAGCACCAGGGCGATCGGTAGGAAACGCATCAGAAACTCCCTTGCATCGACAGGTAGGTGCCGTTCTGGTTATCCAAGGTGGCGATCTCCCCAAGCCGGGCATAGGCCAGCACAAACGACAGATGCTTGTTGGGAAAGTAGCCGACAAACACATCGGCCCAGTCGCTTTCGCCTGCGAACGACAGGTTGTCGGGTTTCTCGCGGTACTCCACGCCCACCGCCCAGCGCGGGTTGAACAGCAGCGCCACCGAACCTTCCTTGAGCAGGCTGCGACTGTCACGGCGGTCGCCGCCAAAGCCTAGCAGACCGGTTTCGTTGGCGCGGCTGTAGCGCAGGCTGCCGTTGACGAGCACGTTGTAGCCGAACGCGGCGCCCATGAACAAACGGCTCGCGGCCAGGTAGCCTTCCACGTCGCTGTCGCGCCTGGCACCGACCAGGCTGGGGATGTCGAAGTTGGTCTGGTGCTTGTATTCCAGGCCGAGGGACACTTGCGGCAAATGGTCGTAAATCACGTCGCCGAACAGGCGCACCTTTACGCCGAGCACATCCTGGCCAAGATTGTCTTCCGGCAGATTGAGCTTGTGCACCAGGCTGCCAAGGTCAAAGCGCTGGCGGGCGAAAGACACTTCGACGCGGTTGTCATAGGCCAGCGCCAGCCCCGCCACGTCCAGCCGATAGTCCGGCAGGTTGACCGTGGTGGCGAACGCCGTCGCGCCCCATTCGTGCTGTTCACCGTAGCCGGCCAGTACCGCCCACGGCGTGATACCGCCGCCCGCCGTGCCCTCGATGCTGCTGGCACCGCCGGTGGCGATCAGGCGGCCGTTATCGGCCAGGGTGGTTTGCACAGTCAGGGCGGCCAGGCAGCCGAGCAATAGAGAAAGACGCACGTCAGCCACTCAATGAACCAGGGAAGTTTGCGCACTGAGGGGCAACGCCACCCAGGCTTCGAAAGCGTCGGCGCTCAAGGGCCGGCTGATCAGGTAACCCTGGGCCGTGTCGCACTGCCAGCGCTCCAGCAGACGCAGACTGTGGGCGTATTCAACGCCCTCGGCGACCACTTTGAGGCCCAGGTTGTGGCTCATCTCGATGGTGGAACGCACGATCACCGCATCCTCACTGGTTTCATCGAGGTTACGGACAAAGGATTGGTCGATCTTCAACTCTTGCACCGGCAGGCGCTTGAGGTGAGCCAGCGACGAATAGCCGGTGCCGAAGTCATCCACCGACAGACTGATGCCGCAATCACGCAGCAGGTGCAGGACTTTCAGCGCTTTTTCCGGCTCACGCATCACTGCGCTTTCGGTGATTTCGAACACCAGTTGCTCCGCCGGCAAACCATAGCGACGCAGCAACGCCGAGACGCGGTGGGCCAGCTCATCGCCGAGTAAATCGTCCGCCGAGATGTTCAGCGACAACTGCAGGTACAGGCCACGGCGGTTCCATTCACACAGCTGACGAATGCCCTCTTCGATCACCCAGTGGGTCAGCAGTTGAATGCTGCCGGAACGTTCGGCCAGGGGAATGAATTCCGCCGGCGAGACCATGCCGAACTGCGGATGCTGCCAGCGCAACAGGGCTTCAGCCTGACGTACGGTGCCCTGGCGAATGTCCAGCTTGGGCTGGTAATGCAGCAGCAACTGGCCCTGGTTAGGCGCGTGGCGCAGGTCGCGAATCAGGGTGATCTGGCGACGGTGCGCCAGGTCACGGCCGTGCTCGTAGATTTGCAGGCGACCGGGCATTTGCGCGGCGTCTTTCATGGCGATGGCGGCACGCTCAAGCAGGGTGTGCGGGCTTTCGCCGTCGGCCGGGAATGCCGCGATACCCAGGCGGCAGTCCAGCGCCAAGTCATGGCCGTTGATGCGCTGGGGGCGCAGCAACAGTTGTTGGAGTTTGTCGGCCATGCCCACTGCCTCGTCGCTGCCGGCGCCTTCGAGCAATAGCAGAAACTCGTCGGCGATCAGGTGCGCCAGGGTATCGCCAGGGCGCAGTACCGCCTCCAGGCGACGGCTGACGGCCAGCAGCAATTGGTCCACTGCATCCGGCCCGGCGGCTTCGCTGGCGGCGCGCAGGTTGTCGATGCCCAGGTAGATCAAGGCGACCGGTCGATTCAACGCAATGGCACTGCCCAGGCGCTCCATGGCCAGTGCGCGGTTCGGCAGGCCGGTGAGGCGATCATGCAGGGCATTGTGAGCAAGCTGCTGTTCGCGCTCGGCGATGCCGCTTTGCATGGAGTTGACCGCACTGGCGAGCAAGCCCAGCTCGTCGCTGCGGGCCAGGGCCACGGGCGTCTGGTAATCGCCCTGACCAATACGCTCGGCCGCCAGCGCCAAGGCCTGTACCGGACGCGACACGCTACGCGCCAGCAGCAAGGCACCCATCAGCGACGCCAGTAACGCGACCAACGCAATGACCAGGATCTTTTCATCCAACGGCACAAAGGCTTGCATCGCCGCGTCCAGCGGGCTTTGCAGCAAGGCCAGGACTTTGCCGTTTTCATCGCTGGCCAACACCAGCGACTGACTGAGGAAGCTCTGTTCCAGGTGATCGGTGGTGGACACGCCTCGGCGCGTGGAATCGCCCTGCATCAGTGCCTGGATGCTCTCGTGCAGCGCTTGGGGTTGGGTAGTAACCAACTCGCCAGGCTGGTCTTTCTCAATCGCCAGGAACGACACTTCCAGGTTGCTCAACGAACGCAATTCACCGGCGAACGCGCCGTCCATGCTGAAGCCCATCACCACCCGCGCAATCGGCAGCGGCGCCAGCACCGAGGCTTCCACCAGCAGGTGCGGCTTGCCTTGCAGCGGCACGATCAGCATGGCCTGGCGATTGCGCCGGGCTTCGCGCAGCGATTGGTCATAGGTGAAGGTCGAGCCTTCGGGCACTTCGCTCAGAGTACTGGCCAGGACTTTGCCGTCCATGCCCAGCAGGATCATGTCACTGGCGTTGATGCGCTTGCCGTGATTGAGCAGCACCGAGCGCATCGTCGCCGAGTCGCCGCTGGCCACGGCATCGCGAAAACCGAAGTCGGCCGCGAGCAGTTGCACGCCGTCGGCGAGGCGCCGACCGCGTACGTCCAGCAAGCGTTCGAAGACCCGCGCCCCCACATCCAGCTGGGCCAGCGCCTGGCTGCGCACCGCTGAGCTGGTGGCTGCCTTGACGCTGAAATACAGCGCACCGATCACCACCAGCAACAGCAGGATCAGGACGCTGGCGACGCGCGCCTGGAAACTACTGCGCAGTTTCACGGGCAGCTCGATTGAAGGCATCACCAAAGGCGCTTGGCGTGGGCGGAAGGTCTTCGGACGCGGGCTCCAGGGCCAGCACTACGTTGTGGCTCAGGCCTGCGGCGGGCACGTGCAAGGTGCCGCCGTCCAACGGCTGCATATCCTTCAGTTGCGGGTGCCACAGGGTGGCGTGGTAATCACCGGGCGCCAGCTGCTCCAGGCGTACCTGGCCCTGGGCGTTGCTGACGCCAAAGTGCGGGTCGTCGGTGACGTAGATGTAGCCGAGCATCCAGTCATGAATATTGCAGCCGAGCACCACCACGCCGGGTTTGTCGAACAGCAACGGCTCGGCGGGCGTGCCTTCGTACAGGCGCAATTCGAAACGTTTGGCCGTAGAAAAGGAATACACCTGATGCCGGATGTTATCGCTATTGGGGAAACGCACCTGGGTGCCGGTATGGACCGCCAGCACATGGGGGGCGAAGCGCTGGCCACGTTGGTCCATATTGGCCGTGAGCACGCCGGCCGATGCGGCGGGCGGGCCTTGCAGTGTGACTATCGCATCCGCCACCGGGCTGCCATCGGCCTGCTTGAACGACAGGTCCAGCGTGGCCGCCGAGGCAGAGCCCGCCAGCATCAGCATCAGGGAGATCGAAGGAAAAATTCGGGCCATGGTCGATCCGCAAAAAATGGAAAATGAGCGGCCAGCCTTGGCACAGCGATGTGCGGTCATGATGCCGCAATCAAGGCATAATGCCATCACTCAATAGCGCTGGATACTTGACCGTTGGTCGGTAAATAACTGTGCAAACGGTCAAGCCTTGTAAAGCCTATCGGCCTGGACCATAGAAACTGTAGCAGCGGGTCATCAGACCTGCGCGTGCTCGCAGCGCATCCACCTCTCGAACGCCATGGCATTCAGTGGCCGGCTGATGAGGTAGCCCTGGGCCGTATCGCAGTTCCACTGTTTGAGCAGCTTGAGACTCGGCTCGAACTCCACGCCTTCGGCCACCACCTTAAGCCCCAGGTTGTGGCTCATTTCGATGGTGGAGCGCACGATCACACCATCGCCCGTGGCGCTGTCGAGGTTGCGCACGAACGACTGGTCGATCTTCAACTCCTGCACCGGCAGACGCTGTAATTGCGCCAGCGACGAATAGCCGGTGCCGAAGTCATCCACCGACAGGCTGATGCCACAGTCGCGCAGTTGCTCCAGCACGCTGAGGGCCTGCTGCGGGTTGTGCATGATCGCGCTTTCGGTGATCTCGAAAATCAGTTGCTGGGCCGGCACGTTGTAGCGCGTCAGCAAAGTGGTGACACGGACCGCCAGTTCATCATCGGCCAGGTCGTCCACCGAAATATTCACCGACAGCTGGATAGGCAGTCCGCGCTGCGCCCATTCGCCGATCTGGCGGATCGCTTCTTCAATCACCCACTGGGTCAGGCCGCCCATGCTGCCGGTGCGTTCGGCCAGGGGGATGAATTCGGCGGGCGACACCAGCCCCAGCGTCGGGTGCTGCCAGCGCAGCAAGGCTTCGGCCTGGCGTACCTGGCCGTGCAGCAGGTCGAGCTTGGGCTGGTAGCACAGGTACAACTGACCTTCGACGACCGCACGACGCAGGTCGCGGATCAAGCTGATCTGGCGTTGGTGTGCCAGGTCGCGGTCCTGTTGGTAGACCTGCAGATAGCCGGGCAGCGTCGTTGCATCGTGGCGCGCAATCGCGGCGCGGCTGATCAACTCTTCCACGTGCTGGCCGTCGGCGGGGTACGCGGCGATGCCGATACTGACCTCGTGGCGCACTTCGTGGCTGCCGATGCGCTGGGGTTCGGTGAGCAGCGCGTAGAGGCGGTCGGCGCGGGCCACGGCGCGGTCGATCTCGGTGTTTTCCAGGAGCAACAGGAATTCGCTGCCGGTGATGCGTGCAGCCGTGTCGCTGGCCAACAGGCTCATGGACAGACACCGGCTGGCTTCGCGCATCATTTCTTCCACGCCTTGCGGGCCGAAGCCTTCGTTGATGACGCGGTAGTTCTCGATGCCCAGGTACAGCAACACCACCGGCCGCCGCGCACTGATCGCACTGCCCAGGCGCTCCATTGCCAGGGCGCGATTGGGCAGGCCGGTCAGTGGGTCGTGGAGGGCGTTATGGGCCAGTTGCCGTTCGCGCACGGCGATGCCGCTTTGCATGGCATTGAAGGCACGAGCCAACAGGCCGAATTCATCGTGGCTGCGCACCCGCACCGGCGTGCGGTAGTCACCCGCGCCGATGCGCCCGGCCGCTTCCACCAGCGCGTTGAGCGGGCGCGACACCCGCCGCGCCAGGAACAACGCGCCGGCCAACGACACCAGCAGCACCGCCAGGGCAATCCCGAGGAACTGCCGATCCAGTGGCGCAAAGGATTCCAGTGCGTGGTCCAGCGGGCTTTGCAGCAGTACGCGCACGTCGTCGCCGTCACCGGAGTTGGCGAGCGGCAACACTCGGCTGAGCACGCGCTGACCGTAAAACAACTGGATCTGCGCCTGCGGGTTCAGCGGCGCATCGTGCAGCAGGCTGAGGATGGCGGCCTGATAAGCCTCAGGCTGGGTGCTGAACAAGGGACCAGGCTTGCCGCCCTGCACGCTGAGGAACGAGACCTCCAGGTTGCTCATGGAGCGCAGTTCATTGGCAAACAGTTGGTCCATGGGAAAGCCCATGACGACGCGGGCGATGGGCAATGGATCGAGTACTTGATCCTGCACCAGCAAGTAAGGTCGCCCGTCCAGGGCCACAATCAGCATTTGCAGGCCGTTGCGCCGTGCCTGGCGCAAGGCGTTGTCATAGGGAAAAAGCTGCCCGCGCGTAAGGATGGGCCAGGTGCTGACCACGACCTTGCCCTCCGGGCCCAGTACAAACACTTCGCTGGAGCGGATGCCGGTGCCATGCCGCCGCAGTGCAGCCAGAATCGGCACCGTCTTGCCTTCGGCCACGGCCTGCTTGAACGGGACGTCGGCGGTGAGCCAACCGAGGCCGTATTGCAGGCGACGGCCGCGCAGGTCCAGCAGGCGTTCGAACACCTGGGTTCCGGTTTTCAATTGGACCTGTGCCTGGTTCTCCACGGCGCGGGTGGTGGCGGCCTTGACGGCGAAATAGGTGGCGGCGACCACCACCAGCAGCAGCAACGCCAGCACCCCGGCGATACGGGTTTGGAACGTATGGCGCCACGTCATGGCGGTGCCCTCTGGCAGTGTTCGCCGCTTTCTGCCACTCCGTCGTTGTGTCATGTGCATTCCTTGCGACAGCTGACCCGGCGTCAAAAAAACATCTATTGGGAGTGAGTATTTGGTTTGAGGAGATTAGCTGTGAGTTGGGGGGAGTGCATCCAATAAAATCGGGGAGTTGGGTGGCGGTTTATTGGCGACCCTGGGGTTGAGTGTGGGCATATCCGTTATTTGGGTGATGGCGGATATTGGTTCCGCCCTTACGGCGGGTCACTTTGGAAAAGCCCCAAAGTAACCAAATGTATGGTCAGCCCACCTTTTGCTATCCAGTCACGATGAACGGTAAATCAGGCTTGCGCTAATGTATCCGGGC